>JBFXGO010000017.1:0-46006 GCA_050239825.1 bacterium
CAATTAAATAACTTATTGAAAGTGAAAGCTACAAGTCGGCGAGGACGCTCCGCGCAGACGCCCATCAAGTGGTTTGGGGACATTCCTACGGTGTGTCCCCACAACATCCCATCTTGATTAAGCGGCGAAGCGGAGTGTGTGAGCCGACGCTACACCCGCCAGCAGCCCCTCAATCAATCTTCAATTATCAATAAACTGATAGACCCTTCACGATAGTCATAATCATAGAAGCGTTCAGGGTGACACTTTTGAGTAAGATTTTGTCTTGTCAGGTGCGCAAAAAAGAAAGAGGGGCGATTCCTCGCCCCTCTTTTAAAGAAATTTTATCTGCGCCCTGAAGCGCATTGGAGATAAATTATTTCAAAACAGTAATCTGTTCACTTCCGATAAATGACTTGTCATCATATATCCTTACAGAATATTTTCCTGCAGGAATATCAAGAACAAGAGTTGCTTTGCTGTTGGATATTGGATTATTCAAAATCATCCTGCCTGCCATGTCAAAAACCTTTACGCTTCCTGTCTTTGAAGATGTTGTAACAAGGTATTTAACTCCGGATACCTTCTTTATTGAGAAAGCGCTTGACGATTGGTTTGTTTTTACAACCTCTACTCCGGAAACCTTCTGCATCCAGATGGAATCAAGCTTCGTTGTTATCTCATATTTTGACGTTCCGAAATCAAATCTGTACTGCATGTAGCTCTGACCTGCTGTGAGTGAAGCTATTGAATCCAATGTCTTTCCGCCTGTTATTCCTGTGAAATTCGTCAAGGAAATATAATTGGGGCATGATGCCCATGCAACAGCATCGCTCATTAGTGAATCTGAAGCGGTTCTGATTTTAAGTGTGCATGATGAGAAGCGCGGATTGGTCACTCCGATGAAAACTTTGTAAAGCTGGAACCAGTCGGAGACCTTAACTGCATCATACTGGTCAACATTAAAAGCCGATGATTCAAGATAGCCGCTCTTGAAGTATGAATCAACATATACTTTGGCTCCTGTCGAAGTCGTTGTGGCGCCTATTGCGTATGTGTGTGGTCCCATCTTCGTCATTCCTTCAATTCTGTTGCCCGGTATCTCATCCGCATACTCCATTGTGAATCCGCCGTCTGTTGATTTATAGAGAATACCCGGGAAGCTTGTCGCCACGTAAATTACCGAATTGTCATCAAATGAATATATGCCGAGAACCTCGGATGTGTCCGAGATAGCATTTGTTGTATCAAGCTTCTCCCAGTTAGCACCCATGTCATTTGACCTGTAAAGCTCTCCTGTCCAGCTTCCGGCATAGATAAACCCATTTATCTGAGACATGCTTAAAACTGCGAAGGGTGTGCCATCCGCAGTTAGAAGAGAATCATAGAGAGGGTCAACTGTTCCGGTGGGAGCCCAATTGTCTCCTCCATCCGTAGATATCATTATCGGCTGTCCGGCAATAAGATTGTCTCCGCATGCAAAGATTGTGTCATTGGATATTCTGAGAAGGTCATTGATAAGAGCGTATCCTATTGTGTCCGCCTCAGTCCATGTTGAGCAGTTGTCAAAAGAGCGGAATACTGCTCCGTCAAAATCCATTGTAGTTACATCATCATCTCCTGTTGCAAGAAGGAATGTGTCTCCTCCGACATGGAGGATGTCAAATGCCTTTGAAACTCCTACCGGCTGTTCTCCTGTCGTTATCCATGTTTTCTTGTCAGCGCTTTTGTAGATATATCCCATCGCCAATCCGCCGAAATAGCCGCATGCATAAGTGACTCCGTCAATGTACTCAGCATCAAGCACTGTGCATACGGTCTGATTTACGGGAAGAGTGTCATAAGTTGTCCAGTTGTTTCCCATATTATAAGTGTATGAAACATTGGCTCTGAAACCTCCATACGCAAATATCGTATCTCCATTTGAAATAAAACCGTTTATAACTTGCACTCCGTCGAGCGCCGCCGTTGGAGGATATGAAGTCATCACCGCAAAGTTTGTATCTTCAATATAGTCAAGAGTCAAAGACCCTGCATCTGTCACCAATCTCTCCGATGTCAGATACATTGTATTGTCTCCCACCAATACCTGTCCATCTCCGCCGGCCCATGATGCCTGTTTTAATGGGGTGGATACATTGGGTCCGGTATAAGCGAAGAGAGAGACTCCCGCCAATACGATGAACGCCGCGAAAAGCAAATTTTTTTTCATAAAACCTCCGTACTAAAATTTAACAATCTTCTTTACTTTCTTGTTTTGTTTTTCAAAAAGCACTCCCTGTTTGAAAAACCTCTTGTCAACCAGTCTTCCCGTTAAATCAAAATAGGCGACCGGCTCATTAGAATGTTGAGAACTTAATATAAATAACACAGTTTCAGTTGTTTTATTCCCAAAGATGTCTTTAACAGTTAAAACATATATATTTTTACCTAAATAAGGTTTTTTGTCAATAGCAAAATATTTTTCTTTCAGAATAATCTGCCCTGCATTTTTGTTTTTTTCAATTGATTCTATAGTCATGCTTTTGTCCGAAAGGCAAATTCCGACAGATGTGTCTCCAATGGAGAAAGTGCTTACCCTGCATATTGATGAAAGAACCGTCTGGCTCTTCAATGAGTTGTAAACATTCAGAAACCCGTAAGAAGGAGTATATTCGCCCCTGTTAAGTTCGACCGGAACAACATCGGCTCCGTTCTTTAGTTGAGAGTACAACTTAGAAACATCAAGAAATGTATCCGACTGCAGAAGCTGTATCAGCGCGGCACCTGTGAATGCGGCGGCATAGCTCGTTCCCTGAAAAGCGCTTACTGTGTCATTTAAAACCACTCCCCACAATCCCTTTCCATAGGCAAAAATGTATTTTCCCGGAGAGTAAAGGTCGGGTTTTACAATTCCCTCTCCGGCTCTGCCCGACCAATTAAGTATGTGAAAGATTGTGTCCGGAGATATCAAACTCTCCGTTGTCTTTCTCCTTGACACATACCCTGCGCTTGAAATTGCCTGAGAGGCGAGAGCTGGAGATGCTATTGTCTTTTTCATGTCACCGCAAATTGAGTGAGGATAAACCGATGTTTGAAGGAAATAACCTCCCTGAGCGGCATAACATTCTATTGAAGAAAGATTTTCTTTCGCTGAAAACTCTATTCCCAAAAGAGAATAATTCTCTTGATTTAAAACTATGTGAAGCTGAGACAATTCTTCGTTGAAACCGAACCCGATGTATGAAACCGAATTTTTGCAGTATCCGATTTTCGTTTGTTCTATGTCAATCCAACTGCTCTTCCAGAGACCCTCTTTGTCCTTGAGAAGAAATCTGATATAAATGCCTCCCTCAATCATGACATCTATGTCCAGAGAGTAATTCTTAACTGATTGAGCAATCAAAATCTGATTTTCTGTGATTTCATGGAGAGTGTCAGAGAAATACAAATCCGACTGCGCGTGAAGTAGCATATTTCCCAAATTACCCACAGGAACGGAGAGCCCCCTTTTGATTTTATCACTGCGAAACATTTCATTTATCGACTCTTCAAGAAGGCCTCTCCCGTCATGACTTCCCCAAAAATGGTTCATCGGAAGAATAATGGCAAAAGGTTTATTAACAGCAGTCGCTCTGCTTTCAATGTATTTAAAGCCGTCCAAGACTCCCTTTGTTGTCGGAATGCATGAGACGCCGATAATGGAGGCATCTCCCACAAGCGCATCCAATGAATTTCTTGCGGCAAGAATGGAGAGAATCGATGTTCCGTGCCCTGTATTGTCCTCAATGTGATATGTCAAGAAAGAAGTTGAGTCAAGCTCCTCTCCATAACAGAATCCATCCGGAGACGGAAGCCGCATAAAGTGCTGGTTCCAAACTGTCTTGAAATTGGATTTGCCGTCTTTGTAAAAACAGAACTCATCGGGGGAGAATCCTTCGTCTATGAACCCGAGTATTACATTCTTTCCGGTGAAACCGTATGAGCTCATTGTTCCGATTCTCGTGTAATATGCTCCGCTGTCTGCTGATTGAAACATAGGTTTTGACATTTCAATAAATTTTATTTCCGGATTTTCGGCCATCTGGAGTATCTCAGAATACCCGGCATATCCTGTAAAGATTGACTCATTAATCATTGTCATTTCAGAGAGGTAGGATGATACTGCTGTTTGACTGCCTTTGACTATAACCGCTGTTTCACCCAGATTATTTTTTTGTATGACATTGTCGAAATGCAGATATCCGTCATCCGATTTCATAGGATTGGAAATGAATTTATCAGCATCCGAGACAAGTTCAAAATCAATCATCTCTCCTAATGAATCAGAAGCGGTGTATGCAAAAAATAGCGGGTCTATCTTCTCATGACCTGCTTTAAGAGGGGTGAAAGCAAATATAAATAGCACAAGAAAATATATTATATTAGACACACTCTAATTTTAAGTTTAAATGGGAAAAAAGTCAAGAATAAAAATGAGGCGGCTTCTGCCTCCCTTTACGCTCCCGCAAAAATCAATTATTTTATTATTACAATTTATTTTCTTCTGTCTCCACGCTCCATCACCAACACCTTCCCCGCTTTTTCAACAGTTGCTTTTGTAAGTTCCATAGTCCTCTCTGCATCTTCGCTTGTGCAGATTTTATTGTCATACAATTTGTATAAGGTTCTGTAAATCTGAGGAGTGTAATTCGGCATTATCACATTTGCTCCTGCATTTAATGCTTTCTCTCTTCCCTCAGCGTCAAGCGTAGCCATGGAAGTGGTTGCGGGGATATTTGTGTCATAGGTGACAAGGCGCATTGCTGAGAGAAAATTAAGAACAGTTTTCATGGAGGTTGATTTAAAATCTTTAAGGGGTGTGTCGTGATGGGGAATAAAGGGCCCCACTCCGAGCATGTCAAAATCATTCTCTTTGAAGAAGAGTATGTCGCGCGCCATATCTTCTGTTGTCTGCCCGGGAAGGCCTATCATGACTCCTGTGCCTGCTTCATAACCAAGCTCTTTTAAAGTCATCAGGGATTTCATTCTATTATCAAAGTCATCATCAGGGTGCAGTTCTTTAAAGAGTCTTTTATTTGTCGTCTCAATCCTCAAAAGATACCTGTCGGCTCCGGCTCTCTTCCATTCAAGATACTGCTCCCTTGACTTTTCTCCCATTGAAAGAGTTATGGCAATGTCGCACTTTGATTTGACATATTCAATCACTTCAGTTATCTCATGGTCATACACATCAACTTCTCCAGACTGAAGCACAATTGTTTTGAAATTATCCTTGTGCGCCTCAATGATGATTCTCTTCAAATCTTCCTTTGAGATGTGATACCTCTTCATTCTGCTGTTTTCTCTTCTTATCCCGCAATAAGCGCAGTTTTTTACGCAGACATTTGAGAACTCGATTATTCCCCTGACAAATACGGATTTCCCGAATAGCTCTTCAGTGAGAGTGTTGGCATTTGAGCGCAGAGTCAATGCATCTTCTTTTTCAAGAAGAAGCATTTCACTGATTTCACTTTTTGAATATGCCTTATTTTCCGTCAATGAAAATCTCCTGATAAATTTTGTACACATCGTCAAAAACCCGTATCGTGCGCCCCAATGCTCCATGTATGTGGGATATGATTATTCCATAGTTTGTGACAGGTATATCATAACTCTTCGCTGTCTCTATCCTGCATAGAACCTCTTTTCTGTTTACCATGCAGGAACCGCAGAGAATAACAAGTTTTGCATCACTAAGGTCTTTGTGTATCATCTGCCCCGGATTCATCACAAATTTCAGTTTTTTCCCTGTGTACTTCTCAATCCACTTCGGAAGTTTCACCCTTCCTATGTCATCAGCCTGCGAATGGTGAGTGCATGCCTCTGCTATGAATATTGTATCGCCGTCTTTAAGCTCTTTCAGCGATTTAAGCCCCTTGACATACTCTATTAAATCACCCTTCAACCGCGAGAATACTATCGAGTAGGTTGTTATGTCGATATCCATTGGAACAATTCTCGCCACATCCTCAATTGCCTGAGAATCTGTTATCACGAGCTTTGGTTGTCTTGAGAGTGATTTTAAGGCAGATTCAAGCTCTGATGTCTGCACAACTACGGATATTGAGTTTGCATCAAGGCAGTCCCTAAGCACCTGCTCCTGCGGAAGTATGACCCTTCCCTTCGGAGCCGCAGAATCAATGGGTATAACCTGCACGCATATATCATCCTTCCCGACAATGTCCCTGATAATTACATCCGATGTAATCACCTCAGGAAGCATCTTTGCCATCTTCTCTCTTAGAACAGTTATGTTCTCATCTGTTTTTGATGAGACAGATATGAATGGAATATTTTTGTCATTGAGATTTTTTACTGTTTCATCATCAGGCCTGCCTACATCGGATTTTGAAAATACAACAAGAATTTTTTCATTTTTTTTCTTCATTGCCTCAATAAATTCCATGTCTATTTTTGAAAAATCATCGAAAGCTGAAACCAGTATTATCAAATCAGTGCGACCCAAAACCTCTAATGACTTCTTCACTCTCTTGTCGCCCAATTCCCCGCTGTCGTCAAGCCCCGCAGTATCAACTATGAATACAGGACCAAGAGGAAGAATCTCCATTGCTCGGCCTACAGGGTCGGTTGTTGTTCCGGGGGTCTCTGAAACAATTGCCGTGTTCTGCCCTGTCAGAGCATTTATCAAAGATGATTTCCCCGCATTTCTTTTCCCAAATATTCCTATGTGAGGCCTCATTGAGACAAGCTCTTTCTTCATAAACTCTCCTTAAAAATAAAGGTCTCTCTTTCCCGATTTTGTCTTCTCATATTTTTCCATGAATGACTTTTTCATTGATTCATTGTCTATCTTCTTTATCTCTCTCTCAATGAATTCATACCCTGCCTTCTTTGACTTCTTTGAGCCGTAATCTTCAAGGTATTCAAGGAAGGTGAGTATCGCATTCGGATGGCAGAATGTGTGAATATGACCCGGTTTTGCCTCCTGCATGAATGCCTGTCCTGTTCTTCCCTTTCTATAGCATGAAGTGCAGAATGAAGGTATATAACCCTGACTGATGACATCACAAAGGACCTCATCAAGAGGCCTTGTGTCTCCTATTGTGAACTGCTGCATATCCGGTTTGTTGCACTTGGCATCATGGTATGCTCCCGGGTATGTGCGTGAACCGGCGCTTATCTGAGAGACTCCGAGGCGGAAAAACTCTCTCCTCAAATCCGCCTGCTCACGCGTTGTAAGAATAAGACCCGTATAAGGAACTGCAATCCTCAGGACAGAGACAATTCTCCTGAAATCATCATCTGTTATATCAACAGGAGGATGCTCCGACATGTCCGAGCCGAGAGCCGGCTCTATTCTCGGGAATGAGATTGTGTGGGGACCCACTCCAAAGACCTTTTCAAGATGCTCCGCATGCTGAAGGAGAGCCATAACTTCAAATCTGTAATCATAGAGACCGAATAAAACACCCATAGCAACATCGTCTATTCCCGCCTCCTGCGCCCTGTCCAATGAATATAATCTGTATAAATAATCCTTCTTCTTTCCGCCTATGTGCACTTTTTCATAAGTCTTTTTATGATATGTCTCCTGAAAACACTGGTATGTGCCTATGCCGGAGCTTTTAAGTATTTTGAAATCATCAACGCTCATGGGAGCGATATTGACATTTATTCTCCTCATCTCTCCGTTTCCGGATTTCACAGAGTAAGCCGCCTCTATTGTCTCTTTAATCCATTCTGCTCCGAACTGCGGATGTTCTCCGTAAACCATCAGAACCCTTTTGTGTCCCTCATCTTCAAGTATCTTAATCTCCTCCTTAATCTCTTCATTTGTCAGAGTGCGCCTGTGAAGGTCTTTGTTGTCAGCCCTGAATCCGCAGTATGCGCATATATTCCCGCACACATTAGTCACATAGAGAGGCGCAAATATCACAAGCCGGTTTCCGTATATTTCATTTTTGATTTTCCCGGCGAGAGCGTGGATGTTTTCTATCATCTCTTTGTCTTTTGTCTGCATCAAAACAAATGCTTCTTCAGGCGTGATACCCTTTTTCTCTTCTGCTTTTTTAAGAACCTCCCGCACTTCAGTGTTTGAAGGTATCCTGTTCTCTTTAAGAATTGAATCAAGATAATCCTGTTTTATGAAATCTTCGTATATCATTTTGTCTCCTTTTTGATGAATGTTGATGAAACTTTCACACCGGCCAATCTTCCCAGTTTGCCTGTCATTGCGCCTATATCTTCATTTGTGCCTTCAACAATGAGCGATATTGCGCAGATATTATCACTGAGATTCGGTATGCCCATTCTGCCGCGCACTATGAATCCGTAGTCAGTCAGTATCTGATTGACTTTAACAGCCGTATCTGCGCGGTTTTCGACAATTATGCCGACCACACCCACTCGCGTATCCATTCTGCCTCCTTAAAGGAAGCAAAGCGCCTGAAAAAGAAACTTTTGAGTTTTCTTCGGACTCAGACAACCTTGTCCTTAGTTTGATTTGGAACCCTCGGTTCGGTCATCACACCTCTCCTCAGGTTTGTTATTTATTTCACAATCAAGTAAATTATAATGCTTAAAATCAAAATGTCAATAGCAGATTAATCAAGTTATTTCAATATTAATTGTTTCTCTGTTATTATGTTTTTTTCTGTTTTCAGTTTTATAAAGTAAATCCCATTCTTTAAGTCTCTGATGTCTGTCTTGTGTTCGCCGTTTGTCTTTGATTCCTCTTTAATTAACTCTCTTCCTGATATATCGTAAACTGTTAATGTTGCTTCTGTATTTGTATTCCATATTATGTATTGGCTCTTGATTGTGGGGACAGTACAAGTACATGTCCCCAAGCTCTCGGCGCATGGCTCAAGGTTTTCTCCCGTCCCTGTCGGCCCAAAACTGCCGCTTATAACTGTTGGATTAAAGCAAGGAACCTTCAGTAAATTCTCTGTTATTGTATTGCTGTCAGGATATACTGTATCTCCGACTGATATTGTAGCATTTGTGTCTTTGAATTCTATCCTCAGTCTGTCTTTCTGAATTACCCTATCCAGCCAAATTGTGCTGTCTATGTTCAACCATGTGTGTCCATAATTCAATCCCAATACTTCATCTATATTACTGCTGTCTATTATCGGCTGGTTTGTAAGCCCGTGAAAATACACTATCACATAATCATCATTGTCAACCCCGTCCTGAGCAATAAATCCGTCCGATGCTTTTATGCTGTCTATCCTGCATTCAACCCCCAATCCGCCTTTAAGAATTGTCTTATATCTATTTTTGTCTCCATATATATATGCTTCACTCTCATAATATCCGATACTCTCTGTATAAAAAGCTGTTCTCAGTCTCAAGCTGTCAGTCGGATATACAGGCAACGGGTATGTCAATACCGTATCAACAAAAAATTCTTCATCTTTAAATCCTATGGAATCAACAAAAATAGTATCTATTCCTTCATTATAAATAAACAGTTCTGTGCTCCTTAGTGTGTCCGACATTATTGCATTCCCATAGCTTATCGTATCAGGTGTATTCAGCATTCTCCATTCTATTATATATGTCTTCATCATGTCTATCCCGTAAGTATATGGAAGATATGGGTCCGACCTCCCGCTCCAAACTATCTCCTGCCTCCCATTCCCGTTCATATCTGCCATAATAACACTGCTTCCTGCAAATGTGTCATTATCCATACTCCACACCATCTCAAAGCTGTCATCTCCTGCTGTCTCAAAGACCTCCAATATACTTCCGGCACATAGCACAAGCTCATCATCTCCGTCTCCGTCTATGTCTCCGGATGTACCTCCACAACCGCTTGCTACTGACCCCCAAGGTCCGTAATCCTTTCTTATCCAGTGACTCCAGATTGTATCATAGGAATTGTCTCCCGTACATTCCATTACATAATGTAGCCATTCCGCTGGTGATTGATCATACGCTTTTCCTCCTCCAATATAATTTATAAACCCATCATTATCTAAGTCCCCTAATATTTCTGTATAATAATAGCCACCACCAAGAGGATTAGCTACCGAAACAAAGGAATCCTGATTCATATTCTTTGACTCATATACCTTCTGGCCCAAGTGAGTCATTGTCACAACATCCAACAGCGAGTCATTGTCCATATAACCTATATCCATCGCATATACCTTTCTGCTGAATGTATCCTCATATGCAAACTCATAACTGTCATCCCCCATGCTTTCCATGTAAAACCAGCCGTATGGCTCGCTCACACTTGTATTCGGATTCGGAGCTCCGTATATCCTATCTCTTCCATCTCCTTTTAACAATGATGTTACTCCGAAAGAATATAAACCGCCATCAAAAACTGAGCCGGTACTCCATGTCCATACTTTATTTATGCTATCTGCTGTCTCTTGTTCAATTACGAATAAACACAAACTATCTGCGAAATTATTACAGAGAAAATCAAGATCACCATCTAAGTCAAAATATCCATACCCTACTATCCATCCTGACATCAGAGAATCATATAGAACAAACTCGTAATCATCATGTTTCATCAAAATATTTGTATAATTTTGAGGTGTGTCTGGAGTATAAGGAATAGAAAGAATTTTCAAAGTATCTATATATATCGGAGAAAATCTATTTCCGGAATCATCTCCATACGGTATCTCCTGTTTTACCTCTATTGCTGATGATAACATCAATGAAGTCATTATGCATATTGATAATATAAACCATTTTGCCGGAGGGGATTTTATCCCCTCCGCTTTCTTGATCTTCTCTTTATCTGATGAACGCAATCTTGCCTCTCTCAATTCCGTATTTACTTTCAAACAGATAAAAGTAAACACCGCTTGATAGTGAGTTCACTTTAATTTCATTAACCCCTTTCTGCCTTGTTTGTTTGTCGAAGTAAACCTCTCTCCCCATTATATCGTATATCTTGAATTGAGTTATTCCGCTTTCCGGCAGAATAAATTTGCATTCAATAGTATTCCCAGCCACTCTCGGCAAGTTCCAACTATATTCCTCTCTTTTTTTATCAATATTGCTGACCAATAAAGTTCTATTTTGAGAGGCAAACGCTTCTTTATCAATCTTATCATACTCATATAGATTCACGGCTATAGTTCTGTTAGGGTTTCCTTTCACTCTCTCAATATCCAAATCCAGATAGCCGTCACTGTAATCAGACTCATCGATAACTAATACTGTTGTCGTCTCTTTGCCTTCTATCAGTTGCTCAAACGCTCCCTCTATAAGGAGAGCATAAGGTTGATTTTTATTATTGTTTGTTGATATAACCTCAAGAAGATAATCCATCTCTGGGTTCAATCCTTCTACTACTGCTCCCAATATTTCTATGGGCTGCTTATTCTCGGAAGAAGGCAGATAGTTTCTTAGTGCGCTTTCTGTTATATTTGTCAATGTGTCGGTCAAAAACACTGTGTTCGGTACATCCCCTATTGAGTCCGTATATATTTTGTAGCTTGCGCCTCCAAATTCTATTCTATAATTGTTATTATGGCCTTCAACCCATAAAGCCCTTATTTTTGTATTTTCAATATAAACTCTTCCTCCTTTAGGATCGGTCCCAATTGAAAGATACACTGAATCAACAAACACAGGATAAAAACAACTGTCAGAACCGCTGCTTATAGTTGCGTTTGATGCATCGTCTGAGAACTTCTGAGTGTTCAATCTGACATATTTGTCATCTCCTACATATGCAATCATTGAGTTATATATTTGGGGGTATTTCATATCACTTACCGTGTTATCTATAACTTTCGTGAATATATTGTCTATATACACCTCATTTCTAAAGTGTATAGGATTGTATTCCTGCCAGATTATTTTGTTCGTATCCGTAAGTGATTTTGGATTTATACTTGGATTGAATGAATAAGCTGAAGAATTCGATACATTTTCGGATTGCTGCCATCCAAGAATATTAAAATACTTCTTTCTGATTATCTCTCCGTTTATATCCTCAAAGACAATCATGGGCGCTATTTTATTCAACCTCGTATTTATTCCTATACTTGACAGATTGTATGGTTTTACTAGATAATTGTTTAGATAGTCGTATTCTCCTGCCTCACCTATCAGTTGTGTAAATTCGGGAATTACTAAATCGTTATACATAAATGAATTATATTCCAGTGTCCATTGATTATCAACTGTAAGATGATCCGTAGTTATTCCTGCAAACCATATCTGCAACATATTCGCAGGATTTGTTATTATTGAAGGATTTCTATATCCCATTACGCTTGGAATTATCGGCTCTATCCACGGAGAAGTTGTATATGCATATTGCCATGTCTCTCCATCTTTCCATACCGCCGCCATTCCTCCTGTTATTGCGGTTATACATACATCTTTTCCTCTGCTGATTTTTGTCAGCTCCCAGGTAATGCCAAAATCCTTGCTCTTACCATAAACTATGCTGTCTCCATCTGAATATGAGAGATGAAGAATACTACCTTGCTTAATCAAGTGATTACTGCTATTTGGTCCCAGCGCATCACTTGTTGTTGACCACATATACGGCTTAATAGTATCAGTTTTTGCAAAATAACCAACCTTCTCAGCATTGATGATTACAGGATAAGTAGTTTCAGTTCTTAAATCAAACTGTGCTCTTCCATTGCTGTCCGTATATGCTACCATTGTTGCTTTTTCAATCTGTCCCATATCGGTTATCGTATCATAAGTAACTGTTACCTTTACACTGTCTATTCCGAACATGTCAAGATTTTTGTTTCTGTAAGATGTATAAACATTAAAAGAGTTATTTTTCAAAACAGGCAATTCATTAGTATTAAACATGTAAATCGTATCCCTTGCTACAAGGGGTAAGGTATCCGTTAAGAATGGGCAATTTATAACCCCTTTTCTCAAAGCATAAGCTTTAGCTACAAGTGTATCCGTTGTCAAAGTTTCTCCGTCAAAAACTAAATAGTCGAATGAAACATTGTATGTTCTGCCGGCAATTACATCATACAGCGTATCTGTCAAATGATATTCCGCTTTATTGTCCGGATCGTATAGTTCCACGATGATTGTATCCTTTTTACCTGTATAATTATTTAATGATTTAAGCTCAACATAAACCATATCACTGAAAACATCTATCTGCTGACTGTCCTCAGGCATAACCGGCATCTCTCCTATCTTTATATCGACCGCAAACGGTTTATAATATTGTGAATAAAAGTCTTTATGCTCTTCAAATCCTACAACATTTTCTGTATTATCCAGTATTTCATGTATATAGGGATTGTACTTTGAAAGCTCCCAATATCTGTACATATTCCCTTCACTGAAATCAAAAGTATTTTCCGGAGTGTTGTAAGGCCCATCCACCACTGTATAAAAAACATATTCATTATTATTTTTAAGAGTATCGGGGCGCCATATATTTCTAAGAAGTGTTCCGGTCAATAAGTTAATGTCATTAACGGTAAAAGTCAGCGGATCATACCTGGCATAAAACTCCTCTATGAATTTCACCGTCCAGGTACCGTGAGAAACATCATCTCCATTGTGCCTAATCGTATCATAATATCCGCTGTAACTCCAAACATATGTGCTATCAAGCACACATAGTCTTTCTTTTATAAAATTTGATATTTTATATGTTTTATCGAAATATTTACTATTATTAGTCAGCAAATGCAAGTAAATCGCAGAATTACCAACATTACACTGCTTCCCGTTTGCATATATACTCCCCTGTAAAAAATGTATCTCCGGATAATATTTATCAATCTTATAACCTAAAGTATCCATGGGCTGCAAAACATCTGTTTTATAAATATACCAGCCCATTTCTTCGGATAAATCCTCAACAAACCACTTATCCTCTTCCGCAAAAGCTTCTTCGCATATTTTTATAATTGAATCTCTGTAACCTTGACCTAAAACGCTCCAGATTTCACCGGTATTATCAAGCGAATCAACCATATACACAAATTCCAGCATGGCTGATACAATTCTCCCTATAGCGGAAACATTAGGATACGCATAAAATTCTTTGGGATATCCATAAAGAAAATCACTGGAACCGGTAAAATCGTCATATCTATATACAGTATCATTTCTTTCAATACCGGTATATTTCAAGCTCCTCCATGTCTTTAATGTACACGGCTGAAAATCACTATTTATATAACTAACTACTCCTCTCTTATCATCTCTCATAGAAATAATATAATCTATAATTCCTTTTCCAGATAACAAGTTGCTTTCATTATAATTATTTGCCAACCCTAAAGTTATTGCATCCAATTGATAACTTTTGTTCCAACTTAAATCCCCAAAATCATTTCCCAATCTGTCAGAATCCTCACTAATAACATTCTGAGCAGTCAAACTGGATATTGATAACAACATCAATCCCCAAAATACTAATATGAATCGTAAGTATCGGGGGGGGGGGTAGTTAAATGCTTTCTGAAATACACCATAATTTCCTCCTTGTTAAATTTGTAAAAGTATAGTCCATCTTTCTTAATATGTCAAGTTGTCAATTGATTTGATTACAAATAAATATTATTTATCAAAAATTTGTAATGAACATTTAAAATTTGCTTCGTTATTTGATGTACCCTAAATTATTGTGATATATTAATATTTTATTCTTTATTTATATTTATAATCTACATTAGTATAATATTTTTTACAGATTTAATTGAAATTTTATAGAAATCTCACCAATTACATATCCAGCCATGCCATAACCGTATCTGCGACAACCTTGTTGCCTGCGGGATTGAGATGTGAATCGTCAAGCCACCATAAAAATTCTCCATTCTCTCTGTATGTCTTTTTAGATTTTGCAAACAGAGAGTATCCTGACTCAATAAACCAAATTTTGTTTTCTCTGCATATTTTTTCCGTTAAAAGAGAGAATCCGCTTCTTGAATATGATGAATTTTCATCTTCAAGAATAACCTTGCACACACTGCATTTTGAAGGTATGAAAAGAACAACAAGTTCTATACCTGCTTTGTTCGCCTCAGCTCTCATTATCTTCATCAAATTCATCAAATTATCCGATGCACTGTTCTTCTCAAGTTCGGAGAGAGGAATATTAGCCATCTCTAAATAACACTTCATGCAGTGCATAACTCCGGATTTTGTGTTTATTTCAATCAGGTCTTTTCTTTCTGCCAGCTCCTTGTTTTGCAATCTGTGAATAAATCTGTTGAAATTATTGGTCTTTCTGAAATTTTCAAGATGTTCGTTTATCTGAACCAAGAAAGAAACCTCGTAATTGCAGTCATTCTTCACCTCTCCGAAGAATGTTTTAAAATCATTTCCTTCAAATATTTGCCATATTATGACAGCCTCATCTTTAAATGATATTTCATTTTTCATAACAAAGAAGGAGACGAATTCCTGCCAGGGTTCATTTCCGGAAACGGCAAGATTGCACACATTTGCTTTGGTTTTTGATTTTAGTTGTTCGACCCAGATGTCACTCTGTTTTATCGAACTTACTGCAGAGTAAGAGTCGCCGAGAACTATTATATCAACAGGATTGCTGTAGCACTCGGAAGAGTTGAGGTATCCGTATCTGTCAGTGGCGAAGTTCTGCTCCCTGAATTCACATTCCGACGAGTCATCCCCTTCATGAATCAAATCTCCATGAACCCGACTCTGTTTCAGAGATGCTGAATCCTTGAAAACATTCAGCTGAGGATACTTTGGATTTGCATATAGATTTGTTGCTTCGATGTTTGTTGCCAGCCTGAGAAATACCTCAATGGAAAACATCGAGAAGCTCATTGTAAGAAGAGAGATTACGAACCACCTCTTCGCTTCAAATAATGCGGGAATCCCGTAGATAAGAATGTTGACGGACATGAATATGAGAACAGAATACAAAAGAAGGTCATAAAACCCCATTATGAAAAAGAGAAACAAGAGATGAAGAATCATTGAAAAAGCCGTTTTTGTGCGCACAGGTTCATTCTTCATCAATAGAAGCATTAAGGTATTTATGAGAGTCAGAATAATTATATGATAAATAAGAAGTATTTTAGAGGAGAGCAGGGCAAGTATAAAATAGAGCATGGAAGCCAGGGTTATGGAAATCTTCTGTGTAGCCAGTCTTTTTGTCAAATGCCATTATTCCTTCCCCTTTTTTAAAACTCAACAAGATTATAGCAGAAATAATTATTTTTTCAAGATTAAAAAAAGAGGCGGACAATTGTCCGCCTCTTTAAGTTATTCAAAACAGATGTGAAGAATCTTTAAACTCTGGTCTCTTGACCCACCTCGCATTTTACGCGCTTTATTTTTGCTTCAGCTATTGAGTAGATAACCGGAACAATTACAAGGGTCACGAGAGTGGACATTAGAAGTCCGCCTATCACAACTATTCCCAAAGGCCTCCACATTTCAGCCCCCTCTGAAACACTCATTGCCAGAGGCAAAAGACCGAAAACAGTCGTAAGAGTGGTCATCAGCACGGGGCGCAATCTTCTCTTGCCGGCAAGCGGCACTGCATCGCAGAGAGCCATTCCATTTGTGCGGAGCTGGTTGATATAATCAATAAGCACTATGGCATTGTTGACTACTATTCCAACAAGCATGAGCATTCCTATGAACCCCATTATCGAGAGAGTTGTGTTTGTTAAAAACAATGCCCAAATCACTCCTGTAAGAGCAAAGGGAATTGAAAATAAGATAACAAACGGGTCGATGAATGATTCGAACTGACCCGCCATGACAAGGAATACAAGAAGAATTCCTATGAGTATGGCGATAAGAAGGTCTCTGAATGACTCCTGCTGGCTCTCAATATCTCCGCTTTTTACAATTCTTACTCCTTCCGGCACCTCTATTCTGGCAATGATCTCATCAAGCTTTTTATTGGCTTCAGAGAGCGGAGCATTGCTCAGGTTGGACGACAAAGTTATAAGTCGCATCTGGTCTTTTCTTTCAATCATAGGCGGCTGTGAGCTTCTCTCTATTTCTGCTACAGCCGATAGAGGTATTGTGAGCCCCGACGGTGTGTTCACAGGAATGGATTTAAGCATTTCGGATGAAGAGAGGTACTCCCTGTCGAATGAAACGAATATGTCATATTCTGAGCCGTCTTTTCTATAAATAGAGGCGGTCGTGCCGTATAACCCGTATCTCAAAGAGGACATAAGGTAGAAGTTGTTCATTCCAAACTGCATCATTCTTTCTTTTACGGGAACAACGCTGATGTCTGTTATCTCATCCTCTCTTGAAATCGTTAAGTCAACAAAGATATTCTCCTTCTCCATCTCAGATTTTAAAAGTTTTGCCATTTTGAACGAATTGTCAAGATTTTCTCCGTAAATATTCAAAGATATCTGCTTTGATGACATGAATGCGCCCATGTTGCCTGATGAAAAATCGGCGCTCTTTACTTCAGGATAGTCTGTCACCATTTTTCTCAATGAGGAGAGGTTCTTCTTTATAGTTTTTGTCGGCAGTCCGTCCTTAAATGTGAGTATCATGGTAGCAGTATATTGGTTTCCTCCGCCTCCCTGGCCTCCTCCGGAAGCGCTTCCCGCATAAAAAGTGAAATTATCAACATCAGGATAGTTTGAACGGATGTCTGTTCCAAGCTGATTTAAGATACTGTCTGTCTTCTCTATTCTCATACTCTGAGAGAGAGTAACGGAACCAAAGACCACGCCGCCCTCTAAACCTGGCATGAACTCTGTTTTTATTACAGTAAGAAGAAACAATGAAGAAACAAAAAGAACTGCAAAAACAGATATGATGTACTTTTTATGCTTCAAACTGTATGCGAGAATGTTCGAATATCTCTGCTCGAGAGCAAGAAACCATTTCTCCGTAGTCGCCTGAAAACTGTTCAGTTTCTTCTTTCCGTCTCCCATAAGCCTCGAAGCCAGCATGGGTGTCAAGGTCACTGAAACGAAGAGAGATGCAAAGAGAACCACGGAAATAGTGTAGGCAAGCTGTTTGAATAAAACCGAAGAAAAGCCCTGAATGAACAGGAGAGGAACAAATATAGCCACTGTTGTAAGAGTTGATGCAAGGATAGCCATTATCACTTCATTTGTTCCAACGAGCGCCGCCTCTTTAACTTCCCGTTTCTCCTCATCCCTGTGTCTAAAAATGTTCTCAAGAACCACAATGGAATTATCAACCACCATTCCGATTGCCACGGAGAGAGATGCAAGAGAAATTATGTTTATAGTATCTCCAGCGGCGTAGAGATATATGAATGCAAATATGAGAGAGAATGGAATTGTCATTGAAATAATTATGCTTCCCTTGATATTTCTTAAAAACATAAGCACAACTATCAAAACAAAGAGGAATCCGTAGTAAATCGTCGAACCGAGATTTGCAATGGATGATTTGATGATTTTTGAGGTATCAAATATAATATTAATTTCCGTTCCTGCAGGATAGAGCCCTTTAATCTCTTCAATCGTCTTTTTGACTTCATCAAGAACTTTTATTGTATTCGCGTCTGCCTGCTTCTGCAAAACCATGACTATTCCGTTCTTTCCGTTGACTCTTGAAACTGAGTTCAGCTGTCCGGAAGAAAAGTCAATGTCTGCGACATTGTAAAGAAAAACCGGATTTCTGCCGGATGAACCAACTATTGTTTTTGATATGTCATCAATTGATGAATACTCTCCGGGCAGTCTCACAGAGTATGTTCTGATGCCTTCTCGAAGCTCTCCCAAAGGCACATTCATTGATGTCGCCTGAATCATGGAGATTACCTGAGAGACACTGATATTGTATTTTACCATGTCAGGTATCCTCAAATTGACATTCACCTTCTCTTTTCTTGAGGATGAAAGGAATGCGGAACCGACTCCGGGAATTTGTCTGAACTTGTCCAGCACATATCTTTCGGTGAAATTGAACTGCGATGCTATATCTTCAGTAGGAAAGGATATCCCTATTATGGCTACAGGAGCCATTGAAGATGAAAACTTATACACAATCGGATTCTCGGCATCGTCAGGCAAGCTTCTTCTTGCAAATTCAACCTGAGTTCTTATGTCATTGGCGGCTACTTCAAGGTCTTTTCCCCATTCAAAACTGACAGTGACAAAGGAGACTGACTCCTGAGAGGTTGATGTCACCTCTTTGACATTGGATACCATTGAAACTGCAGATTCAATCTTCTTGGTTACCTGCTCTTCAATGTCAATACTTGATGCTCCGGGATAGACTGTCACAATGGAAATCATAGGCAGGTCAATCTTCGGAAATATTTCGACAGCGAGCTGTCTGAATGAGAGAAAACCGAATATCGCAATTACAATGAAAACAACTATTACGAGAATCGGCCTCTGTATAGAAAGTTTTACCATACTTACCTCAGCTTGACGGTCTGCCCGTCTTTTATCATATCGCTTCCGCGGGTCACTATCGTGTCTCCGATGTTTATTCCTTCCGTTATCTCAACTGAAGCGGAGTTTTTCAATCCTGTCTTCACCGGTCTCTTGGTAACTGCGCCCTCTTTATACACAAAAACGAAATCTCCGACAGAATCAGCTCTTAATGCCTCAAAAGAAATCACCTTCACATTCTTTTTTTCCGTGAGATACAGTTTCACAGTGCAAGAGCGGTTGAGATACTTGGATCCTCCCGATATAACAATGTCAACGCTTCCCATCTGTGTAAAATTGTTGACAAATGCGGATTTTCTGTCCACATATCCCGAAAGAATATTTCCATCCACATTGATTTCAGCCCGTATGCCTCTGTTTATTGTCGAGAGAAGGTCTGCGGAGACATATACCCTCGCGACCACCCTGCTGTTTTCAGCAACCATTGCAACAGGCATTGACGGAGCCACTGCATCTCCGCGCATCATATTGAGGTCATAGACAAGTCCGTCGATTGGAGAGAGAACCTTTGCTGTTTCAAATGACATGCCCGGTACAGAACGGTCTATTTCAGCTATTACATCATTCTTTTTAACATAAGCTCCCTCATCAACCGTGTATTTTATGAATCTTCCCGGAACATCGGGATATATCTCTGTCTGGTTATATCCTTCTATTTTACCATAGAAATCCTGAACAACAGATATCCCTCCGAGAGAAACGACTTCATGGGCTACTGTTTTCACCGTGATTTCCATTGCCGGCTTCTTTGCGGTTGCTTTTGCAATGAAAAGAGAAAGAAGTATTACAGCGATTATTATGACAAATATTAAATATTTTTTCATTTTTCCTCCTTTATAGAACACCTATTGAATTTAAAATTGACACTTGATTTATTATCTTGTCGTAGATAGCCTTTAGGTAACCCGACTGGCTCCTGAGGTAATTGGTCTCAGCATCAAGATAATCATTGTTGCTTATTATGCCTCTGTTGTACTGCTCCTGCGCGGTTTTGTACGCCTCCTCCGAGAGAAGAACCGTCTTTGCATACATTTCAATTGTTTGCTTGGAGTTTTCATATCCGTTCAAAAGATACTCAATATCGAGCTTCGTCTTCTCCTTCAGCATTGAAAGAGCCATTTCGGACTGTTTAACCTGTTTGCCGCTCTTCAAAACATCTATAACCTTTCCTCCTCCTGCAAATATATCCATCGAGGCGGTGACTCCGAAGTTTATTGAACCGTCATAAAAAGTTGAATCATTATAGTATGTATAATAATTCTTATATGTGTACTGCGAGAATAAAGCCACTGTGGGGAGAAATGCCATTTGGTTCATCGTATGGATTTTTTTAACCATGTTCTTTGAAAACTCGGCTCCCTTTATCTCTTTTTTTCGCTCAAGCGAAATTTTTAAAAGCTCAGCGCTTGTCATCATGTCAATGTTGAGAGTATCGAATATTTCGGCTATATAGCCGGATAGAGAATCTTCAAGGGTTATCTCTTCCGTAATATCCGCGCCCATCATGAAGTTGAGGGTTCTGTAAACATTATCCCTCTGCTTCTTCAGGTCAAGAACCTGCACTTCGAGATTTTTGACTTCAATCTCCGAAGATAGAAGCTCAATTTTGCTTGCAGAGCCGTATCCGTACCTTGACTGGACAGTCTTTAGATGCTCATTCTTTGAGTCAAGGACTTTTGAAGTCACACCAACCATCTCGTCTGTAAGAAGCGCAGAAAGATATAACTGCGTGACGGCAAGTTTGATATCCGATTTAGTTTTGCTCAAATCATTCTCAGCCATCTTGTACTTTTCTTTTGAGATAAGGTAGCCGAGGACAAGCTTTCCCTGAATAAAAACCGGTTGAGACAGCTTTATGTCATAGGAATAGTTGTCCTGAAGACCGACCTGAATTGTGACAGGACCCATCACGGTCATTGTGGTGGTTGTCGGAACAGTATCAAGCCGCACAAAAGTGCCGCTGCCTGTTAGTTTCGGAAGGAATTGAGTCACTGCCTTGACTTCATCCAATTTTGCAGTTGACAGACTCAGCTCCTGCATCTTTAACTGCAGGTTCTCATCCATCGCTCTCTCTATCGCCTCGGTGAGGGTCAGGGAGTGAGCAGTTGAGAAGAGAAAAACAACCGCAAGAAGAATCATCACTCGTTTCATTATCTATTTCTCCTTTTTAATTAACTGTAGCACGCTTTCTCTGAATGTTGAGATTTCCTTTTTGTTTACTTTTCCTGTAAATACTATGTATTTTGTCATTATCATCTGTATTCCTCCCATTATCATCACAGCCAGAGAGTCCCTATCCACCTTCTTGAATTCTCCGCTCTTTATTCCTGATTCAAGGATTCCTTTTAAAAAAGTGAATCTTCTCGTAAAAATCGAGTTGTCAAAAAGCCTATCCCTGCTACTGCACTTTCTCATCGTCTCCAGAACTTCTGTGATGAAAAGCCGCGTGATGTTTTTATTGCTTGTCAGAATGCTCAATGAATGGTCAATGTAGATTTTAAGCTTTTCACTTGCCCCGTTGACTGTCTCGACTGTCTTTTCAAGGTCATTATTAAAGTGATTGAGAGCATAAGTGGTTGATGAGACAAAAAGGTCTTTTTTATCTTTGAAGTAAAGATAAACAGTGCCTTTGCCCACGCCTGCTTTCTTAGCCACCGAATCAATGTCTGTTTCGGCAAATCCCTTTTCACAGAAGAGTTCAAGGGCGCTTTTTATAATTTGTTCTTTTTTATTCATGGGGGGCATTATATCAAAAACTGACTGGTCAGTCAATAGGGTAGTTTTGAATAATTTTGCACTGTTTAAATAGGAGCTATTAACAACTTATTCTATCTTATCACTGCTATTTTTTTCGTGAAGCTCTTTTTGGAATTATCGGCTCTTATAAAGTAAACTCCGCTTGAGAGCTTTTCTGATGACGGATTGAAGACAAATAAATTGAGTCCGCTTGAACCTGCAGTTATCTTTTTAGAAAAGACCTCCATTCCTGCTGAGTTATAGATTCTGAATGTGACATTCTCTTCTTTCAAAGCAGAGAAGAAAATTCTGAATTCAGAAGAGGAGAGTGTCGAATTCATCGAGATAAATTTAAACTCAGGCAGGGGCAGAGCTATATTGAGATCGTTTATACCTATGGCGCCTTCAAAGAAGAGCATTATCCTTCTCACCCACTCGCGCTTTGATGATATAGAATCCGCATCCGCAAGACTGCCCACTCCAAGCGAGGAACCCACTGTTCTGTATAGAGGAGCCGAGTTTGAAACCGCATATACGGTGTCCCCCTTCAGAAAAACATTCTTTGCCCCATATAGCGTGTCGAGAACATCGGCAGAAATTCCTCCGCTGTATGTCATGTTCATTCCTTCAGCTATTGAACCCGAAAGACCGACTATTTCAAAATTGTTTGCCATGTCTCCGTCATTCTTTCCATCAATTTTAAAGAGCGAACCGAAATCATAGCCGTTCCCAGTATATATATCCCAGTACCACACTTCACCGCCCTCAAGGTAAAGATTTAACTTACCCTCTTTGCACAATGAATCTATAGCCGCAGGTATGGAATCCCCTGCAGATATTGCATTGTTGTTAGGATACTCTCCCGCGCATAAAAATATATTTTTGTAATCATCCAATTCCAATTTGTTGACAGACAATGCATACTCTCCGTTGTAACCCAAATCTGTCAGAAGAGAATCTATCATAATGGCAGAGAGATTGTTTTTCGAACGGTCAAGCACAAGATAATCGAGCTTATTCACATTTAAAGAGAATTCAAATGTGTCCTTTATGCCGAAGGTGTCTTCAACACACACTCTGTATGAGACTGAAAAGAAAGAGTCTATGCCGGATTTCACATAAAAGGTCAATGTATCGCTTGCAAGAGTGTCATATCCCTGAATGTACGGCAGCCCGGAAACCGAATCAATGAACTTCAAAAGCAAAGTGTCATTGGAAATAAACTGCATAGAGACGGAATAGTCATTTATGTTGGAGAGATTTGCGGCTTTTACAGACATCTTGACTGTGTCACCCGACACTATCCCGTCTGAAACATCATAATCAGCCGAAATTACTTTTATTTCAGGAGCTAATATCTTAACCTGTTTTTTAAATAATGCAGTTGAGTCATTGATGTCCTTGAAAGAGAATACTATCGTATCTCTTGCATTGTTTTTTATTCCTTCGTTTGCAAACGACACGACAGGCATTAAAGCCCATGATGAATCACCGACACTTAATGTGTCCTGAAATGCAAGAGAGCGGGATTTGAAACCTATCAGAGATTTGACAGTGGACAATGAACAGGTAAGAGATACAATAATGTTCTCTCCGAGATTTTCAATCATTATGCTCAGATCTCCCGTATCAAGAGGCGAGTATTGACTATCAGGCGGATTTATAAAAAATATTGTATCGGCAAAAAGAACATTTGAAATATATGGATAGAAGGATGATGAAGAGACAGTTGAAAATGTTTCTCCGTATCTGAAGTTTGGTTTTGTCGCCACAAATCTTATTGTCTCTCCGGAGAATCCGGGATTTGTGACTTTTAGAAGCCCCGATGAATCCGTGTATCCCGCATAGAAAAGAGTGTTATTAAGCATCACTGACACAAGAGCATTTGCAACTGGCATTGACGAGCCATCCCCTTTAACTTCAATTTCAATCTCAGTAGATGCTTCCGGTATAGGATTCAATACATTTATCTTCAATGTGTCCTCTATACCGGTATAGAGGGAAAGTGACGGGTCTCCTAAAATATTGTACATCTCATAATACCTTTTGCTCAGTCCTCCTCCCGAATATGCAGAATAAACTCCGAATTTTCCTATGTTCATAAGTTTGCCTGTAAAAAATATTCCGGAATCTGCCAGAGCATCAAAAAAAGCTCTCTCCATGTAATCATCCTCATCCCAGTATGAATATACGGATGAACCCATGAATGAAACAGCTCCTCCATTCTCTTTCTTTACCCATGTCTCTCCGAAGCAGTCGTATGAGAGTGCATAATTTCCCGTCTGGCACGCATAGCTTGAAACAAAGGGAATCATGTCCTGATTGAGAAGATTGCCTATGTCTGTCTGCGAAAATGACGGTCCCGCCCATGCAGTGTAGGAGCCATGCCCTGAATATGCGGCTATTGACCGTCCGTTGTTTATTGCAGTTGAAACAGGCGTGCCTGAGGAGTAATAGTCAAACATTGAATCCACTGTCATTGACATTGACCTTAGCTTTCCTGCGGCATACACCTGCGTTGATTCTGCCACAAGGTGAAAGGACGGGTCATCAGAAGCCATCAGGTATGCCCTAAATGACCATTCGTCTTCGGCATTCCATGCTGCTGTTTCAAACATAACTGTCTTTTCGGAAATTATCCTGAGATATGCTGTATCGGATGAGGGAAATCTACCGATATAAACATCGGGAATGTAATCGCTCCCAGCCAAGAGTGAATAGTAAAGGTCTGTGGGAGGACTATCCATCTCAGTTCCGACAAAATTCGGAATCAAATTAACATCTCCGGCAAGAAGAATGAACCTTAAAGGCACGGATGATGTGTCATATAAACTCTGAATGTGATTTTTTATGTCTGTATTTACAGAACCGGTGGTATCTATATCAAGGATTTCGACAGAGAAACCCTGCCTTTTCTTGAAATCAGTGAAAACCGAGAGTGATGGCAAAAATTCATTTTTGGTGACTATCAGATACTTTGATGGAAACGATTCCCACTCTGGCAAATCATTCAGAATTTCGCCGTCCATTTCAAATTCAATATCTCTGTAGAAAGCAAGCTCATTTACTCCCGCTTTATAGATTAGAGGGTATATTTCTATAAGATTTATATGAATCCCATTCTCCTCTCCCGCATAAATGACTCTGTTTGTCATAGCAGGATACTTTGAAAAGGATGAATAAAATTTATCTTCCTTTGCAAAAACAAAATCATCATTCTGTTTTACATGGGGATACTGGGAGGGAAAGATTTCCTTTGAAAGATTGATAATCTTTTCATTGCTTAGTTTAAGATTTTTTATCTTTACATCAGGAGAATTTGAATAGACAGTTATTCTTAAAATAGGAATTTGGGGAAACCCGACTTCATTAGTGTACGATGTTGAAATAAAATAAGTGTAACCATCTTTTTCCGCATACTCAATCCTGTTGAGACTCGCTTTGTACAATCTGTCTATTCTGCTGATTGAAAAATCAGATTCAGAACTGTCAAAAAGAAAGTTCTCTGTAAAGAGGAGCATCCATCCAAAGATAAGAAACAAGAGAAAAAATAGTTTTTTCATATCCTTAATAATAATGCATTTTCCGCTATTGTCAATTAGAGATAGTCTCTGACTTAACGGCTATTTACTTTTTTTGCGGAATTGATATTATATCTTAATGGTAAAAAACATAAATTTATACAGAAGTCATTTAACAGAGATTGGAGAAGACGGTAAAAACTATCTTATAGGCAACCTGCTTTCGGGTTTCGGGTTCGCCGCATTCTCTCTGCTATTCAACCTGTTTCTTAAGAATAACGGAGTCAATGAGGGCTCAATTGGCAATCTTCTCTCAATCGGCACATATACGACCGTATTCCTAATCCTCCCTGCCGCATACATAGTCAAGCGTTTTCCGATTTCCAAAATAATCACAGTATCGCCGATTGTTACTGTACTCGGTTATTTCATAGCTATTCAGTCAAATTCCATTCAGATGAGAATGCTCGGTTTCATAATTGCCGGCTCTGCAGGCGCATTCAATTCAGTAATAGGGGGACCCTTTATAATGCGCATTACCAGCGATGCAAGCCGCACATTTTTATTCTCTCTCAATCATGCAACAATGCTTCTCGCGGGAATCACTGGCAATCTTATAGCAGGATTTCTTCCGAAAATATTGTCCCAAATAGGCACAACCGAATCGAATGCCCTCAGGTATGCGATTTTCCTCCACCTCTTTGCCGCACTTTTCTCTTCCATATTTTTTTCAAAAATCACAATAAAAAAACTATATGATGAAAATTTGAAAGGTCCTGCAAAGGTGAATACATCAAAAAGACTCCTCCTCTACCTTGTTCTCCCGCCTATGACTGTCGGGTTAGGTGCGGGAATGACAATCCCATTCCTTAATCTTTATTTCAGGTCTGTATTCAAGCTTGAACCGCAGATTATAGGTGTGATATTTGCGGGAGCACAGGCATTGACGGTCCTCGGAGCATTGGCAGGTCCCATGCTGTCAAAAAGATTCGGACTTATAAAGACAGTTATTATAACTCAACTGATATCCATACCTTTTCTTTTTATACTCGGCTTCACATACTTCCTGCCTGCTGTTCTTTTGGCTTTTTTGCTCAGGAATATGCTTATGAACATGGCGAGCCCGCTGTCGACAAACTTTGCCATGGAGGTTGTATCACCTGAAGACAGACCCTTGACAAGCGGTCTTCTATCTGTTGCATGGCTTGCCACTTGGGGTTTGACTGCAAATGCAGGCGGTATTCTTATAGAAAAATACGGCTACAGAATTCCATTCTGCTGTACTATTTTCTTTTACCTGCTCTCTTCTTTTCTTTATTGGAAACTTCTAAGGCCGATTGAAAAAAGACGGTCGATCAAAAACGGTATTTGAACTGAAGCCCCGTATTGAAATATCCCTGTTCATCCCTCTCCGTAACTATATCGGTATTCTTGATGACATTGTATTCAATTCTGAAAACATCCTTCTCAAATGTAAAGACATCGTGGGTGTAAGACACATAGAGCCGCTTCCCGATATATTTTCCTACAGAGAGCTTCGCGCTCTTTTCGCTTCCCAAAAGATTTGTTTGTATGTCAAGCTGGTCAACTCCTATTGATGAGGAGATTGTATTCAGATATTTGTTTCTCAGATAAATCTGAAGAGCCTTCTCTGGAACCCCCTTTGATATTTCCTCAAAGTTTGAGAGAGAGGAGAGAGTTGTATTGAAAGAGAGTATTGAAATAATATTTTCTATGCCCATTGTCGGCTCTGAGTAGAGAGAGACTGTGGGATTGAAGGCGGAACCGGTTGCTTCAAGAAATACATCCGCCTGTTTTTTCTCATCACCGTCCACATACTGAATTCTCGTGCTGGAAGTTATGTTTATCACCGGCTCAACTATTTTGCTTGTCTCCTTCAGTTCAAAAAGACCGCTGGTAATTTTGAATTTTTTGTCAAGGTAAAAGTAGTACCCTCTTATCACATTCGCTTTTCCCGTGATATTCCATTTCGTTCCGTTCTTTTTCAAAAAGACATCCCCCTTGAGCTCTGCATCGACAAAACTGTTCTTTAACCACAGATTGTTATCATTTATAAGATGAAGATTCATGTTGGACTGATATTTTGAAGCGACTGACTGCTGACCATTTTCGGATGATGCTATGAATGGAAAGTTGGATACTCCTTCTGTTATCTTTATGAGCCCGTTCATATCAACCTTCTTCATATCGCCCCTTATGTCAAGAGAGCAGTTCGCAAATACATCCACATAGTCAATTCCGGTAGAATGAGCTCCTTCCGCAAGTATTTTAAACCAGTATTCCTCCATCATGTATTTGTCGAGTGAGACCCCGCCTGTAAGAAGGAGAGCGCCCTTTTCGGTCTTTCCTCTCAACTCCTTCACAATCGCCGAATCACCAGATAAAACAGCATATCCTTTTGCCGCCTTTACGGTTGTTCCGAGAGATACAATGAAGACATCTGTGCTGTCAATAACAATATTGCCTTCAAGTTTTGGTTCTGTGACCTTGCCGTAAATCCTCCCCTTTCCCGTCAAGCCGGTCTTTGTCTTTACGGTGAAGACATTTTCCAAAGGCAAAAAGTATTTTTCATCTATATTTTTCAAATCAAATGAAATTTCCATGATGGAATTTTTTATTGAATCCTTATCTATCATTATACGCCCGAATAAATAGGAGAGCTCATTTTCATGATATGCATTGAGATAATTTATATCAAGATTGTCGCCGTCATAGTCGCAGTTCATGAAAAGCGAGTCCATGCTTATTCCTTCAAACTCTGCTCCTACGACAGAGGCATTCATCTTCATCATTAAAGAATCAATTCTGCCGTTTCCCTCAGCGCTTATGCGGGCATCTCCATTTATCGGGACATTGGTTATATATCCCGTCATTATCATGTTTTTATCGAATGCGTCAATTTTGAAATTCATAGAATCTTCCGTCGACTTGAAATTCCCTTTCAGGAAACCGTATTTGCCTGATAAACTCAGTGAATCTACCATGAACATTTTTTTGTTGTATTCAATTTTAATATCATTATCAAGAGAATATTCGTCAACATCGGTTTTTATATTCAATCTGCTGATGCTTCCGCGTCCCTCTGAAAAATCTCTGTTGAGAGAAAATATACAGCTTGCCCCGAAGGAGAGCATGTCAGATACCCCGTCAACATCCAGATAAAGTTTGTCTTCACCCTTCATTGATTCAAAATATACTATTGAAACATTTTTGTTGAGAACGACTCCATTTATGAATGAACCCTGAATGACCCCCTTGTATATGCTGTCATTGCTTCCAAGAAAATAGCCACTGCTGTTGAAATACTCAAAAGTATTGCTTTCATAAAATCCGTTGGTCATTTCAATATTGTAAACGCACTTATAACCGCTGATGCCTCCAAAAAGAGAAAGCTCTCCGTTCATATGACCTGACAGATTCAAATCGCTCTTTATAGCAGAGAGTACCTCCAGAGAAAAGTTACTCATCTTCAGATTGGCCTGCCCTCGGGTCTTATCAATGCTCCCATTCAGTGAAATTTCGCCATCCTCAATTTTCATCAGAACATTATTGAGAGACAATTCACTGTTTATAAAACTTGCAGAACCCTTCAGACTTATGTTTTTGATATTCCCATAAAATCCCCTCATTGAATCTATAACCAGCGCCACTGATTCCTTAAAGTCTGTTTTAATGTGAAGCAATCCGTCAAAGCTGTTTTCTGCTATTGATTGATTTTTAATGAACTTCTGCGCACACACCCTGCTTAGAGCAACGTCAAATTCTCCTCCGACTCCCGGAGACAATTCTACAAATCCTTTGCCACTCACTAAAAATTCATCATCCCTGCAGTCAAGTTCATTCAGCCATATTGTGTCTCCCGTCATTTCCGCGCCGATTGATACTTGTTCAAACAAAAGGGTATCGACTCCGACTCTTTTCAAATCCGCCTTCAATTTCATCTCCGCTCTACCATTGACTATACTGCCTGCAAGAAAGCCATCTCCTGATGCAGTAATCTCCGCGCCGAAGAGTTTCTTCCTTTCTGCGCTGAATTTGAACAATGCTTTATCAATAAACAGATTTCCATTCTTATATCCTATAGAGTTGTCAATCTCGAAAACACCGCAGGAGAAATTACCCGAGTGGGACAATGAGTCCGATTTAAGTTTGAATTCACCGTTTGTCTTTTTAAGATTCAAAATACCCATGACATCGCAGTTTTCTACTCTATAGAGTAAATAGCCTTTTTTCCTATTGAAGGATACCACCGCATTTAAAGCAATGTCTTTTATATAGAGAGTATCATAGTACACATTTATTCTCTTAAGAGTTATCTCCGAAGCATTTACCGTGAACGGAAAGGATTTAATCGCTTCCGTCAAATCGGTTCTCTTTGAAGATAAAGAATCACTTTTTATTGTCATTGTGTCTTTTTTGATGAAAACATTAACGCTGTCGAGACAGAGCCTGCTGATTTTGACTTTCTTTATAATAAGAGCTAATATATCTATCTCCAACTCTCCCGTCATAATATCGGAATCAAGTTTTTCCGACCTTATTTCAATGCCATTTATTGAAAAATAGTTCCACTTGCCTTTTATTTCGGTTATATGACAGCTTCCCTTGAGCGATTCTGAAAGAAAAGATTCAAGTCTCTCTCTTATAAATCCGTTGAAGACTCCTGTCATTATAAGAATTGACTGCAGAAGAAGCAGAGAAACAAATACAGAAATTATGATAAGAAACCACTTCATCTTTTTTTTCATCAGAACGGATTTCCTATGCTAAAATAGTATTTTATGTTGCCGTCTTCATTTATAGGTCTGGCGGCATCAAGCCTGATATTGCCAAAGGGTGTTGCCGCAAAAATACCAAGGCCTCCAGTGAGAATCATGTCATCAATAGCATAGTTTTGAATTGTCTCATATAAAATACCTGTGTCAAAAAAATAACTCAGGCCTATGAATTTGTATACCAGAATTCGCATTTCGAAATTTGCATTCACAACCATATTGCCTGAACGGGTGCCTATGGCATTTATGGGTCCCAAAGAATCCTCATCCACTCCTCTCACACTAGTCAGGCCTCCGAGATTGAATTGCTCGCCGATTGAAATACCTCTCTCCACAGAGATTCCGAATGGGACAATGCCCCCTGTCTTTATCCTGAAAGCTGTTGTGACTGCATTGAAAAAAGTTTTAAAGTATGCGCCTTCAACCGAGTATTTGTAGTAATTGTTGTAACCCTTGAAAAGGCCGCCGGCGTACTCCAGAAGAAGCGTTGAATAGACTCCGTATGAGGGAGAAATAACATTGTCCCTATTGTCGAAATAGAAAGTAAGGTCTGTGGAATTTGTTGTAACTCTTTCATACCTGTAAGGCTGGTTTTCCACATTTGTGTCAATTATGCTCAACTTATATGAGTAATTGTTAAATACGGAAAAATATCCTATACTCTTGCTGATACCGCCCTTTACAAGAAAGTCCTTTTTTGAATAGAATTCATAAATTTCATAGTTGCCTCCAATCTGTGAATTAAAAGCAAGAATGTTGTAAAATACATAAGGCATCTTGTATCTCAATATTCCATAAACCCATTTGTCGCCTGTCCTGAGAGGAGATGAGAGGACTGCCATAGCTCCGGAAGCTTCAAAAGATAGCTTTTCTCCATTATTTAAGAGATTGTCATTTCCCCAGCCGGTAGTCAGTTTGAACTTGTTTGGAAACTGATAGAGAGAGGCTCCGGATATCCAATTTTTCTTTTTCTCAGTGCCTATAAAATATATGTCTATCGACTCGCTCTTCTCTTCTATTCCGCTTGTTTTGAAAGCAAGGTAGTCAAATAATCCCGTATATGAGACTCTCTGCTGTATCAGATATACATTCTCCGGCGTGTAAAGAGTGCCTTTTCTCGCACCTACTTCATTGTAAAAGACACTTCTGACATTTTTCGGAAGAGAATCTCCGGTGATTGATTTGATATAAGCTCTGCCACCCTCATTTATGTTTATGAAAACAATCATCCTGTACTTGTTTTCCTTAGGCACAAGTTCATAATTGACTTCCGTATAAATATATCCGAGTGAGGAGTATTTATCCATTATCTGAATCTGACGGCTTGACAAAATTGATAAATTTAAAGGGTCATTTTTTTTAAGTCCGACAACAGATTTGATTTCCTCGTCTGTGAAGACATTATTTCCGAAGATTTTCACATCCGATACTGTTGTGACATAATCTTCGCTCACCTCAATGTCAATATATATTTGACCTTCATCCGCTCTGTAATTGTATTTTTTTATTGAGAAATCCAAAAATCCCCTCGACCTGTAAAAAGATACTATCGCCGCTTTATCCTCTTTGAATGCAATCCTGTCAAAATTCCCGCCTATCTTGGTCTTCATGACCTTCTTTAGGACATTGTCTTCAAAAAAGATATTCCCTTCAATGTTGATCTCTTTGATCTTTTCAGCTGATATATAGAGAGAGCACAGGAAGAGAAAGAGAATCAGTAGATTCTTTTTAATTGAATCCCCTTGTAATAGTGGTTTAAGATCTGCTTGTAGTTCTTACCTGATTTTGCCATCTCCATTGCTCCGTATTGGCACATTCCCACTCCATGGCCGAATCCTCCGCCGTTTATGAGGACCTTTCCTTTTTTCTGCTCTATTGTGAAATATCTGCTTTTGAGCATTCCGCCGAGATGCTCCTCAAATGTAAAGAGTTTTCTTATATCAAGTCCTTTGACAGCATACTTTTTCCCGCTTGAATCTTCAATTGTGAGCTCTACAATCCGTTTGTATTTATCTTTCTTTGAAACATACAGGTTGATAGCTTTAATATTGACTTTTTTCAATAAAGAATAATTGTCGGAAATCATCTTATAGAAATCATCTCTTTCATACTCGTATGTCCATTTATAGTGTTTTGACTGCGAACAATAGGATTTGCCGAACAAACATCCCTCTTTATCCGGTCTTCCCCTAAGATACGGCGCAGGAGCTCCTCCCCATTCATCTTCATTGTTGCTCGTGTAGCCTCCGCAGGTAGAGTGGTATTTGGCATCTATCGGAGTGTTTTTGTACATTGCGACTATTCCATTGGTTTCATCAATCGCCCTGTTTGTCAGAGTATCTTCAAGAAGGTATCCTCTGTAAACCTGGTCCTGCACAGTGCACTCAAGGTCATAACCCATCTCTTCATGCTTCCTTAGATGAGCATAGGCGTATGTGCGGGCGGCTACAGCCTGAGCTTTTGACGCCTCTATCATATTTTTCTTTAGTTTTCCTATCTCCGCAGGCACTACCCCCTTCAGATAATCCTCCATTGAGAGCCTGTTGATGGGAAGAAGCAATTTATCAGCATCTTTTCTAACAACAAGATATCCTCTGTATAGCATGCCATTGTATGAAAAAATACCATTGTTTTGCGGGATGAAATATATAGGGAGCGACTTTACCGTTATTCTTTTATCACGGTTCAGATGCATTTTGAATTCATTGTCCGAATAATCAATGAAAATCGTGTCGCCTGCTTTCAGCATCATGCTTCCGTCCGGAGTCTTAAGCTTCATTCCTGAAGCGCTCGTGACAGTCATTTTGCTGACCATGTGGCCGAGAGCTACGCCAAGTTCGGTATTCTTCGATGGACCCTCAATGTTGGATTTTGCGCAGCCTGCCAGAATGAGTATCAGCAGGAGTATCAATGCGCCAAGGCGGATGTCAGGAGAATATTTCTTTTCCATGCTTCATATAATCCTTTAAAATAGGAGGAAATTCAAAGTCATTATCGGCTGTCTGATAATGCTCTATTATTGCTATCACTGTGCGCGGAGTCGCAAGACCGGAACCGTTTAGAGTGTGGATGAATGCATTTCTTCCCTCTCTGTTCTTGTATCTTATATTGGCTCTTCTTGCCTGAAAATCAAGGAAGTTGGAGACAGAGGATACTTCGAGAAACTCCTTTGATGCCTCTGCCCACACTTCTATATCATAAGTTTTGGCGGATGAAAAAGAAGTATCATTGTCGGGAAGAAGAATAACTCTGTAAGACAGGTCAAGGAGCTTCAACACTCTCTCCGCCTCTTCAAGCATCTCTTCATGCGCCTTTCTTGATTCATCTGGAAGTGAGTAGCGCACCAGCTCGACTTTGTTGAACTGATGAAGTCTTTTGAGGCCTTTTGTATCTTTTCCGTATGACCCTGCCTCTCTTCTGAAACATGCAGAGTATGCGACAAATTTTTTCGGAAGATCTTTTTCAGGAACTATTTCGTCATTGTAAATGTTGGTCACAGGCACTTCTGCTGTCGGGATGAGAAACATTGCATCGCCTTTGTCAAGCCCATACATATCCTCTTCCATCTTCGGAAGCTGGCCTGTAGAATAGAGTGAATTGTAATTCACCATAAACGGCGGAAAGACTTCAAGGTATCCGTGCTTTTCAATGTGAAGGTCAAGCATGAAGTTTATGAGAGTCCTCTCGAGCAGGGCGCCCTTTCCCATGTAGAGGGGAAATGACGATGCCGCTATCTTTGCGCCGCGTTTGAAATCAATGTAATTATTTTCAGTGCATATATCATAATAATTTTTTGTTTTTTCAGAAAAATCGCCTCTCTCTCTTATTGTCTTATAGACTGCATTCTCTCCGGAAGGAACATCAGCTTCAAGTATGTTGGGCATCCAGCTCATTATGATATTCATCTCATTTTCAGCGGTTTCAAGAACCTTCTCGGACTCTCCTATCAAAAGAGAAATCTCCTTTGATTTATCAAGGAGGGGCTTTACATCCCCTCCCTGTTTTTTTATCTTCGGAACCTCTTCCGTGAGTTTGTTCTTCTCTTCTCTGTACTGATTCAGTTTGTTTACCGATTGCTTCCTTGCATCTATAAGCGAGTATAGTTTGTCTATGTCGATCTTTGTTTTTTTAACTGAACAGGTTTTTTCAATTATGCTCCTGTTGGCTATTATAAACTCACGGTCAAGCATTTTGTCCTCACTTGCTGTTCTTTGTTATCTCGCTCTGGGCAGCGGCGAGTCTTGCGACAGGCACTCTGTAAGGCGAGCATGAAACATAATCGAATCCGTTGAGATTGAAGAAATCTATTGATGCAGGGTCTCCGCCATGCTCTCCGCAGATTCCTATCTCAATATTGGGATTGACCTTCTTGGCATCTTCTATAGCTATTTTAATGAGACGACCCACTCCGATTTGATCGAGAGTGGCAAAAGGATCATCCTTAAGTATCTTCTGTTCAATGTAGGATTCAAGTATCTTTCCCACATCATCCCTTGAGAATCCGAGAGTCGTCTGTGTCAGGTCATTTGTCCCGAATGAGAAAAATTCTGCTTCTGTTGCTATCTCGCCTGCTGTCAGCGCCGCGCGGGGAAGCTCAATCATTGTGCCTATCAGGCATTTTACATCCATCTTCTTCTCTTCAAGCACTCTCTTGATTGTCTCCACCGTAATTTTCTTCTGCGCCTGAAGCTCCTTTATGTTTCCCACAAGAGGTATCATTATCTCCGGAATAACCTTTATTCCCTGCTTTGAAACATTGCATGCGGCTTCCATAATTGCCCGCACCTGCATTTCGGTTATCTCAGGGAAAGTTATTCCGAGACGGCATCCGCGGTGTCCAAGCATCGGGTTTGCCTCTTTAAGTTCGTCTATCTTCTGCCTTATGTCGTCTGCCTTGACTCCCATCTTAGCCGCTATCTTCTTTATCATATCATCTTCCTTTGGAAGAAATTCATGAAGCGGCGGGTCAAGAGTTCTAATAACCACAGGATATCCATCCATTGCCTTGAAGATTCCTTCAAAGTCGCTTCTCTGCATGGGGAGTATTTCATCAAGAGCGGCCTTCCTGCCCTCTTTTGTCTCTGCGAGAATCATTCTTCTCACTGCCTCAATTCTGTCCTCTCCGAAGAACATGTGCTCTGTCCTGCAGAGTCCGATGCCCTTTGCTCCGAATGTGCGAGCTGTCTGTGCGTCTGTCGGAGTGTCCGCATTAGTGCGGATTTCAAGCCGCTTGAATTCGTCGGTAAACTCCATCAGCTTTCCGAATTCATTCCTCAAATCAGGCTTAATTTTTTCGACATTGCCTTCAATGACTCTTCCGGTTGAGCCGTCTATTGTTATGAAATCGCCGTCTTTTATGACTTTGTCTTTCACTTTCATTATTCTCTTCTCGTCATCTATCTCAAGGTCAGAGCATCCGACCACGCACGGCTTTCCCATACCCCTCGCGACAACTGCCGCGTGAGATGTCATTCCGCCTCTTGCCGTCAGTATTCCGTTGCAGATATTCATACCCGCAATGTCTTCAGGTGATGTCTCTTCTCTCACGAGAATCAGATTTTTTTCCACTTTTGCTTTTTCAACAGCCTCTTTTGCGGAGAATACGATTCTTCCCGATGCCGCTCCCGGCGATGCAGGCAGACCCTTTCCGAGCACTACAAGCTTCGCTTTCGGATTTATCATCGGATGAAGCATTCCGTCAATGTCCTTGGGAGTGACTCTTGTGACTGCCGTCTTCTTGTCTATTATTCCCTCTTCCTGAAGGTCAACGGCTATTCTTATTGAAGCGAGCGGAGTCCTCTTTCCGTTCCTCGTCTGAAGCATCCAGAGTTTTCCTCTCTCTATTGTAAACTCCATATCCTGCATGTCTTTATAGTGCGATTCAAGATGGTTCTTGTAGCCGTCAAGCTCCTTATATAGTTCGGGCATCACCGATTCAAGGGTAACCTGATTATCTGAATTTCTTGATTCATTGTTTATCGGCTGAGGAGTGCGAATTCCTGCAACAACATCCTCACCCTGAGCATTGACAAGGTATTCTCCGTAGAAGTATTTTTCTCCGGTTGAAGGATTTCTTGTGAATGCCACTCCTGTGGCGCAGTCATTGCCCATGTTTCCGAAGACCATTGACTGCACATTGACTGCAGTGCCCCAGTTATCTGGTATCTTCTCTATTCTTCTGTACTCTATGGCGCGCTCATTGTTCCATGACCTAAAAACGGCATCGACCGCTCCCCAGAGCTGTTCTTCCACATTGTCAGGGAAATTCCTTCCCGCATCTTTCTTCACAAGTTCTTTATATTTCTTTATTAGTCCTTTAAGGTCTTCTGCATTGAGGTCAACATCCTGCACAACATTCTTATCCTTCTTTGTTTGCGTGAGAATCTCCTCAAAATGTTTGTGCTCAACACCCATCACCACATCTCCATACATTTGAATGAATCTTCTGTATGAATCATAGGCGAACCTTTCATTGTTCGTAAGCTTCGCAAGCCCGACAACGGTTTTCTCGTTGAGTCCAAGATTGAGGATTGTGTCCATCATCCCGGGCATTGAAGCGGGCGCGCCCGAGCGCACTGACACGAGCAGAGGGTTCTGCTCCGATCCGAACTCCTTTCCTATTGTCTTTTCAAGTTTCTTCAAATAATCATTGACAGCCTCTTTGAGCCCGTCAGGATATTTTGATTGATTCTTTGAGAAGTATGCGCATACTTCAGTTGTTATAGTAAATCCGGGCGGAACCGGAAGGCCTAGTGATGCCATCTCCGCGAGATTGGCTCCTTTGCCTCCGAGAAGCATCTTCATCGACGCCTTACCCTCGGTGTTTCCTTTACCGAAGAAATAAACCATTTTATCCATTAACTACCTCCTATTGATAGCAATATAGCTTTTTATTTTATTATAAATTCAGATAAAAATCAAGAAGAATATAAATAATTGCTAACAGGTAAAGCAAGTTGCGGGTTAAAAAACAATCAATAGTCCAAATATCGCTGGTGGTTAGCAAAAATCGCATACGCAAGAGTAAATGAGAAAAGTATGGATGGGGTGTTATTGCTATAATGGTTATTTGATTTTTCTCAGGACCATGGTAGAAAAATATTCTGTAAGCACCGGGGTCTTATTCTGTGTGTAACACTCAAATTCCTTTTCATTGCCAGGACCTATTATCGATTTATAAAGATGAGTGTGAAGCCCCGAGTGTTTTGGGTCATCAGAGAGATGTTTTAAAGCTTTCCGAACTGCTTTCCAGGCTTTTTCTTTGCTCCCCTCTCTTTTTATTTTTTTTAAATTATTTATCGCCTCTGATGTGAAAACAAGTTCAAAATTCATAATTCATCAAAGAATTTATCAAGGTCTTTTGCTTTCTTTGTTTTGCCGTTCTTGGCGTCTATTAGCCCTTTTTTCACCTTTGAATAAACTTCGGGATTCTCATATACCCACATCTCATCAAGAGGAATGGACACAGTCGGTTTTAAGAGAACTTCGCCTTTTCTATTCATCTTAATCTGCACAGAATCAGTCTTTCCGAGTCTTTCCCAATACTGCAACACCTTAGGCGGAAGAGTGATTCTGTTTCTGCCATCAGGTTTTTTGTTGTCTATGTCTATGAATTCATTTGCGTGAGATTTTGATTCATTTGTCTCTTTCATAATTGCTCCTTTTCTTTCAATATACCCATTTTCCCATTTGTGTCAAGATTCTTGATTTGTACCTTTGTGAGGTAAAATTACGATTTACAGATTGAAAAAGAACACCATGTGCAAAATGCAATTATATGTAGGAGCGATTCACAAATTGCCCTCATGGTCATCAATGAAATTGAAAAAGTTAAAAGAAATCAGATATGCCGTTCGTGAGTGGAATAAACGTTTCTTATGAAAAATGTCAAAATGTCAAGCACCGTCCCCATTTCCATTTCCATTACTCTCCATCTCTATTAAATGTTTTTTTAAAGAATATCTCTCCAGCTTTGTTCTTAACGACAACTTCCAAGCCGTCGAATGATACAAAATCTCCATTTACATTCCGATTAATTGAATCTTCGGAAATTTCTCCTGTAACGGTCCATCGTTCCGACTCGTTATCAATCTGAAGATTTATATACATACCCCCTGTCATTCCTCGAAATTGAAGATCAAGCTTACTATCATCAAATACATCTTTTGTAACAAAAACGTTAGACCAGTCTTCTAAACCGTAATTTATTAAATCTTCATCAGTCAAAAAGACAATTTTATCACTATCGCCCAAAACAATTTCATACAATGTATTATCACAACGGTAAATAAATCTTTCCCTTTCAAAATCAACATAGCATAATCCATCGTTGTAATGGTAAATAGTATCTACCATGCTTATCATTTCACATAATGTATCTCCAATGTTTTGCTTCATGATTATATTCACCGTTGGACCTAAGAGGAAACTGGTGGTTGAACCATAGATATACTTGGCATTTGAATCAATGAAACTGTAATCGCCTAAATTCTCCATTTTTAGCATTTCGCCACTTTCATTACTATAGATAAATAGCGATTCATACGACTGTATAGTATAATATTCACCTATACTTTGTGGATTATATAATATATCATCATGATACAATATCTCTTTGCAGGTGTTATTATATGGGTTTATTCGAAATACTTTACACGGAATATACTCGTAATAATCAGCATACAAAACAATATTAAATTCATTCTCATTAATCCACCTCGGATTTCCTGCAGTAAAATAATTCAAATGATCCACATCGTGAAAAATCAGTTCACCAAGTTCACAGTTGCTTGTGAATAGAAGAATGAAAATACATATCAATATGATACTATTGTTTTTCATTTTACTCTCCTTAAATATATTATTATATTTCCTTCGTTTTTTCCCATTCATCCCGACTTTTATTTAAAGATTTATTATATTTCAATAATTTAAATCAAAATTAATCTTACTAAATCTATTCTTTTTTGTCAATACTTAATTGGTTGTTGGTATTGTTTTAATCATTTTACAATCAAATAATGGTCTTTTTTTCTTCAACTATCAACTTTCTTTTACCAGCTCACTAGCGTACCAGCCTACTAGCCTACTCTTTTTCTTTCTTCAACTATCAACTTTCTTTTACCAGCTCATCAGCGTACCAGCCTACTAGCCTACTCTTTTTCTTTCTTCAACTATCAACTATTAACTCTTTCTTTAGCTCACGACGCAAGGGAGTATAATAAAAGTTGTGTAAAAATATTAGGAGTGGTATATAATAAGATTAACTAGAAGGAGATATTGAACCGAATAATGTACCCTAATGCCAAAAGACAGTTGTGTTTGGTTCATCTCCTCAGAAATGCAAGAAAAAACTTCTCCCTCGAACACATTCGACAGCAAAAGGGCGGATTCTTCCAATCCGAAGATATCCTCTTCATAAACATTTATATCCGTTACCTAAATATGTTACCTAAATGGAAAAACGGTTACCCTAAAATCATTGCTAAATTATATTACCTCCGCCAATCCTTCGTTAATCTCTCTGGAGAACTCCCCTATGAATACTAATCCCTCTTTACACAACTTCCTTGACAAGTCTCGAAATCTCAAATGTCAAGAACTGTTAGAGACACCACACTAGAATAGAAATAAAAATATTCAAAATTGTGGCAATAGTCATAATTAATGTCATTGTTTTAATTTGCTTTGTGTAATCAAACATTATTTTCTCATGATCTTCTCTATCACGTCGTTCAATTTCATTCAACCAATAACTGATTCCTACCATTGTTTTTTGGGAAACAATATCATGATTTTTTACAAGTTCATCTTTTGTCATTTTCCTAAGATCAGCATATAATTTTGACATTATACTCTCCTATGTTTTTTGATATTGAGATTAGAATATTTAATTCTATTTACCTGCATAGGAATTAATCACTTTAGATTCAAAAGGATATTCATTATAGACTTTTCCTTCAAGCAGTTTTCCTGTTTTATGTTTGTTGAATCCGCCCCATTGCTTGAAGAAGAAAGGAATACCCTTATTTTCGCATAAATCCCTCAATTTCAGCACCCACTCTTCTTTTATAGGCCTTGCACCTGCTCCTGATTCTCCGCCTACAATTACCCAATCAATTCCGGAGAGAGAGACTCTTCCAATTGGTCCGAGAAGAGGTTCAAATGAGATAAATTTCAGTTTGGCATCTGTCTTCTTTAAATCATTTATCCGGTAAATGTATTCGTCCGACTCTACTGTTACGCCCATCCAGATATTTTTTGACCAATTAAGCTTGTCATTCACTTCGAGCAGTCTTTCTGATCTTTTTGTCAGTATCTGAAACTGAATATGTTCGCAGTCAATCATCACTTTAAATACCTTCTTTATATAACTCAGAGGAATGTCTTTGTGGAATAAATCAGACATTGAATTTACAAATACCTTTCTTGGAGTTTTCCAAGAGTATGGCACTTTTAGCGCATCAGGTTGAAGTGTCACTTTGAAAGCGTTCTTATACTGTTTTACTCCCATCAGTTGAAGTCTATAAGCGAATTTCTCGGCATAGCAATTCATACATCCGGGGCTTACTTTTGTGCAACCTGTAACAGGATTCCAGCTCATCTCAGTCCATTCAATTTTCGTTTTTCCTGACATTTATTACCTTTTTTCCATATTTGTTATCAAGTCTTGAGCAATATTTATTGCAGTTCCTGCTCCTTTTTTGTTACCTGCTGCAAAACAAAGCGAGTAAATTGGACTATTTTTACTATTATATAGTATTTTTGGTTTTTCAACAACCCCCGTAAATTCCTTTTTCAATTTTCCAGTTAAATATGAATTTACAAAATCAGAATCAACTACTCTTTCATACTTTTCACTTTCTCCAAATAAAGTAAGCTGTTTCTCAACTTTATAGAATTGCTTCTCCCACTCATTATCGCCGAATAATTCATTTAATTTATTTCTATTGCCCTCCTCAATGTCACCATCCTTCTTTAAAAGGCGCATCGTTCCAACACCGAGAGGAAACAGATACCACATATCAATTGCCTGAGTTTTTGCTATAGCTTTTATTGTTTCCCACTGAACTTGCATTCCATATGGGTCAAGAAACAATACTGCTCTATATTTTTCCCAGTCGTAATTTTTACATATATCAGATACTATATTATTCGCATCACCTTTTATAATTTCAGATGATATTTTGTATTTTTTTATCTCCTCCTCAAGGGCGTCACAAAGAGTTGAATCTTTTTCAATAAAAATATATTTATCAAATTTGTTTTCTAGTTCGATTGCTTTCATTACTGATCCCTTTGAATACTCCTGGAACTCTTCATCGAAAAGATTCTTATCCTCTAGTTCATTATATATTTTGCCACATCCCGCAAATGCATCAATGTAGATGGTTTTAAAATAACTTGCCCTTGAGTTGTTTTTGAATATTTGCATGTATGCGTTTAGGTACTTTTCAATTATCACTAGTTTTTGTTGAGTCCAGGCTCCTCCCCAAGATTGGCTCATTTTAAACTCCTTTGGTTAAGAGACAATTCTTAAATCCATTTTAATATAATCAAAAAGCAAAAAGATCTTTCTTCTCCAATCTATTCTAATAGTTTAAATTGCTTTTATCTGCAGTCTTAATTGGATTTGTATTGTATATTATAATTTCAATTTTCCTAAATATTTGTCTTTCTCCTTATCTTCGTCTATCTTTTCTTGTTTTTGCCTCTCTTGGTTTATTTGATTTCTCTTGTCTTGTTCATTCCGTTCTTTATTTGTTAGCTCAATTGCCTTCTTTAAAAATTGAATATGATATTTTTCAATCTCATCTAATGGAGAGTGAATAATCAAATAATTATTTTCAATCCATGCTTTTCTCTTCATTGAATACCATATTTGACTCCAAATTATTTTAAATATTTCCATCCATATTTGATCTGGAGTTTCAGTTAGTTCAATATAAACATTATAAAGAGCATAATTCTTGTCTGGATTAAATGTTTTAATTTTGTCAATAGACTTCAATTCAATATTCATTTTTTCTCCTTTTTAAATAGCTCTTCAAATACCTTTTTCCTAATATCTGATAGCTTAGGTAAGGTATGATTCCTATTGGGATAAATATCCAAAGGCAAATATAATTTTGATTCATTTATTAATTCTAATTCATCATCTATATGCTTTAAAACATATTTTTTAAACTCACTTCTATCAGATATGCATGTTATGATATGGTATAAATTCCATTTTCGTTGAAGAGATCTTTCATTCTTTTTGTCAAAATTTGCTTCATACTCTGCCCAGCAAATTAGATAAAATATCCATTTATACATAATGTCTTTTATTATTTCGTCTTTTGATTCATTGGCATTCAATACATAATCATTAATAATTTCTTGATATATATTACTACTTATATCACTGACAGTTTTTTCTTCTTTTACTTTACTTAGAATAGTATATATGAATACAGGAATATAAAGTTTTATGTCAACTAAATCACGTCTTTTCTCATCTGGTTTAAACCTGCTATTTTCTTGAATAAACACCTGCAGATTTTCAGCTATCTTTTTTTCAATACCATCGTCAATCATTTTACAGTTATTGCTAAATAAATCCATCAAATGAATTTTTAATAATTCTGCATTTTTGTATTCTTTACATGAGCTGATTTCCTTTAAATATAATTCCATAAGGTCATAAAACTTTAAATAATATTTTCTTCCAATGCAGGTTCTAATTGACGATATTATTGGATGTATCAATACATTTTGACATTCATAGAGATTACATTGTTCAGAAACATTCCTAAACAATGCTGAAAGCGAATCTAATGCTTCCTTATACTGTTTTGAGATAAAATCATCGCCGCGTTCTATGTAGGACTCATAAAAGTAACCTGGTAAGATAAAGTTCTTTTTCATCCATATTTCATTTGAATCAACCTCATAAATGCACTTAGTCAGGGTTATTTCATCAATTTTAAAGTTAAGTATTTCCCAGATAGTAATACCTATTAATGCAAACACTAACGCTGAAATACATTTAAAATAAATACCTAAAATATTACTATTACAACCATCTATCGAAATCAGTAATATAAACACAATATAAATCTCTATTGATATTATTAACAATGAAATGATTCTGTTATAAAAATGCATTCTACTAAATATCAATTGTCGAAGCATTGGATAATATTGTGATTCTTTCTTATAAAAAGCATATGAAACATATATAACAGGAAAAAATGTAAACACAAATATCAATATTAATTGAGAAATACCAATTATTTCATTCGATTTTAGCATATTTTTATAGTTTCCTTTATCACACTAATCACTTTACAATAATGTTGGATTTCGTCAGAGGAAAGGATGTTGCCCTTACGGTCTTTGAGCCATTTGTTGAGAACTGTATTAACACTTAATAAATGACTCATATTTTTTAGGTTGTTTTTGCAAATAATTCGCCTTGCTTCAGAAAACTATCTAATCGTGAATTTGCTAACTCAATATATTTGAGATCAGTTTCATAGCCAATATATTTTCTTTCTGCTTTTACTGCAGCTAACGCTGTTGTTCCACTTCCAATAAATGGGTCTAGAACAATATCACCTTTAAATGAATAAAGATGAATTAATCTCTTTGGCAACTCTTCAGGAAATGGAGCCGGATGACCCACTCTCTTTGCGCTTTCAGCGTTCATCGTCCAGATTGATTTTGTCCACTCCATGAATTGCTCTTTAGTTATAGAGTTTTCCTTTTTAAAAGAATCCCGTTTTAACTTACCCTTTGAAAAAACTAAGATATATTCATGAACATCTCTCAATATTGGATTAGCGGCACTTAACCAACTTCCCCATGCAGTTGAAGGGCTAGCACTTGCTGCTTTATTCCAAATAATTTCGCCTCTCATATTGAATCCTATTTCATTCATCATTTGCGATATATAATCACTCAGAGGAATATATGGTCGTCTCCCCAGGTTTGCTACATTGATGCATGCTCTTCCTCCATCTATTAATACTCTATAAGTTTCAATAAAAACTGTTCTTAAGAATGTAAGATACTCCTTTAAAGATAAGTCTTTATCATATTCTTTTGTTACATTATAAGGAGGAGAAGTAATCATTAAATGAATAGAGTTATCCTTTAATTGATACATTTTTTCGGAAGAAGTGTTATAAATGACATTTGCATTTCCTATATCAATAGTATTTTCACACTTATTTTTGGATTCAACAAGATCAATCTCACTATATAATTTAGAATTATAGAATTTTGTTGAATCATGATTTATTCTTCCACTTGTTCCAAAACTACTTGTTTGCGTTCCATTTTTTTTATTCATGATTTTTAATCCAATAAAGATAGGAATTTTTCCGCTTTACTTATTAAATCGGTTTCCAAATTTGATATTTGAATAATTTCTCCCAGTCTCTTTTTTGAAATCATTGATGAAAAATAGTTAAGTTCTGCAGTTAATAGACTAAAAATCCAATCTTTTAGATTCTTATAATCCGAGTAAGTTCTAAAACCTTTTTGGGGAGTTTCTATAATATACGGTGAAGTAGTCGGATTTTGATTCATACTAATAAATCCTTGAATTACTCCAGAAGATTTCAATAGATCAACTTTTTCAGAATAATTTTCTGTGATAGGACTATTCCCAACTATTATTATTGGTATTTTTCTTGCGTTGTTGCATGATATCCTTATATTTAAGGATTTTCCTATAGCTTTTAATATAGAATCGGAGCGTAGCAAAGACGGATTTCCTTTGTGAGATTTATAATCACCGATGTTTTCTATTTTTTTTGAATCTAATTCAAATTTATAATTTGACACTATACTCATTTTTATTTCAACTATTAATTTAATGTTTTCAGCTGTTTGATTAATTGAATTAGTTGAACAAAAGGCCAAATCCGCTGGAGATTTTGAAGTGAGTTCTAATTCTTCACATTGAACACCATTTAAAGCAAATAATTTCAATTCAGATGCTATTGGAGTAAATATTTCTTTACACCATTTCTCGGTGTAACTACCTATTAATGAGTTTCTGCTTTGAAGCACCTGATTTTCGGAACCTTCACCCTTGGGAATATATGCATAATAACCTGAATTTAAACGGTAAAATAATTGCTCAGGTGAAGAAAAATTTTTTAACGCTTGTTTAAAAAAGTCTATTTCGTTTTTGTTAGTCCACATTTTTTCTCTTTTTATTAAGATTATACACAAAATTCATCAGGGATTCAATATTTCTAACATTTTTTCTTTTTTCATATTTTCCTTGCACTTCCTCCTGAATAGGTCTTCAAAATTCTATCTACATATTTTGAAAGCATAATTAATTATAAACCTTTATTCATATTAAATCAAGTTATGTGAATACAATTGATGTGTATTAAATTTTCTATGGTCTTCTCGTTATATTTTTATCATCAACTGGTGTGGTGTCTCTAACAGTTCTTGACATTTGAGATTTTTTTAAGGATAGATTTGACAGAGGCTGTCCAGATAAAGACTTTTGGGTTTTGATTATGGTTATCGATATACTTGTTAATTGTATTTATAAGCTCTTTGAGGTTTTTGAATGAGCCTCGGCGTATCCTTTTACAGGTGATTT
>JBFXGO010000018.1:0-45685 GCA_050239825.1 bacterium
GGGCGAGAATACAGAGTTCATAGTGGAGCTTATAACAACGATAGCGATGGAGAAGGAGCTGAGGTTCGCCATTAGAGAGGGCGGACGCACGGTAGGCGCCGGAGTCGTAACTGAAATAATAGCATAAAAGGAATTAAAAATGAGAGATTTGATTAGTTACTCATGCGGTGAATGCAAAAGAAAAAATTATGTCGGCACAAAGAACAAGAAAAAGCATCCCGACCGCATGGAAGTGAAAAAGTACTGCAGGTTCTGCAGAAAACACACAATGCACAAAGAGTCAAAATAACTTGAATAGGGCAGTAGCTCCAACTGGTAGAGCGCCGGTCTCCAAAACCGGATGCTGGGGGTTCAAATCCCTCCTGCCCTGCTCTTAAAGGAGATTTTTATGTGGTGGAAGAAATTTATCGAGTATCTTCGCGAAGTCAAGATTGAACTGAAGAAGGTTGTAATGCCTGACAAAAGGTCGCTCTGGGGCTCCACTCTTGTAGTGATAGTCGTTTCAGTGGTGCTTGGCCTTGCGGTCGGATTATTTGATTACCTCATTGCCCGGGGCATTTCGCTCTTTACGAGGTGAACATGGAATGGTTCATTCTTCAGGTTTATACAGGCTATGAGAAGAAGGCAAAACGCCTCATTGAAGAGGAGCTCAAGACAAACAATCTTGAAGACAAGGTGGGAAATGTTTTTATTCCTGCGGAGTGCGTCGGAAAGATTATAAAAAGCAAAAAGGTTGTTGTCGAGAGAAATCTCTATCCCGGCTATGTTTTCATTCAGATGGAAGACACAAAGGAGATGGCTTCTTTTATGGGGTCCATCTCGGCTCTCAGCACTTTTATATCCGGAAGAAAGAAGCCCGTAAAACTCAAAGCCAGTGAGATAAAGATGGTGGAAGAGCTGTTGAAAAACAAAGACTCAATAAGAGAAGTGCTTGAAATACCTTTCAGGACTCAGGACAATATAAAAATAATTTCAGGCCCCTTCCGTGATTTCAACGGAGTGGTTGAGGAAATTTATCCTGAAAGAGAAAAAATGAAAGTGACAGTAACAATATTCGGTAGGTCGACTCCTGTTGAATTATCATTCACTCAGGCAGAACTTATCGGAAAATAACCCAAAAGGGGGAGATAAATGGCAAAGAAGGTTGTAGCGATCGTCAAACTCCAGGTTCCGGGTGGTGCAGCCACGCCGGCTCCGCCGGTAGGACCGATTCTCGGTCAGCACGGTATCAATCTGATGCAGTTCTGCAAGAACTTCAATTCAAAGACTGAAAAGCAGAAGGGCCTCATAATACCATGCGTGATCACCGTCTACCAAGACAAGTCCTTCACATTTATCACCAAGACCCCTCCTGCGGCAATACTTCTTTTGAAGGCGGCGGGACTTGAAAAGGGCTCAGGTGTGCCCAACAAGACAAAGGTCGGTAAGGTGAAAATGGAAGATGTCAGAAAAATTGCCGAGTTGAAGATGCCGGATCTTAATGCAAAGGATCTCAACGGAGCAATAAACATGGTAAAGGGCACGGCAAGAAGCATGGGCATCATCGTGGAGGAAGCATGAAAGCAAAACGAGTGAACGAAAACACGAAGCTTGTGGACAAAACAAAAAGATATTCAATCGATGAAGCGATTGATATAATGAAGTCCACGAAGAAGGCAAAATTCGACGAGACAGTCGAGGTCGCAATGGCTCTCGGCGTAGATCCCAAGAAATCCGACCAGATGGTCAGGGGAGCCGCAACTCTTCCGAACGGCACGGGAAAGACGGTCAGAGTGCTTGTCTTTGCTAACGGAGACAAGGCAAAAGAGGCTCAGGAAGCAGGAGCCGACATAGTCGGCGAGGACGACATCATAGAAAAAATTTCCGGAGGCTTCATTGATTTTGACCTTGCGATAGCAACGCCCGACCTGATGAAAAAAGTCGGAAAACTTGGAAAGATTCTCGGTGTAAGGGGACTAATGCCCAATCCGAAAGTGGGAACAGTCACAAATGATGTAAAGAAAGTTGTCGGTGAGGCAAAGAAGGGAAGAGTCCAGTATAAATTGGACAAGAACGGAAACATCCACACTATAGTCGGCAAGATATCCTTTGAAAAGGATAAGCTTAAGGAGAACATTCTCTTTCTCCTGACTGAGGTAAAACGCGCAAGACCTTCGTCAGCCAAAGGCACCTATTTTAAGAGTGTCACGCTCTCCACGACTATGGGAGTCGGAGTGCCTCTCAACACATCGGAAATAAATTCACTAAAGTAAGGAGAACTTATGGGCAATCCGAATAAGTTAAAGAAAAAACAGGAGACCGTTCATGAGATTGCTCAGAGACTCACTCGCGCAAAGGGAGTTTATCTTGCAGATTTCAAGGGAATGTCGGTGCTTCAGATAAATGACCTTAGAAGAACTTTCGACAAGGCAGGAATTGAATACAAAGTCGTGAAGAACACTCTTCTCTATTTTGCATTCAAGGAGATTTATCCCAATGACAGCGTAAATGTCGCTCTCAAGGGTAACACAGGAGTCGCTTTCTCCTATGGAGACTCTGTCTCCCCGGCGAAAATCATAAAGGACTTTGTAAAGAAATACAAGCTCCCGACTCCGAAAATGGCTATGGTCGAAGGGAAAATGTTTGACGGCAAAGCGATTGACAGGTTGGCAGATGTTCCGTCAAGGGAAGAGCTGCTCTCTACCCTCGTGGGTTCTCTCCAGTCACCGATATCGTCATTCGTTTTCGCCTTGAACGGCATCATCAGCGAGTTTGTTTACACGGTCGAAGCTGTTAGACAGAAAAAAGAAAATGCATAAAGCAGGAGGAACAATGTCAGAGAATAAGGATAAAATCATAGAGATGGTCGAAAAGATGACCGTTCTCGAGCTTGCAGAGCTTGTAGAAGCATTGAAAGAGAAGTTCGGAGTTACCGCAGCGGCGCCGGTGGCAGTGGCAGTAGCACCTGCGGCAGGCGGAGCGGCGGCAGAAGCAGAGAAGACAACATCGACTGTAGTGCTTCACTCAGCCGGTCAGTCAAAGCTTCAGGTGATCAAGGTAGTAAAAGCGCTTCTCGGCGTTGAGCTGAAAGAAGCGAAGGAAATAGTTGATGCGGCTCCCAAGGATATAAAGAAAGATGTTCCAAACGAAGAGGCGGAGAAGATGAAGGAACAGCTTGAACAGGCCGGAGCAGTTGTTGAACTTAAGTAATCAAGATATTGAGGGGGGAGCTTGCTCCCCCTTCATTCTCACAACAAAAATTAAAGGAGTTGTGATTAAATGAAAAGAACCTCTTTCTCCAAGATTATCTCTCCGATAACCATTCCCGACCTTCTCTCTGTTCAGAAGGAGTCTTTTGACCAGTTTATTCAGACCGGAGTGCCGGCGGAGAAGCGCCAGAATGAAGGACTTCAGAAGATATTCAACGAGACATTCCCGATAGACGATGTTCATTCGAGATTCATGCTTGAATTTGTGAAGTATGATTTGGAAGACCCTGTCTATTCTTTTGAAGAATGCAAATACAAGGGTATAACCTTTGCCGCCCCTCTCAAAGTTACTTTGAAGCTTATCTTCAAGAATGTAAATGAGAAGACAGGCGAACCGACGGGTTCAATAAGGGATATAATAGAGCAGGATGTATATCTGTGCAATGTGCCTCTTATGAGCGATAAAGGAACATTCCTTATAAATGGAGTAGAGAGAGTTATAGTATCGCAGATTCACCGTTCTCCCGGAGTCTTCTTCACTGAAGACGAAACACTCTCGGGAAAATTTCTTTACACAGCGCAGCTACTTCCCAACAAAGGTTCATGGCTTGAATTCAATATAGACATAAATGAAATTATCTATGCTAACCTTGATAGAAGAAAGAAATTTCCGGCGACGATACTTTTGAAGGCATTCGGGTATGACACCAATGAAAAGATTTTCAAACTTTTGTTTGAGAAGCAGGAGATGTCATTCACAGAAAAGGATATAAAAAACGAAAAGAATCCTATCAATGGAAAAATATTATATAACAATATAGTGAATAAAAAGACAGGTGAAGTATTGTTCGAAGCTGGCACAGAGATTTCAAACGGAGTCTTGAATGTTCTTCTCAAGAACAATGTTTCATCCGTCAAAGTAGTGAAATCCGAAGAGAAGAGAGAGATTGACATAGTTGTCAACACACTCAAAAAAGACCCCACACAGTCATTTGAGGAGGCTATGGAGCGTCTTTACATGATTTTGAGGGGAACATCTCCAGCAACAACGGAGATAGCTGAAAAATTCATTGAGTCGACCTTCTTCTCTCCCGTCAGATACGAGCTTGGCAAGGTCGGACGCTACAAGCTGAATACAAGACTTCGCCACAATGTAGACAAAGACAATATCGGACTTGTGAAGGAAGATTTGATTGAGACATTGAAGTATCTGATAAAACTCACAGTGCCGAACAACGGCCTTGAGATAGATGACATTGACCATCTCGGAAACAGAAGAATAAGAAGGGTCGGCGAACTTCTTGAAAACCAGTTCTCTCTGGCTCTCTCAAAAATGGTCAAGTCGATTAAGGAAAGAATGATGCTGAAGGACATACAGTCATTGACACCAAAGGATTTGATAAATGCAAGACTGGTTTCATCCATAATCATCTCTTTCTTCTCCACAAGCCAGCTTTCACAGTTTATGGAACAGACGAATCCGCTTGCGGAGCTTACTCACAAGAGAAGAATATCCGCATTGGGTCCCGGCGGACTCACTCGGGATACTGCCGGATTTGAAGTGCGAGATGTTCACCATTCTCATTATGGCAGAATTTGTCCGATAGAGACACCTGAAGGACCAAACATCGGTCTTATCACATCTCTCTCAACATACGCAAGAATCAATGAATTTGGTTTCATAGAGACGCCCTACAGAAAGGTTGTCAAAGGAAAGGTTACCAATCAGATAGAGTTTTTATCTGCAGACATGGAAGACAGGTATGCGATTGCTCAGGCAAATGCAGTTTTGAATGCCGATAATACCTTCAAAAATGATTTGATTCTCTGCAGGAACAAGGGAGAATATCCTTTGGTTCCGAAGGAGGATGTCAATTTCATGGATGTCTCTCCCAAGCAGATTGTTTCACCATCGGCTTCAATGATTCCCTTCCTTGAACACGATGATGCCAACAGGGCTCTCATGGGATCCAACATGCAGCGTCAGGCGGTTCCACTTTTAAAACCCACTTCACCTGTGGTGGGAACCGGAATAGAGAGACAGGTTTCAATAGACGCAGGAAGCGTGGTTGTCGCAAAGAATGAAGGCACTGTTGAAGAGATGACAGGAGACTACATTAAAATAAAGACGGAGAGGACCACAAGCGATAATATTTTCGACGAGGATGTGGGATATGATATTTATCGTCTGATAACATTTCAGAGAACGAACCAGGACACAACTATAATTCAAAGGCCGATAGTCAAAATCGGACAGAGAGTCAAAGCAGGCGATATCATAGCCGACGGACATGCATGCGACAATGGAGAGATGGCACTCGGACAGAATATTTTCGTGGCATTCCTTCCATGGTACGGTTATAATTTTGAAGATGCTATAGTGGTCTCCGAAAGGCTTCTGACAGAAGATTCATTTACATCAATACATGTAAAGGAACTTGAGATAGCTCTCCGCGAAACAAAACTGGGGCCCGAGGAATTCACCCGCGAACTTCCCAATGTCTCGGAAGACGCTACTCATGACCTTGATGAATACGGAGTAATCAGAATAGGCGCAAAAGTTCAGCCGGGCGACATTCTCGTGGGAAAAGTCACTCCTAAGGGAGAAGTTGAATTAACGCCTGAAGAAAAGCTGTTAAGGGCGATCTTTGGAGAGAAGGCAAGCGATGTGAGGGACACCTCGCTGAAGGTTCCGCCCGGAATCAGCGGAGTGGTTGTTGATGTAAGGGTTCTTTCAAGAGAGAACAAGAGAAAAGAGGCAATAGAAAAAGAGGTCGTTAAAGAAGTCGATGAAAAAATCAAGAGAATAGAAAAGAAACGCATTCAGCTTCTCAAAGAGCTCTTAATCGACAAGAAAGTCAGTGAATCACTGCGCGACATCTACGGAAAGGTTCTCATAAAAAAGGGCATGAAGATTACCGATGATATGATAAAAAAGATGGATTTCACAGCTGTTATAGTCGAAAGGGATGTTCTCCCGACCGAGTACAGAAAGGCGAATAAAATAATAAGGGACTCAAATGCGGCGATAAATAAAATAAGAAACCGCATAGGCGAGGGTTCTCTTGACCAGCTTCACGGAGACGAGCTTCCCAACGGCGTTTTGAAGATGGTTAAAATATTCATAGCGCAGAAGAGAAACCTTCAGGTGGGAGACAAACTTGCAGGACGTCACGGAAACAAGGGCGTAGTCGCAAAAATAGTCCCCATTGAAGACATGCCTTTCCTCTCAGACGGAACTCCGATTGACATTGTTCTCAATCCTTTGGGAGTATCCTCAAGAATGAATGTGGGGCAGGTGCTTGAGACTCTTCTCGGATACGCCGGAATAAAGAAGGGAATAAAGTATTCTTCACCCGTCTTTGAAGGCACGACAATTGACGAGATAAAGAACCAGCTCACTCAGGTTGGGGCAGACCCTTCAGGAAAGATGGTTTTATACGATGGAAGAACCGGAGAACAGTTTGATGAAAAAGTCACAGTCGGCTATATGTATATTATGAAATTATCACATATGGTTGAGGATAAGATACACGCAAGAGCTACAGGTCCTTACTCTCTCATCTCTCAACAGCCGCTGGGAGGAAAAGCCCAGTTCGGAGGACAGAGATTCGGAGAGATGGAAGTGTGGGCGCTTGAAGCTTATGGCGCAGCATACACTCTTCAGGAAATCCTGACAGTCAAGTCGGATGATGTGAAGGGAAGGTCAGACCTGTATGAAGCCATAGTGAAGGGTAAAAATCCGCCCGAACCGGGGCTTCCTGCAGCTTTCAATGTTCTTATCAAGGAGATGAACGGCTTATGCCTTGATGTCACTTTGGGAAAGAATGAAGACGAAGAGACAAAGCCGAAGCCGCAAATAGTTGAAGAGTAGAGAAAGAAGGAGACACAATGGCTGAAGAAAGAAGCAAACAGAAAAAAATCCTGAGACCTCTGGATTTCGACTACATACAGCTTAAGCTTGCATCCCCTGATAAGATCAAGGAATGGTCTCACGGAGAGGTTCTGAAGGCTGAGACAATAAATTACAGAACTCAGAAACCTGAAAGGGACGGACTCTTCTGCGAGAGGATATTCGGACCCGTAAAGGATTATGAGTGCAACTGCGGAAAATACAAGCATGCAAGGTACAGAGGAATTGTGTGCGAACGGTGCGGAGTTGAAGTGACCCTCTCCAAGGTAAGAAGAGAGAGGATGGGACACATAGACCTCGCAGTTCCAATCGCGCATATATGGTTCTACAAGGCAAGCCCGTGCAGAATCGGCATTCTTCTGGATATGAAGGCGACAGACCTTGAAAAAATACTTTACTATAATGCTTATGTGGTTACTGAACCCGGAAAGACTCCGCTTAAAAAGATGGAGATTCTCTCTGAGGAGAAGTATGAAGAATACTATGAGCAGTATACAGATGCTTTCAAAGCCAAGATGGGCTCTGAAGCAATCTATGAGATACTGAGGGATCTTAACCTTGACGAATTGAGTCATGAGCTGAGAACTCAGTCCCGCCACGAATCAAGCAGTGAAAAGAAACGAAAGATTTTAAAGAGGCTCCGCCTCGTTGAATCATTCAGAAAATCAGACAACAAGCAGGATTGGATGATTCTTTTCCGCTTGCCCGTCATACCGCCCGATTTAAGGCCTCTTGTGGCCCTCGACGGCGGAAGATTCGCAACGAGTGACCTGAATGACCTTTACAGAAGGGTGATTTCGAGAAACAACCGCTTGAAGCATCTTATGCAGATAGGAGCACCCGAGATAATACTCAGAAATGAGAAGAGGATGCTTCAGGAGTCTGTCGATGCGCTTCTTGACAATGCAAGGCGCGCCCGTCCGATAAAGGGCAGAGGAAACAGAGCTCTCAAATCCCTGACGGATTCTCTCAAAGGAAAGAATGGAAGATTCAGGCAGAATCTGCTCGGCAAGAGAGTCGATTATTCCGGCAGAAGCGTAATCGTCGTAGGACCTGAATTGAAGATATACCAGTGCGGTCTGCCGAAGGAGATGGCTCTTGAACTTTTCAAGCCCTTCATAATACAGAAGCTTGAAGAGAGAAAGATTGCGATGGGCATTAAGAATGTAAAGAAGATAATTGATAAAGAATCCAAAGAGGTCTGGAAGATACTTGAAGAGATTATAAAAGACCATCCTGTTCTTCTTAACAGAGCCCCCACTCTTCACCGTCTCGGCATACAGGCTTTCCAGCCGGTGCTCGTCGAAGGAAAAGCCATAAGGCTTCATCCCCTTGTTTGTACGGCGTTCAACGCAGACTTTGACGGAGACCAGATGGCAGTTCACATCCCCCTCTCATACGAAGCGAGAGTGGAAGCGAAACTTTTAATGCTTTCGGCGAACAATGTATTGTCTCCTGCGCACGGCCGTCCGATTACTACGCCTACCCATGACATGGTCGTCGGCCTATACTATCTTACTAATGAAAAAACAGGTCTCAAGGGCGAAGGAATGACAGTAGATTCATTTGACGAGGCTCACTATCTCTATGAAAACAAGATAGCCGACCTGCATGCAAAAGTGAAATTCAGATATAATGGCGCAATGTATGATACTACAATTGGAAGAATAATATTCAATGCATTCATTCCTGAGAAGATGAGATACATCAACAAACCTATGGCCAAAAAGGAATTGCAGTCATTGATATTTGATTCATTCTGGAAAGTCCCCAATAAAGAGCTGATTGAACTGCTCGACAACATAAAGGAAAATGGTTTCTTCTTCGCCACAAAGTGCGGACTCACATTCGGTCTTGATGACATGGTAGTGCCTAAAGAAAAAAAGATAATAGTGGAATCCACTCAGAAAGAGGTTGACAGGATAAACAGAGAACACAGAAAGGGAGGAACCACAACCGAACAGGAGAGATTCAGAAGAGTTGTCGATGCATGGATTGATGCCGGAAACAAGATAAGAGATGTCGTTGAAAGAGAATTGAAGAGCGACAGAAACGGATTCAACCCAATATATATGATTGTGGGATCCGGAGCCAGAGGAAACATGGAGCAGGTGAGACAGCTCATAGGAATAAGAGGGCTAATGCAGAAGCCTCAAAAGAAGCTTACCGGAGAAGAAATCATAGAGACTCCGGTTACATCAAACTTCAAAGAGGGACTGCAGGTTCTTGAGTACTTTATTTCAACGCACGGTTCAAGAAAAGGTCTCACTGACACGGCATTAAAGACTGCTGAAGCAGGATACCTGACCCGTCGTCTCGTTGATGTTGCGCAGGATGTGATAATAACCGAAGAGGACTGCGGAACGATTCTCGGCGTAGAGATGAAACCCATAAGGGAGAAAGACAAGATAGTCAAGAAATTCTCCGACCTAATAGTGGGAAGATTCGCTCTCGAAGACATAGTCAATGAGATTACCAAAGAAGTTATTGTGCATGAAAATGAAGAGATTACTCTTGAACAGGCTCTTGAAATGGACACCATAGGGCTTGAGAAAGTGAAGATAAGGTCTGTTCTGACATGCGAAGCCGAATACGGACTCTGCAGAAAGTGCTACGGAAGAAATCTTGCAACAGGCAGACTTGTAGAGATAGGAGAGGCGGCCGGAGTCATGGCGGCGCAGTCAATCGGAGAACCGGGAACCCAGCTCACATTGAAAACCTTCCACATCGGAGGAACGGCAGGAGGAAAGACAGAGCAGAACACCCTGAAGACAAAGAACAAAGGAAAGCTGAAGTTCGTCAAGATGAAACTTGTTGATAATGAGCTCGGTCAGAAAATAAATCTTTCGAAGGGTTCCAAGATTGTCATAAGCGATTCAGACGGAAAAGACCATGAAATGAACATACCAGTAGGAGCCCAGATTCTTGTTGAAGAAAAACAGGAAGTGAAGGAAGGCGATGACATCTTCTCATGGGACCCATACTCAAATCCGATACATGCAACTGTCGAGGGTTATGCTCAATTCAACAACCTTGTCCCCGGTCAGACAGTGAAAGCAGAGTATTCGGGAACAGAAATGCTCTACATAGTAATTGAAAACAGGGACAAAACACTTCATCCTGAAATAAACATAATAGATAAATCCGGTAAACTTATAAAAAACCATCCGCTTCCGGTCGGCTCCTACATTCTTGTGAAAAACCGCGAGAAAGTTTTACAGGGCACAGTCATAGCGAAGAAGCCGAAATCGCATGTTTCAGGAAGCGATATCACAGGGGGACTTCCGAGAGTTGTTGAACTCTTTGAAGCACGCGTGCCGAAGGACAAGGCGGTTATAACTGAAGTCGACGGCACTGTCGAACTCGGGCCTATAAAAAAGGGTGAAAGAATAATAAATGTTGTGACACCAAATAATCAAAAGTATGAGTATAAAATACCTTATGGAAAGCATCTTCTGGTGTATGACAATGAAGTTGTTGAAGCCGGAGAGCGTTTGTGCGACGGAGCGATAGACCCGCATGACCTAATGAGAATAAAGGATGTGGGAGAGGTCGCGAACTTCCTGATGAATCAGATACAGGAGGTTTACAGAGCTCAGGGCGTGGAAATTGACGACAAACACATAGCTCTAATCATAAGGCAGATGATCAAGTATGTGAGGGTTACAGACCCGGGCGAGACAGACTTTATTGAAGGAGAGATAGTGGAGAAGAAGGAGATAGACAAGGAGAACGAAAGAGTGAGCGAATCCGGCGAAAAGCCTGCCCTCTATACAAGGCTTTTGATGGGAATCACAAAAGCATCGCTGAAGACGCAGTCCTTCATCTCTGCGGCATCCTTCCAAGAGACCACAAAAGTATTGACAGATGCGGCAATCAATGGTAACATTGACAATCTTAACGGCTTAAAGGAGAATGTCATAATGGGCAATCTTCTGCCCGCAGGAACAGGCATCAAGAAATACAGAAAGATTGAAGACGAAAAAGAAGAGATCTTTGAAGAAGAAGAAATTTTGGAACAAGCACCAATAGTTAAGGAGTAAAATATATGCCAACAGTAAATCAGTTAGTAAGAAAAGGCAGAGAGACAACGACAAAAAAGACAAAAGCGCCGGCTTTGAAATCTTGCCCGCAGAAGCGCGGAATATGCACGAGAGTATACACGACAAAGCCGAAGAAACCGAATTCGGCATTGAGAAAGGTCGCCAGAGTGAGACTTTCAAACGGATATGAAGTGACTGCCTACATCCCGGGAGAGGGGCACAATCTGCAGGAGCATTCAGTCGTCCTCATAAGAGGCGGAAGAGTGAAGGACCTGCCGGGTGTGAGATATCACATAATAAGAGGCGTCTATGATTCAGCAGGTGTTGAAGGCAGAAGAAGGTCACGCTCGCATTACGGCGCAAAGAAACCAAAACAAACCGCATAGGAGTTGAAAAATGCCAAGAAGGATTAGAGTACTTCCGAAAAGAGAGTATGTTGACCCGAGATACAACAGTTCAGTAATCGGAAAATTCATTAACAGCATAATGAAGCGAGGAAAGAAATCAACAGCGCTCTACATATTTTATGATGCCCTTGAGGTTCTTCACAAGAAGACCGGAGAGGACGGATATCAGGTGTTTGACAAAGCTCTTGCCAATGTCAAGCCGATAGTCGAGGTTCGTCCGAGAAGAATCGGCGGAGCTACATATCAGGTGCCTATGGAAGTCAAACCTGAGCGCAAACTTGCCCTCGCGATAAGATGGGTTCTTGAAGCCGCACGCGACAGAAGCGAGCACACAATGGCGGAAAAACTTGCAGGAGAGCTTCTTGCATGCTACAAGAAAGAGAACAGCGGCTCTATGAAGAAGAGGGAAGACACTCACAGAATGGCTGAAGCCAATAAGGCATATGCGCATTTCCGTTTCTGATAAATAGAAATTTTTAAATAAAACCCATCTGTCAAAGATGGGTTTTTTTTTACTTATGGACCTAAAAACATTACGCAACATCGGAATAATAGCCCACATTGATGCGGGCAAGACAACTACAACCGAGAGAATTCTCTTCTACACCGGCAAGATTCACCGTATAGGCGAAGTGGATGACGCAACTGCCACGATGGATTGGATGGAGCAGGAAAAGGAGAGAGGAATCACCATTACCTCGGCAGTAACATCCGTATTCTGGAAAGAGAATAAAATAAATATTATCGATACTCCCGGCCATATTGACTTTACGGCAGAGGTTGAGAGGTCTCTGAGAGTTCTCGATGGGGCAGTTATAATTTTCAGCGCGGTTGAAGGTGTGGAGCCCCAGTCCGAGACTGTCTGGCGGCAGGCTGACAAGTATAATGTTCCCCGAATCGCTTACATAAATAAAATGGACCGGCTCGGAGCGGATTTTTATCATGTAATAAACAACATGAAAGAGAGATTTCATGTGCCTCCTCTTTTGACACAGATACCTTTAGGAGCGGAAGAATCATTTGAAGGGATGATAGACCTTGTTAGAATGAAAGCATACATTTGGCAAAACAGGGAAGATGAACATGCTTTTGAGGAGAAGGATATTCCGGAAAACATTATTAAAAAAGCTTCTCAGATGAGGCAATCGATGCTTGAAATGCTGGCAAATTACAACAATAATATACTTGATAAAATGCTTGCAGGCGAAGAAATTTCCGAAGAGGATCTTAAAAAAGCAATAAGGGAATCGGCAATTGCATATCAGATAGTTCCCGTCTTCGTAGGTTCGTCAAAGAAAAACAAGGGTGTTCAGCACCTGCTTGACGGAATCATTGATTATCTGCCCTCTCCAATGGAGAGACCTCCTGTTGACGGGCAGAATCCGAAGACTGCGGAACATGCATTCAGAAGAGCTGAAGCAAAGTCCCCCTTCTGCGCTCTTATTTACAAGATTGAAGTTGACAAGCATTTCGGTAAATTGGCTTACATCAGGATATACTCTGGAACGCTTGAAGTGAAGGACCAATTGGTCGATGCAACATATGATGAAAAAGTGAGGATAAGCAAGATTTTTGTTATGCATTCAAACAAGCGTCTTGAGGTTGAAAGAATTGAAGCCGGAGAGATATGCGCTGTAGCAGGCATAAGAAAATCCCTTACAGGAAGCACTCTTTCAGATCCTAAGCACCTGATAATACTTGAAAAACCTGTATTTCCCGAACCTGTTGTCTCTGTTTCAATAGAACCGAAAAAGCGGGATGATGAAGAGAAGTTAGAAGAAGCATTGGTTGAGCTCCAAGAGGAGGACCCGACTTTTAAAGTTTTGATAAATCCTGAAACCGGTCAAAAATTAATATCAGGAATGGGAGAACTGCACATAGAGATACTTCTCGACAGATTGAAACGTGAGCACAATCTTCAGCCGAGAATAGGAAAACCTATAGTGACATACAGAGAGACAATCAGAAATTCTTCGACGGGAGATTTTGAACTAAACAGAGTTTTAGGACAAAAAACCGTCTTTGCATATGTGAAATTGAAAGTGGAACACAGTGAAAAGAATGTTTTCCAGTTTGAAAATACATTAAAAAAAGAACAGCTTCCGATTGAGTTTGTTAAGCCTATTGAGGATGGCGTGAAATCAGCCGTTTCAAACGGCATTATAGCCGGATTTCCTATAATAAATGTCAAAACGACTTTGATTGATGCAAGATACGACAATCAGGCGTCCAATGAAAACAGCTTCCAGTTTGCATCTGCGCAGGCATTCAAAAATGCGTTAAAGAACAACGAAGATTATCTTTTGGAGCCGATTATGAAATTAGATGTAACTGTTCCCGATGAATTCATAGGGAGCGTAATAAATGATCTCAACTCAAGATTCGCATTTGTCAGGGGGATAGAATCAGAGGGCGGCAGACAGGTTATCAATTCGGAGGTTCCCCTTTCAGAGATGTTCGGATACATGAATGACCTCCGCACACTCACTCAGGGCAGGGGAATATATACGATGGAGTTTCAGCAGTTCAGGGAGATTCCAAAAGAGAAGCTTCCAAAAGTCAAAGAGTCACTCGGAATCTTTTGACTTGATTTAGATCGGTATATCAACAACGAAAAGGGAATATCTTCAAATTATGTACACTTTATGAATACAATATATTTAAGATAATACTAAGTATTGATTTAATATCGTTTTTATGTTATATTTTTTTATTAATGAAAGGAAAAAAATGAAGTTGGATTTTAATTTGAAGAAAAAGCAGATTAAAGACCAATCAACCGAGGCTGTTGATACTACTGCCGTAATATATGCCCTTAAAACCATAAAAATTGATGAGGAGGAGCTCCTTGGAATAAACAGGGAGGCTTTGAACATACTCTCCACCATCAATGATAATGAGAATATCCTCGCAGGAGAGATTCAGAGGGTTGAAGAGAAGGGCCACAAACTCTATGCATCGATTCAAATTGTCTCTGAAGCTGCCGATGTTCTGATTGAGTACGCAAGAAGCTCAAATGAAAAGACGAATGCCGGAATTTATGAAATAAACAACATAATCCAGCAGTTGACCGTATTCACTGAGTCGACTTCCAACATACTCTCATTCATTCAACCGTTCAACGAGTACTCGCAGAAGATAGGTTTCATAACCGACATCATCTTCAACATCGCCCAGATGAGCGAGTCAGCCGCAAGGAACGCCGGAATAAAAGCATACCATGCGGGAGAGAGCGGAAGAGGCTTTGAAGTGATAGCGGATAGAATGCTTCTTCTTGCGAATAAAACATTCAAGCTCACGCAGAAGATTCCAGAGGGGATAAATGAGATTCAGAAGCACACGCTCAACATAATTTCTATAATAAATCAAACCAAGAGTTCGACAGAGGGGATGAAGAAGAACATTGATGTGCTTTCTTTCAGATTGAAGGATGTAGAAAACAATCTTCATGATATAGTTAAAAACTCAGACAAGATGAAGGAATTCATAGCAGTGCAGGATAATAACAAGGCGACGATTACGGAGCTCAACAAGGATGTAAACAACATAATCTCCTCCAGCCTTCAATCGAGCGAGAAACTATCAACAATGGTTAAAACTCAGGCAGATATAAAGACCTCGCTTCTCAATCTCATGCAGCAGATAGATCTGATTATGGATATGATTTCATCCAACAGGAATCTCATGCCAGCAATATCAACCGAAATAAAACTGTTTAAAAAAATCGAGAATCATCTGAAGAACAGCAAATACATTTCGGAGCAGATAATAACGATAATTGATGAATTCATTGAAAACAATTCTCATCAGGTCGGGTTTATAACCAAGTATAAAGACACAATAGATTCAATCGAAGAGAATGAGCAGATGATACTCAAGAATGTCGGGGAAATAGAAGACAGCATCAACCTGCTGATGAGTTCGGTCAATGACTTTTCATCAAATGTAAATGCAGTCACAAAAGATATTGGCGAGATGAAGGTGGTTATTCTTGAACTCAACGGAATCTTCTCGGATGTGTCAAAGAATCTTGATTTCATACTTGAGACGAGCAATGAGCTTAAAGAGCTCTCTGATCAGACAAAACTTCTTTCTCTCTATGCTTCAATTGAAGCCGCAAGGGCGGGGAAATTTCAGCAATCCCTGTCTGTGATTGTGATACAGACGAAAGACCTTATACTGAAGGCATCCGAGGCATCGCATGAGATAAACAAGATTGTCACCAATATGCAGGTGGTCATCCAAAATGTTGTAGAAATTGTGTCAAGCGAACTGAATTCGGCCAATAAGATTGAATATTCAATAAAGAACAGCAAAGATATAATCGACAATATCAAAGAATCGTCTGAAAATTTCAAAAATCTTCTCAAGGAAATATACGATTCTGTATCAGCGCAAGAGAAGATACGAAACGATATTCTGCAGACATACAATGGCATTAAAAATGAGACCAAAAAGATAAATGAGAAGGCAAATGACCTTTTCAGCATACTGAAGCAGGACCTCTTGAAGAATGATGATTCAATTCACATGAGCGTGGGCATCGAGGACAATATGGAAAAGAGGTTCAACATAACCAGAAATCCGGAGAAGAACAGGTTCAAATTTGTAATGAGAAATCTTCCTGTGCACTGGCACCCGTGTCTTATCGGCGATGCAACATCAAATCATGTTCTTCAGCTCTACAATGCCGGTCTTGTAAAATTCGGAAAGGACACGAATGTGATTCCTTCTCTTGCGAAATACTGGCAGATAAATGAAGATGCCACAGAATGGACATTTTTTTTAAGGGAGAACGCCTATTTCCATGACGGGTCGCCCGTAACTTCCGAAGATGTCAAAGAATCTTTCAAGAGAGTTGTTCTCTCTCCCAATGCTCCTTTTGTCAATATGCTGAAGGGAGCTCAGGAATATATAAAGCACAGAGCAAAGGATGTCGAGGGAATAAAGATTGTTGACGAATACACGATAAAATTCTTTTTAGAGTATCCGTACATTCCATTTCTTTCCAATCTTGCGGTATCACCGCTGTCGGTTATAAAAAAAGAGACTGTCAGATATTCGGACGAACAGATGAAGGCTAATCCTGTGGGATGTGGACCGTTCATGGTGAAAGAGATAAGCAATGAGCATATCATACTTGAATCCAATCATCATCACTTTGAAGGAGAACCCTACCTTGACACAGTGGAGATAATCATAGGCAATGAGAATGAGGCATTCGGCACTCTTCTTGAACATAAGATAGACTTCGCAACCATTGATGCCGAAAACATAGACACAATAAAGAAAAACAACAGAATTGACATACATGTTATGTCTACGCCCTCTCTCGATGTTCAGTACATAGGCATCAATATGTCAAAAAAGAATGAACTGACTCTCTACAAGCAGGTGAGGCAGGCTATCAATCTTGCAACAGACAAATCAAGGTACATAAATGAGACAATGAATGGCACAGGCCTTGCCGCGAAGGGAATCTTTCCGCCCACTCTCGCCGCATTCAACAAATCTCTGCAGGGTTATCAATACAATCCGCATAAGGCAAAGGACCTGATGAAAGAGGTTGGCCTCGGAGAAGGAATCAAGCATTATTTTGAAATGATTTGCTCTGATACTGAGAGAGTTGTAAAGAGAGCGGAGATGCTTAAGGATATGTGGGCAGAGATAGGCATAAAAGTTAAAATTGTCCCTCTTCCCTGGCTTGAACTGCTTGACAAAATGCATGCAGGCAAAACAGAGCTGTTCATGATGGGTTGGGCGGGTGATACAGGTGAACCCGACAACTTCCTTTATCCTCTCTTTCATTCGGATTCATTCGGAGACGGAGGAAACAACACCTGCTACTCCAATAAAAATGTTGATGAGATGATCGTGAGGGCGCGTCAGATAACCAACTACGACCTGAGGATGCAGCTCTATCAGGATATAGAAAAGATAATTGTGGATGATGCTCCAATGATTTTCCTCACACACGTTTACAATCAGGTGGCAGTGACAAATCAAGTGCATGGATACTACATACACCCGCTGAGCGTACACCCCATAGAGTATGTGTGGAAGGAGTGGTCGGAAAATGGCAATTAGGCAGATTGTCGTCTTCTTCCTTGAGAGCAAGAGGTATGGAGTTGAAATAGAAAATATAAATGACATTTATGAAAAAATGGAGGCTGTCAGAGTGCCTAATTCCGATGATTATATAGACGGCATCATAAATCTCAGGGGCGATGTGGTCACTCTAATAAATCTGAAAAAGCGTCTGAGGATTGACAGAGTGAAGAATGAGGAGAACATAATAATATGCGAAATGAATAAGGATAAATTCGGGCTCACAGTTGACGGAATAGACGGAATAATCCGTCTGGAGAAGAATGAAAATGAAACTCAGACAGATTCCGGATTCATTAAAGGATTCATTGAAAAAAACGGAAAACAGATAATCATAATAGACCTGAAAAAGATTTTAACAAAAAATTAGGAGGATATATATGTCAACAAGGGTGCTGATCGTGGATGATGCAATTTTCATGAGAAGGATGATTGCAGACATCCTCAAGAAAGAGGGTTTTGAAATCTGCGGAGAAGCCGGTACTGGGGCGCAGGCAGTAACTATGTTCAGAGAGACACAGCCTGACCTTGTAACGATGGACATCATCATGCCGGACATGTCGGGGATCGATGCGGTAAGGGAGATAATCAAGGAATATCCCAATGCCAAGATTCTCATGGTATCGGCAATGGGACAGCAGTCACTGGTTGTAGAGGCAATTCAGGCCGGAGCAAAGGATTTTGTCGTGAAGCCGTTTCAGCCTTCAAGAGTGCTGGAGTCAGTGGGGCGTATTCTGAACATGAAGTAAAATGGACACTTCAAAGTACGAAGAATTATTTATAAGCGAATCCGAAGAGTATATTGAGCAGATATCCTCTGCTCTTCTTGAGCTGGAAAAGAATTCGCAGGACACAGAGTCCGTCAATGTCATATTCAGGGCAATGCACACTCTCAAAGGAATGGCCGCATCGATGGGGTATGTTGAAATATCACAGATTGCGCATGGTCTTGAGGATATTATGGACATGATTAGAAGCGGCAAACTTCAGCTGTCCAACGAACTTACAGACCTTCTTTTAAAGGGCAATGATTATATAGATGCCATGGTTCACAAAAAAAATCCCGATACCTCTCTGATAAAGAGTTTCAGAAATGTTCTTGAATCCATAAAGGTTGGCACGAAAGCCTTCGATAAAATTGCAGGCAAGGATGAGAAACCCAATGCGCCTTCAGAATATCAGTCATTCGAAAGCATATCGGTCATAGAAGTAATATTTGCCGAAGATGTGATGCTGAAATCTGCGAGAGCATTTGTGGTGGTAAAAACCGCAAAGGACAGAGGCGTCTTCGTAAAAACAGAACCTGACATGGATGCTGTTATGCGTGAAGAATTTGATAAGTCATTCCTTCTCTATCTTAACACTGCGGAAGGAGCGGAATCTCTTGTGGAGGATATAAAAAAGATACCGGAGGTAAAGGACGCTCTTCTAAAAAAAATTGACAAAAATACCGATATACAGGACGACAAAACAGGCCAGAGAAAAGACATCAAGGTCTCACTGGAGCGTCTTGACAATCTGCAGAATTATGCTTCAGAGCTTGTTATAGCGAGAGGGCGCCTTCAACAGATAGCATATTCCACGCAGAATGAAGAATTGATAAATGCTCTAAACAGCACTTCGAAAATAATAACAAATATTCAGGATGAAGTAATGAAAATCCGCATGGTTCCTGTGTGGCAGATATTCGACAGATATCCGCGCTATATAAGGGACCTATCAAATAAATTGAACAAGAAAATTGACTTTGTGGTGAAGGGAAGGGACATCGAGCTTGATAGGGCGCTTCTCAATGCGCTTGCAGACCCATTGCTTCACCTTCTCAGGAATTCAATAGACCATGGCATTGAGAGTCCATCGGAAAGGATAGCGAAGAGAAAGAAGGAGACAGGAACAATAGTGCTTGAAGCCAAAAGGCTAAAGAATGCAATAATTATAGAAGTCAGCGATGACGGAAAGGGCCTCGACACAGAAAAAATACTCAAAAAAGCCATAGAGAGGGGATTGGTTTCCGAAGAGCACGCCAAAAATCTTACGCAGTCAGATATATTTCATTTTATAACCCACAGCGGTTTCTCCACCAAAGATGAGGTGAGCGATGTTTCCGGAAGAGGAGTCGGAGTGGATGCCGTAAAGAGTGTTTTGAAGCAGATGGGCGGATCATTCGAAATCTCATCCGAAAAAGAGAGGGGCACAACATTCACTCTTAAAGTGCCGCTGACTCTTGCCATTATAAAGACTCTTCAGGTTAATGTGGGCGCGGAGGTATACATAATCCCATTAACGCATATAATCGAGACCATAGACATAAATGATGAGGAGATCCAGAGCATAATGGGGCGGGAAGTCTTCATTCTGAGGGATCAGCTTATACCTATTATTAGAGTGTCCGATATTTACAAAGTTAAGCTGAATGAGAAGAAGAGCGACTATTCAATTGTTCTTGTTGAGGTTGACGACGCTCAGTACGGAATACTTGTTGATGAGTTTGTCGAACAGTCCGAAGTTGTTGTCAAATCTTTGAGGGGAATGCTCTCCGGCATTCAAGGTCTTGCCGGGGTTACTATACTAAATAACGGAATGCCTTCTTTCATAGTTGACATTCCCGGTTTATTACAAATGGCAAAAGTGGGGTAACACATGGATTTAAAGGATCTGAAAGATTTTCACCTTGACGGCATCAAAGAAATCTCGAACATAGGCGGAGGCCATGCGGCTACCGTTCTCTCTCAGCTCATCAACAAAAAAGTGATGGTCTCTGTGCCCAAGGTGCACATAATATCCTCTGAGGATGTATACAGAATTATAAACAATGAGGATGAGATTGTCACAGGTTGTCTGATGAAGTTCCTCGGAGACCTGACAGGACGCACTCTTCTTATATTCCCGCGCGACCAGTCAATGCTTTTGGTCGACATGGTTATGGGTAAAGAAGAGGGCACGACTACAATTCTTTCAGAGATAGAACAGTCGGCGATAAAAGAGGTTGCTAACATAGTCATAAGTTCGTATCTGACGGCGCTAAGCGACTTTCTCAACATGCTGATACTGCCGTCAGTTCCCAATCTTGTCATTGATGTGGGTTCCGCGGTGCTCACCTCTGCTTACATTGATTTTGCCGCCAATAAAGACATTGTTTTCTGCGTTGAAACAGAATTCTCCTTTGAAGAGGATACGCAGAGTCTAAAAGGATATCTTATACTGCTTCCCGACCCGGTCTCACTAAAGAAACTTCTGGATTTTCTTAACAGGTAGGCATGATGAAAAAACAGGTGCAAATTTCCGAAGCCGAAAGGCGGATTCTCAAATCCTTCGCGCAGAGAATTGACCAGAATGACGCCGGAGCACACAATAACCTTGCTGTAGTATATTACAACAAGGGGCTTTACGATGAAGCTATTGCTGAACTGGAAAAGGCATTGGCAATCGATGCGAGGTTTACACTTGCAAAGAACAATCTTGAACTCATATACAGAGAGACCGGAATGTATGATGAGAAGATTGAAGAGTATAAAAAACAACTTGAGGAGCATCCTGAAGACAAAAATTTGAGATTCAAGCTGGCAGAGGCTTTGAATAACATGGGACGGTCACTTGACTCAATTGCGGAGTACAGAAGGGTCTTAAAGCAGGATCCGCAGTTTCTTGATGCAAGACTGAACCTGACAAGTATATACAAATCTCTCGGAATGTATGATGAATCAATCGAAGAGTACAGAAAGGCATTGAAAATTAAGCCTGATTCGGCGCAGATACATTCAATGCTTGGAGAGGTTTATTACAATAAAGGAATCCTTGATTCGGCAATAAAAGAGTTCCAAAAGGCTCTTGAAATAGACCCGAATCTCGCGGAAGCGCACTTCCTCATAGGTTTTGTCTATGGAGAAAAGGGGATGTTTGAAGATGCCATCAAAGAGACAAAGAAAGCCATTAAGTTGAATCCCGCCTATGGAAAAACGCAAGCCAATCTTGGAATTGATTTTTATCAGCCGGGAGCATATCAAGCCATGTTTTCCGGAGAGGTATCGAATGTTTCCATCCAGCCGAATTCTTTTCTGACCCACTTTACTCTCGGTATAGGATTCAGAAACAAGGGTCTGTTCAATGAAGCTCTGAAGGAGTTTAAAAAGGCCGAAAATGTTGAACCGGACAGGGGCATAATTCACAGCCAGATTGGCGAGATATATCTGCTTCTCGGAGAGAATGACAAGGCGATTGAAGAGTATAAAAATGCCCTCAGGGATGATAATTTTGCTTCAAAGGCATACAATGACATAGGAATAGCCTTTCACAAAAAGGGCGAAATTGACAATGCGGTCAAGTATTACAATGAGTCAATAAAAGCGGATTCATCCTATGTGATGGCTTATAACAATCTTGCGATAGCGATGATCCACAAAAACAAAAATGAAGAGGCTGAAAAACTTTTCAAGAAAGCCCTCGAAATCAGAGATGATTATGTGGATGCTCTCATCAATCTTTCAATACTGTGCATCGAAAACAAAAATCTTAAAGAGGCGATGAAATTCTGCAGAAGAGTGATTGACATTAAGGGTGACTACTCTCTAACATTAAACTACATGGGGATAATTTACAGGGAGGAGGGCAATTTCGGCGAGGCAGTCAAGGTGCTTGAGAAGGCTCTGCAGCTTGATTCCAATTTTGCCGAGGCGTATTACAATCTCGGATTCACTCTATCCAAAATCGGAAGATACGAAGATGCCCTGAAGAATACCAAAGAGGCGCTTAAATTGAATCCTTACTATGTCGAAACAAGATACAAGCTGGGTTTGGATTACTATGCCGACAAGGTTGATGTGCTCATCGGCTCGCAGTTGTCAAAGGAGGTGCAGTTGAATGCCTCCGAAGGGCAAGGACTTGAGGGATTTGAAGTAACGGAGAAGCCCTCCGATATCTTCGGCGGAGTATTCGAAGAGGAGGCGGATTCCACATTTGAGAGAGAGGATGTCAAGATGAAGGACATTGAAAATCTTGACAAAAAAAGGGATGAAGCGAAATCCCACTTCAATTCGGGAAGGTATGACGAAGCCATACAATCAGCTCTCGATGTAGTGAGAAAAGATGAAAACGATGTAGAGATGCTTGAAATAATCGCCGATGCATACAATGTAAAACAGATTTTCGGAGAAGCCGAAGAGTACTACAGAAAAATAATACAGATTTCATCGTCAAGAGAAAAAGTGCTTCTCAAACTGGCAAGGATAATATACGACAAAGGCAATTATGAAGAGGCATCGGAATACCTTGACAGAGTATTTTCAAAGAATCCGGATGACCTGAACGCGGCAAACATGTATGCTCTTGTTCTTTGGAAGAAGAACAACAAAGAAAAGGGAATAGAGATTCTCAAGCAGGTTCTTGAAAAAGATTCCTCAAATATTGACGCACTCACGAATCTTGGCGATATATATATATCGATGGAGAAATCGGAGGATGCTCTGTCGGTCTTTGACATCATATTAAAATTGAATCCCGATGATTATGAAATAATAAAAAAGAAAGGCAAACTTTTGCGCTCGCTGAAAAGATTCGACGAGGCACTGGCTGTTTTCCAGGATGCTTTCAACAGGAAGAGCAATGACCTTGAAATTCTCTGGGAAGTGGCAAATATTTATGAGCTGACTGATGACTATGACAAGGCGATTCAGATATACACGCGGATAGTTCAGATTGAGCCCTCAGATGCAAAGGCATTTCTTAGAATTGGTTCCATCTGTCAGGAACTTGAAAATTATCCGACAGCAAAAGAGGCTTATGAGAATGCCCTTAAAATAGACAATAATCTTCCCGAAGCCAATTTTGCATACGGAAAAATAATGGCTAGGGAAGGATATATAAAGGAGGCTATGGAGAGGTGGAACCATGTTGTGGTATCCTCCCCTGAATCCGAATTCGCAGAGAAGAGCAAAGATGCCATTCAAGCGGCGCGCCACTGGATTTCAATTTTTGAATAGGAGGATTCTTGGCTATTGAAGGTCCAATCAGCGAACTTAATCTAATAGACCTGTTTCAAATACTCTCTTTCAATCAGAAGACGGGGATACTTGATATAACCAATTCCGAAAAAGAGAAGGCAAAGGTTTACTTTGAAAACGGCACTGTTGTTTTTGTCAAGATTGACGGTTCGCACATCTCCCTGTCCCTTATAAAGGCAGGTAAGATGACAAAGGAATTCTATGAGGAAAAACTTATGAAGAGGGTGGGAACCGGAGAGATTGAAATAGCAAGGGAAGTGATAGCCAACGGGATAATGAATGAACAGGATTTCAAGAAATTTCTCAAAACGAGGGTAGAGGACATTGTATTCAAGCTCTTTGAATGGAGAGACGGATATTTCAAGTTTGAAGAGGGAGCATTCATACTTGACGACCTCTTCAGATTCAGAATAAAAACAGAATCTCTGATAATGGAGGGGTCAAGAAGAATAGACGAATGGTCCCGCCTTTCTTCAAAGATACCATCCTCTGCGATAGTTCCGCGCCTCTCGGATAATCCAAACATGATGGATACGTTAGATTTGAAGCCGAGGGAGTGGGAGATAATCTCTATGCTAAACGGGCAGAACTCCATAAAGGATATTGCGGACAAATACGGAGACGAGTTTGAAATAGCCAAGCTTATCTACGGAATGATAACTCTCGGCATAGTTGTCACGGACTCAACTTCCGGCATTAAACCGGAGGCTGATTCACTCTCTTCAGCAAAGAGATTCTACGATGACGGAATTTATGATAAGGCAATAAATGAACTGAAGCAATTCATCAAGGAGAATCCCAGCAACAGAGATGCATACATGATAATTATCCCCTCATTCTACGCAACGCACCAGTTCGATAAAATAAACGATTATGTCGCTGTCGCTTCAAAGCACAATGTCAATGACATAGTTTTGAAAAAGTACAATGCAATGGCTTTCTACAAAAGGGGCGAGATGGAGAAGGCTTCGGAGCAGCTGATATCGATATATGACGAAATAAACACTCCGATTGAACAGGAGAAGATAGAAGCTCTGATAAACCATATCAAAGAGAGTTCGCGCATATTCAAAGAGATATTAGGAGGTAAGAGTGAGTGAGAACATGAGGGTCGACAAAGATTCAATATCCCTCTTGGTCGCTCTGGCAGAGGATTTTTACGATAATGATTCTTTCATAGAGGCGATAAACTACTGCAACATGATTCTATCGCAGTTTCCCGACCTGAAAGACGCCGAGGTGCTTCTGCTGAAATGCTATAAAAAACTCAATGATGAAGCTTCATTCAAAGTTCTATCTGAAAAGCTTCTCAAAATGTATCCGGATGATGAAACAGTTAAAGTTGCGGCTGGGGTTGTTGAAGCACAAGCAAAGCAGAATAAGAATGAAGAGTTAAAGCCTGAACCGGTTAATAATAAAATAAAAATAGAAGAGGTGAAACAGGATAAACTTCCCATGCCGGAGCCGACTGCAGGAAGAGAGATGAAACAGGATATTGGAAGTACAACAATTCTCTCGGCAAATGAGACAGAGAATCTTCTTGATTCGGCTCTTGAGGAAATAAACAGAATAAACGGAGTTCTGGGAAGCATCATAATAGAAGAGTCGGGTCTGATAATCCGTTCAAAAGTTATCGAGAATCTTGACCCTGAAATAACAGCCGCTCTCTTCTCGACTATATTCAATGTCTCTGAAGATTCAATCGCAAAAGTGAATCTCGGAATGATAGACAGGGTCTTTATTGAAATAGGGAAAGTAAGGATTTACCTTTTCAAAGGAAATGGCTACATACTTGGGATATTCACTGAGGAGATTGTCAAGATAGGCCTTATACTTATCAAAGCGAAACAGCTACTCAAAAATATAAAGCAGGTGTTAGAATGATAAAAGAGACTCTTGAAAAGATTATGGAGATTGGCGGAGTCAAAGGAGCTGAGGCGATAACGAAAGACGGGCTTGTTATTGAAAAACTCTTTTATGAGAATGAGACAAGCGATGTCCTCGGCGCCATGGTGGCAAAGATAAACAGGGAGATGGAGATGACAATCGGGAAAAGCACCGACGCTCTGCCGATTTTTTCTACCATTTACACTGACAAATATGAAGTGCTCTTTATCTCAAAAGAGAAATTTATAATCGTTGTTCTTGCTGAAAAGAATGTGAATATAGGAGCATTGATAATTCAGATAAAGAGCGTTGCATCTTCGCTTCAGCCACATATCTGATAATTCGGCAACTCTTTTTGAGGCAGAAGAAATGAAGCATTTGGTGCTTGACAATCCGACTATAAAAAACCTTGACAGAATAGTACGCGATTATATGGTTGACAGCGGGGTCTCGTCAGTATTCATAGTCAACACCGCGGGTCAGATGCTTTATCACAGGGGAATGGCAAAATCGGATTACATGTTGCAGTCAATAGGAGCCCTTGAAGCGGGAATCTTCAATGCGACCAAAGGAATGGCAAAGCTCATACATGAAGATTATTTCACAAGCGCTTTTCAGCAGGGAAGAACCTTTTCATTCTATTATTATGCGATTACAGATGATATAATCCTAATTTCAATATACGGGAAGAGTTCTATAATAGGTGTTGTTCAGGTCTCTTCAAAGAATGCCGCCAATTCCATTCTTTCCCTGATGAAGGAGAAAGCCGACGAACGACTCTCTATAGGGGATGATTTTAAGGCAGAAGTGGAATCAATGCTGGATGATATGTTCAAATGAAAACTATAGCTATGCGGAGTATGAGAAAAACGGCATCACTCTTTGATTTATCAGTGTTTGGCAAATTAATTCTTATTTATCCGTTCCCCCTACACTTACAGTCCTCACACCCCTATAATATATTTTCCCTTGACAAAACCGAAAATTTTGATAAAATAAAGTACTTTTATTAGTTAGTTCTTTCTTTATATCAGGAGGTATAAATGTTTAGCAAGGTCAGATTTTTGGTTGTTTTTGCGCTGATTCTCGCATTTGCGGGATGCAACAACCAGTTTATGTCAAGCGGCATAATTTACATGCAGCAGAATGATTTTGATAAGGCAATTGTGCAGTTTACCGAGGCTACCAAAATTGAACCTAACAATGCTCAGGCATATCTTTGGCTTGGGAAAGCCTATGGTTCAAAACAGGAGTATGAGACGGCGGCAAAGTATTTTGTTATTGCTCTCGACAAGGACACATCAGGAAAGGTTTTGAAGGAGATGAAGGAGACTACTGAATTCTATTGGCCTGTCCTCTTCAACGCCGGCACCGGATTTTTGAAGAACAAAGATTCAAAGGAAAAAAAGGCCGACTATGAAGCATGGCTCAATAAAGCCGAGGTTGTTTACGATACTTCAACTAACTATGATTACCTTGTTCTTCTCTATGCCGAAACTGACGACGAGGCAAAGATGGTTGAGACAATTTCCAAGGCGACTGCAAAGAATCCGAAGAATCTCTCACTCTTCTTCAATGTCGCCAAGTATTATATCGGCGAAGAGAAGTTCGACGCGGCCAAGAATTACCTTCAGAAGGCGATTGACATTGACCCCACAAACTCGCAGATTCTTTATTGGATGGGAGAGATAAACTATTCCACAAAGAAATTTGATGACGCAATTGCATCATATAAAAAGTTCTTTGAGGTTTACCAGTCGGTTGATTCTCTCGCAAAAACCAAACTTGACTCATACAGAGGAGATGCATCCTTCAAGATGGGAAAGATCTACCTTGAAGAAAAGAAAAAATATGCGGAGGCGATACCGTTGTTTAAGACAGCTCTTGAAGTAAACAGCGAAGACCTTGAGTCAATGCTGAATCTCGGATTTGCATACTACAAGAATAAAAACTATGCCGATGCAGTAAAGATATTTGATGATTATATGGCAAAAGCTAATGTGGAGATTAGCGCTCTATATTATATGCAGGCAGACTGCTATACAAGAATGAAGAAAGACAAAGAAGCTATAAAGGCTTATGACAAGGCAAAAGAACTAGAAAAACAGGGCAAGTAAGGAGAGACAGATGAAGACAACCAGAATCAAAGAGAGCGAAATCAATCACAAATGGTTCCTCATAGACGTTGAGAACAGAACGCTCGGCAGAATGTCTACAGAGATAGCAAAAATACTCATGGGGAAAAACAAAGTCACCTATCAGCCTGACATCGACAACGGAGACGGAGTGATAATAATCAATGCCAAAAAGGTCCGTCTTACCGGCGCAAAGTTTGAAGACAAGATGTACTACTCTCATTCAGGCTACATAGGCAATCTCAAAGAGAAGAATCTCAGTGAGCTGATGGAAAAGCACCCTGACAGAGTGATTCTTCTTTCGGTTAAAAGAATGCTTCCGAAGAACAAGCTCGGAAGAAAGATGCTGACAAGACTCAAGGTATATGCAAATGCACAGCATCCTCATGATTCACAGAAACCTGAGACAATAAAATTATAAAGGAGGTTTTCCTTGACAGCGCAAAAGATTTATGTCGGCAGAAGAAAGGAATCAGTTGCGAGAGTGCGCCTGATTGAAGGCAAGAATGCCTTTATGATAAATGGAAGAAAACTTGATGATTTCATTCATAGAATCGACCACAAAGAGAGCGTGCTCAATGTTCTAAAGCTATGCAATCTTGATAAAAAGATATCGGTTTACGCAAGAGTCAACGGCGGCGGAATAACAGGACAGAAGGATGCAATCCGTCTTGCAATAGCAAGAGCGATTGTCGAGAAATATCCCGAATTCAAGGCTGTTATGAAAGAAAACGGACTCTTGACAAGAGACTCCAGAGAAAAAGAGAGAAGGAAGTACGGTCTTGCCAAGGCAAGAAAGAGATACCAGTTCTCAAAGAGATAATAAACAAAATACGCACACTGCTTCAAACGGAAAGGGCGGTGCACTTTATGTGCTCCCTTTCTTGGCAGTGGAAGAACAACCAAGGAGGATTAGCCAATGAAGATTTCCATTGAAGAACTTTTAAAGGCGGGAGTCCATTTCGGACACAAGACAGAGAGATGGAATCCGAAGATGAAGCCGTATATATTTGCGGCGCGGAATGATATTTATATCATAGACCTCTTGAAGACCATCGAACAGATGAAGAAAGCCCATGCCACAGTGAAAGAGATTGTGGCAAACGGCGGAGAGATACTTTATGTCGGCACAAAAAAGCAGGCGAAGGACATTATAAAACAGGAAGCTATGTTGACCGACTCATACTTTATTTCTGAAAGGTGGCTCGGAGGACTTCTTACAAACTTCTCAACAGTCAAAAAGACTATTGAAAGACTTAAGGATTACGAAAAGAAGATGGCTACGGGCGGGTTCAAGAATTTCACTAAAAAAGAAGTTACGGGAAAAGAGAGGGAAATCGAGAAGCTGACAAGAATGTTCGGCGGAATAAAGAACATGAACCGACTTCCCGAAGTAATTTTCATTGTCGACACAAAAAAGCACAAGATAGCGATACATGAGGCAAATCTCATGGGAATTCCCGTAATAGCTCTTGTTGACACAAATTCGGATCCGGATGCGGTAGCAGTGCCGATTCCTGGGAATGATGATGCCATAAAATCAATAGAGGCTGTGACTCAGGTGATTTCATCGGCAGTTGCCGAAGGAAAGATGATGAGAAAAGAGGCTGGTTCTTCTGAAGGCGGCTCTTCAAAAAAACTTGATGAAAAGGGCTTCACCGAAGAGGTGATAATTGACCAGACATCCGACAAAAACACAAGAACAAGAAAATTGACGAGCAGGGTTGAATAGGAGGAAAAATGGAAATTACGATGGAAATGATAAAGCATCTTAAAGACAGAACTATGCTGGGAATAATGGACTGCAAGAAGGCTCTTGCGGAGAATGACGGAGACGAGGAGAAGGCGATCGATTACCTTAGAAAACAGGGAATACTGAAAGCCGCCAAGAAATCTTCAAGAGATGCAAATGAGGGCTTGGTTCATGCTTATATACACACAGGTAGCAAACTCGGAGTTTTAGTGGAAGTCAACTGTGAAACTGATTTTGTCGCCAAGACGCCTGATTTTATGAATATGACGCATCAGATAGCTGTCCACATAGCGGCGGCAGAGGTTGAGCCTCAGTATGTTAATGCAGAGGATGTGCCGACAGAGCTTCTTGAAAGAGAGAAGGCGGTCTACATAGACCAGATGAAGGAAGCCAAAAAACCGCAGAATGTCATTGATAAAATAGTTGAAAACAAACTGAAAAAATACTGTGACGACATTTGCCTTATGAATCAGGAATTCTTCGGTTCTGATGACAAAAAGACTGTTGGAGAATTCATTAAGGAGAACATAGCAAAGTTCGGAGAAAACATAAAGATAAGCAGGTTCGTAGTCTTCAAAATCGGGGATTAGCATGAAAGAGAAGCCCAGATACAAAAGGGTACTTCTGAAGCTTTCCGGTGAAATCCTTGGCAACAGGGAAGATGGTCCGTTTAGTGAAAATTCATTGAAACCCATCATTAATGAGATAACAGAAGTTTACAATCTCGGTGTTGACATAGGCATAGTCATCGGAGGCGGAAATATCGTCAGAGGAACACTCCTTGAGAAGAAACTCAAGCTTGAAAGAGTCTCCGCAGATTATTCCGGAATGCTTGCGACTGTAATTAACGGTATGGTCCTGCAGGGTATGATTGAAAAAAACAAGATTGAAACAAGAATGATGACAGCCATTGATATAAGACAGCTCGCGGAGCCTTACATCAGACGCAAAGCACTCTCTCATCTAAATAAAAGAAGGATTGTGATTTTCACCGCAGGAACAGGAAACCCATTCTTTACAACAGATACTGCCGCAGTTCTTCGAGCCACGGAGATAGGAGCCGAAGTGCTTCTCAAAGGCACAAAAGTCGATGGTGTCTTCAATCTTGATCCTGTGAAGAACAAAAATGCCAAGATGTATGATGAGATAAAGTACTCCAATGTGCTTTATGATGAACTGAATGTCATGGATATGACAGCTATATCTCTAAGCAAAGAAAACAAACTGCCGATAATCGTATTCAATATAATGAAGAGAGGAAATTTTACCAAAGTCGTCAAAGGACAAAAAATAGGAACAATAGTTTCATAAGGGGGAAATATGCCAGAAAAATTGATAAAAGAGACTGAAGCGGGAATGAATAAAGCGGTAGAAGCATTCAAAAGCGAACTTTCGAAGATACGCACAGGGAAAGCTTCTCCTACACTTCTTGACGGGATTTCAGTAGATTACTATTCTGTCAAAACACCTCTCAATCAGGTTTCAACCATTTCTACTCCTGAGCCGAGGCTGATAGTGATTCAACCTTGGGACAAGAGTGTAATCAATGAAATAGAAAAAGAAATTTTGAAGGCGAATATCGGACTTACACCGTCAAGCGACGGCAATGTAATACGCTTGTCAGTTCCGCCTCTTACAGAGGAAAGGCGTCATGAAATAGTGAAGACCCTTAAAAAACTTGCAGAGGACAGCAGAGTCTCTGTGAGACAGATACGGCGTGAAGCCATAGACAAGCTGAAGGCAATGAAAAAAGAAGGAAAGCTTCCCGAGGATGACGAAGAGCGACTTGAAAAAGAGATGCAGAAAGCCACGGACAGGGAAATCGCAGATATCGATTCTCTGCTTGCAAAGAAAGAAAAGGAAATATTAGAACTGTGAACGAAGTCAAGGACTCTGTCAAGCACCCGTCAAAGGAGTCCAGCTCAAAACTCCCGATACACATTGCAATTGTCATGGACGGCAATGGGCGATGGGCAAAGAAACATGGTAAAAACAGGATCTTCGGCCACAAAAAAGGCGTTGAATCTGTCAGGAAAATTGTCAAGCGGGCTTCAGACCTTGGAATAAAATACATCACTCTTTTTTCTTTCTCCACTGAAAACTGGTCGAGGCCGACTCGCGAAGTGAATGCACTTATGAATCTCTTTACTCGGCTTTTGGATAAAGAGGTTTCCGAACTCTATAAAAATAATGTAAAAATTATGTTTACGGGCAGAAGAACGAAGCTTTCAAGGGCTCTTCTTGAGAAGATGGAGAATGCGGAGCAGGTGACCACACACAATACCGGGCTCACTCTGATGCTTGCATTTGATTACGGGGGAAGGCAGGAGATAATAGACGCCTGCATTCAGATATGCAGAAAACTAAAAAACCAGCAGTTGGAATTTTTGGATACGAATGAATTTTCCAAGCATCTCTATCTTCCGAATGTTCCTGACCCTGACCTTATGATAAGAACCAGCGGAGAGTACAGATTCTCGAATTTTCTTTTATGGGAGGCTGCTTACTCCGAGCTTTACTTCACCGAAGTTTTATGGCCTGATTTTGATGAACACGAATTTGACAAAGCTTTGAAAAATTATTCTGAAAGGGAAAGACGATTTGGAAAAGTTAAATAAATCAAATCTTTTTTTTCGTCTTCTGACATCATTCGCCTTTGTTCCGTTTTTCCTTGCAATATTCGATTATGGTTCATTTCCTTTTTTATTTCTGGTACTTGGCATCATAGGTATAATGGCATATGAATTTTTTTATCTGCTTAGAGCAAAGAACCTTAATCCATATTTCAAAGTAGGCGTCTTTTCATCCATAATACTCGGATTCATAATGTATTACTCTTCCGCCCTCTTCACTTATTTTCTGATAACACTCGTCATTATGCTTGTAACTGTTGGAGAGTTGAGGAGAAAAAACGGCGGTGAATCTATAATCTACATGTCATCTACAACATTCGGCGTTATATACACAGGTTGGCTTGGCGGCCACATGCTTCTTGTGCGTCAATTCAGCGAATCGGTTTTCAACTGCGGAATAATGATATATCTTCCTTTTCTGATGATTTGGATGGCTGATACCGGAGCATTTTTTTTAGGGTCATTGATAGGCAGGCATAAGATTTTGCCGCGAGTATCGCCTTCAAAATCGTATGAAGGGCTTTTGGGAGGATTGCTCTTTTCATTCCTCTCAGGTTTTATTTTCATGAAGCTGTGGGCGCCCTTTCTTTCAATAGCCGACATTCTTGTTCTGTCATTAATTTCCGTTGTTGCAGGGCTTGCAGGAGATCTTGTGGAATCAGCAATGAAGAGGGATGCAAATATAAAAGACATATCTTCATTTCTTCCCGGTCACGGAGGCGTGCTCGACAGATTTGATTCAATCCTCTATGCTCTTCCACTTTTCTATTACTACTTTGTTTTTATTCTCAAGGGCAGGCTGATGTGAAAAAAATTCTTCTGCTCGGAGCAACCGGTTCAATAGGGGCGTCTACTCTGAAGATAATTAAAAGGTATCCCGGAAAATTCAAGCTTGTCGGAGCAACTGCTCTCTCAAATAAAGAAAAACTTCAAAGCATACTCTCTGAATTCAATGTCAAATACGGAGCATTGAAATCAGAAAATATTCTTATCTTCCGCGGCAAAAAGCAGAAGAAAGATGAGGATGTCAATGAATTGCTGGCCGATGATCTTGACTATGATATAGCAGTCAACGGACTGGTGGGGTCTGTCGGATTCAAACCCACTCTCAGAGCAATAGAGAGAGAAAAAATAGTAGCTCTTGCAAATAAAGAGACAATTGTAGCTTACGGAGAGATAATAAAACAGGCTTTAAAGAAAAATCCGAAAGCGGAGATACGTCCTGTGGATTCGGAGCACTCGGCATTATGGCAGCTTCTAAAAGGTCTTGATAGAAAGAATATTGAAAAGTGCTACATCACAGCTTCGGGAGGAGTTCCATTTAAAAAGAAAACAACAGACTTGTCTTTGGCTGATGTGTTGAATCATCCTGTCTGGTCGATGGGCAAAAAGGTTACAGTTGATTCATCCACAATGGTCAACAAAGGGCTTGAAATTATTGAAGCGTGCAATCTCTTCAACCTCAAGGCAGAACAGATTGGAGTGATAATACATCCGCAATCAGTAATTCACGCTCTGATTCTGCTTAAAGACGGAACCTACCTTTCAAATATGGCTATGCCCGATATGGTGCTTCCCATATCGCATGCCCTATTTTATCCCGACAGACCGAAGGACATGCTTGTCGAAAGACTCAGGGAGATGGAGGACTACCAGCTCACTTTAAATGCTATAGACATTAAAAAGTATCCGGCGATAAAACTTGCATACGATGCTCTTGCTCGGCAGTCCACATATCCCGCTGTTTACAATGCGGCCAACGAGAGTGCGGTCTCATTGTTTTTGAAGGAAAAAATTAAGTTTAAAGATATTGTAAACATTATTGAAAAAGTAATGAAGGAGCATTTTCCTGCTCGCAAAATAAATATAAAATCAATTCAAGAGAGCGAGGAATGGGCAAAGAAGAGGGCTCTTGAAATAGGAGAAAAGCTATGACTTTTGTTTATATGGTGTTGACTCTCGGGATAATGGTATTTGTTCACGAACTTGGCCATTTTATTGCAGCAAGGTCTTTCAAAATAGGAGTGCCGGTATTTTCAATAGGAATGGGGAAAAGACTTTTCGGCATAAAAAAGAATGGGACTGACTACTGTTTTTCAATCATGCCTTTTGGCGGTTATGTCAAATTAAAGGGTATGGATGATTTTGACGGAAAGGAGAGGGATGATGACGATTTTATGGTAAAGCATCCCATCAAGAGAATTCTGGTCATCTTTGCCGGACCCTTTGCCAATTTTATTCTTGCATTTATACTTTTGTTTTTAATGACAGTCATATTCGGCGTTTCGTATATGCCCAATTCATATGTCTATTCCGTATCCTCCCCATATGACACGATTTTCTTTAAAGGAGATTCGGTAATTTCCATAAATGAGAGGCCTGTTGTTTACTATACAGATATTTTCAAATATCTAAGACCAAATGAAATAAACTCATTTAAAGTTTTGAGAAATAATGAAAATATCACGATTTCTTTCAAGATTGATAAACCGGATTCATTCGCTCTATATCCTGCAATTAATACGAAAGTGGGACTGATAAGCCCAAAGAGCCCTGCTGACAAAGCGGGAATGATGAAGGGTGATATAATTATTGCAATAGATTCAGTCGAAACAAAAACATGGCAAGAGATGTCCGAGATAATCAGGACAAAGTATGATAAGACAATAGCTGTAAAACTTCAGAGAGGCGCAGACACTCTTATCTTCTCACTAATACCTGAAAAGAGAGAAGAGACTGTTGGCGATACTCTTGTTTACACGGGCGTGATTGGAATCGGCTACTCGAGTGAGATTGTAAAACCTGCATTTACTGAAGCAGTGAAGCTGACAATTGAAAGGGTCAATTATATCTCTTCATCGCTTTTCAAATTTCTTGCCCAGCTTTTCACCGGAAAAATGTCAGTTAAAAATCTCGGCGGACCTATATCGATTTATTCCATGACAGGCGAGTCTCTAAAATGGGGATTTGATTCATTTCTTGCCTTTGTGGCATTCTTTTCTCTCAACCTGTTCATCTTCAATTTAATACCGTTTCCTCCTCTGGATGGGTCATACATCATGATTTTTCTCTTTGAAATGCTCTTCAGAAAGAAGGTGACCACGAAATTCATGAGCATTTACCAGCAGATAGGATTCTTTTTGCTGATGGCTTTGATAGTTTTGGTTTCATTCAATGATATTCTGCGTCTTGTGGTGAAATAAAGAGAAACAAATCAAAATGGGGCAAAATGCAACACTTGATTTTATTGCTCTTGCGGTAAGTTGTTTTATACTTAAGGAGAGTTGAAAATGAAGATTAGAAAAATTCTCGTCATTTTTTGTTTGATTTTTATCTTCCTCGCCGCGACGGGACAGGGTCTGCATGCTGAGGCAAAATCTTCCGCCGGAAAAAAAATATGGATTTTCTTTATTGACAAAGGTGAAAACTCCAAGGCAGATGTATTTCTGTCAAAACACAAAGATTATATATCCGCGGTTTCTAAAGAGAGGCGAGAGAAAAAAAACAAGCCGATATTCACACATCTTGATATTTCAATCAGTGAAAACTATTTAAAGGAAATTGAAAAGACCGGAGCCAAGACAGCAGTAAAATCCAAATGGCTCAATGCCGTCTCCGTGTATGCGACTGAAGAACAAATACGCGCGATAAAAAAATTATCATTTGTGTCAAAAATTACAGATGTGGCTGTCGGAAGGTCTGAAATAGACCTTGAACCTGTGGATAATTTATATCTTCAAAACAAAACTGCTTTTGCGGACTCTGTTGAAGACTTATACTATTACGGCCCAAACAGCGAAAATCAGATAAAAATGCTGGGTATAAACAAACTTCACAACATCGGCTACACAGGAAAGGGTGTAAGGCTTGCATTGTTTGACACCGGACTTCTTATGACGAGAGAGGTTTCAAGCATTGACTCCTCGGAGGAGTTTGCTGAGACAACATGGACCACCCCGGTATGCGTTCATTCGGCTCTTGAAAGAGTCAATATAATAACTTCTTATGATTTTGTAAACGATTATCCATTCGCCGGAATAACCGAGGGGGGAGCTTCCGATGAAGTGAGGCAGCTTGACCATGGAACCAAGATGCTTGGACTCTTAGCGGGTTACGCCAGCGGAGAACTTGTCTCGCCTGCATTCGGAGCAGAATTTCTGATAGCCAAAACAGAGATAGTAGACAGTGAAATTATTGCGGAAGAGGATAACTGGATTCGTGCTGTAGAATGGGCTGACTCTCTCGGAGCAGATATAATTTCAAGTTCGCTTGGTTACAAGGACTGGTATCCGTATTCGGTTATGACCGGAGATTCGACAAACATAGCAAAAATCGCAAACATTGCTTCGGATTCATTCGGGATAGTAGTCGTAAATTCAATAGGAAATATAAAAAACATAGACATAGACAAACCGGACACAATGATGGTATCACCGGCAGATGCTTTTAATGTTCTTGCTGTGGGTGGCGTGAATGATAACCTTATGCATTCGACCGTATCCGCAACAGGACCGACTTACGATGTATATATAGATACACTCGGGGTGAATGCCGTCAGGTATAAACCGGACATATGTGCTCTTGCCGAATGGCCATATACTGTGACAGATTCGGCAGGCGGTTATAACTATACTCTCGGAACATCAGGCGCCGCCGCGCTTATATCGGCCGGATGCGCACTTATTCTTCAGGCTCATCCTGACTGGGATCCTTCATTTGTAAAAGAGGCATTATACGCCACGGCATACGCTCCTTTTGAAACAACTGAGCCGGAGACTACATTCTATGAGATTCCCAATCAAACTGTGGGATATGGAATAGCCGATTTTTACGGGGCAGTGATGTATGCCGATACTGATGAGGTTTTAAAAATTGAAAAGAGTCAGCTCCTTCCGCCTTTTCCGAATCCATACTCTCTGAGCGGGGGAGATTTGGTTATACCTTTTGAATTAAAACGCACGATTTCCAATCTGATGCTATACATATATACGATTGACGGCAAACTTATTTATTACTCCAAGAAGACCGACTTGCTTCCCGGAGTATATGATTCCCGAGACAATGCATTCACATGGAACGGAATTTCTTCTCTTGACGGATATTCATTTTCAGGTTATACTAATCCGTCGGGAGATAAAAAAGTCAAAGCTGGAATCTACATCGTTATGCTGCAGACAGGCTTTGATAAGACGGTTAAAAAAATATCGATAATCCCCTAATTCTATCTTCCTCAACCCCCTCCCTAGACGGCCCTGCAATGGGGCCGTCGCTTTTTTTGTGATGGCTGCTGGCGGGTGTAGCGTCGGCTCACACACTCCGCTTCACCGCTTTATCAAAAGTTATCCCTAGTCCAACATCACTGGTCAATAATCAAGAAATGAGCTATAGGGCGGCGGGGGGTGAAAAATGTGAAAAACCGGAAACTGATAGATTCTTCACACGAGAACATCGATAAGATGCCTTCAGTATGATACTTATCTTAGGGACGGTGGTTGCATTTGTTGCATTTTTTGAACATAATAAATTATGAGTAATCAAGAAATATTAGGGGGCTGATGAATAGCGTAGCGTCGGCTCACACACTTCGCTTCGCCGCTTTATCAAGATGGGTTAGCGTAGCAAGGAGAGAACCACTTGATGGGCGTCTTCGCGGAGCGTCCTCGCCGACTTTGAGCTTTCACTTTCAAAAAGTTAATTAATTGTCTGAATCTTCTAAAACCATTGGCGAGGGTGTAATGGACGCGAGCGTCCATGATAAAACAACGGGTTGTACCAGAAGTTTTAGAAGATTACTGTAAAGAATAAATATTAATCAACAGTATATTGAGTTATGACTGCACTGGAATTTTTCCTCGGAGTTGTAAAGGGAAGTTATTTAATCAACTCCCCGTATTAAGCTCAAGGCACAAGGCACACGGCTCAGGGCTGACTTGGTGGCTGCTGGCGGGCGTAGCGTCGGCTCGCACACTCCGCTTCGCCGCTTTATCAAGATGGGAAAGCGGAGCAAGGGGAGAACCACTTGATGGGCGTCTGCGCGGAGCGTCCTCGCCGACTTTGAGCTTTCACTTTCAATAAGAATTGACTTGCTTGTCCTCGGAAAAACATTGAATAGCAGTGCGGAGATGCACTGGAATTTTTCCTCGGAACTGTAAAGGCAAGTTATTTACTCATCTCTCCGTATTTTGCTCAAGGCACACGGCACAAGGCTCAAGGCTGATTTGGGGGCTGTTGGCGGGCATAGCGTCGGCTCGCACACTCCGCTTCGCCGCATTATCAAGATGGGATAGCGGAGCAAGGAGAGAACCACTTGATGGGCGTCTGCGCGGAGCGTCCTCGCCGACTTTGGGCTTACACTTTCAATAAGTTAATTAATTGCCTGAATCTTCTAAAACCATTGGCGCGGGTGTAATGGACGCGAGCGTCCATGATAGAAAGAACGGGTTGTACCAGAAGTTTTAGAAGATTACTGAAAAGACTAAATATTAATCAACTCCCCATATTAAGCTCAAGGCACACGGCACAAGGCTCTCGGCTGGTTTGGGGGGCTGCTGGCGGGCTTAGCGTCGGCTCACACACTCTTCTCGCTCCTTGCATCAATGGTTGCCGGATATCTTTTAGACTTCAATCAGATGCTTTTTATGATGCTTTTTGCTTTTGCAGGGATAATGGGATTTCTCTGCTGTTATTTTTATTCAAAAATAGAGGTGAATGAAGGCGGAAGAGCCAAAGAAGTGGAGAGAAGAAAAATGACTTCCGGTCGTGTATGCCGCATTTGCAATTTTCTCTGTAAGCATGGCAGGAGTGAGCGTGCTCTGGGATATCTCGGTGATTTTCTTCGCAAAGGAGAGGGATTCAAAGGATTATCAGGTTGTTCACATATTCCTGACAGGCATTAGGGGTATCATTATGCCGCTCATAGGATTCTTTATAATGAGAATGTTTGGAGTTCTGACTGTCTTCCTTTCATCTTTCTTTCTCTATCTGGCGGCCGCTTTCTCTATGCTTTTGCTTTATTTCGCTTATAGGAGGAGAGCAGCATCAGAAACCCGGAGATTATAAGAATCAGGGATGTCACCTGTGAAAGAGAAAAGATTTTGAAAATCATCGCCTCTTTCGAGTAAAATCTCAGATAATCCAAAAGGAACCTTTCTGTGCCGTATAAAACAAAGAAAGAGTAAAAAATCTCTCCCTTGAATTTTCTTCTGTTATACATATAAATCAACAATACGAAGATAATAAGACATGAGAATGATTCAATAAGCTGGGTGGGAATTACAGGCAGTGAAGAAGGCGCATTGTGCGGGATAGCGCCTGAGCTCATCTGTTCAAAGTATGCAGGTGAGTCCTTTGGAAATGAAACTCCGCATGAATAAGAGACCTTTCCGTAGCAACATCCGTTTAGAAAACATCCGATTCTGCCTATAAATATTCCCAAAGAGAAAGCAGGTATTGTAATGTCTCCCACCTGCTCTATGTCAAGATGGTTCCTCTTCAGATAGACAAGCCCTGCAAGAAAACCACCGATGAATCCTCCATAGAATACCATTCCGCCTTCCCATACTTTCAGTATGGCAAGAATGTCATTTTTGTAAACATAAAAATTTTCGGCGACGAACCAAATCCGAGCTCCTGCAATTCCTCCGATAATTATCCATATCGCCATGTCATAGAGTCTGTCTTTGTCTATCTTTTCCTTCTTTGACATAATATTCAGCACAATAAGGCCTGCGGCAAAGGCCAGTGCCTGCATGAGTCCGTATGAAGTAAGGGTAAAGCCGTTTATGTGAAGAATTTCGCGGAACATTATTGCATTGTCCTTTCTATCTCTTTGATGCTCTTTAAAATATCAAAGGAGAGATTTTTGTTTCCATTTTTTGTGACAAGGATATCGTCTTCTATCCTTAATCCCAAAGATTCCTCTTTGATGTAAATCCCCGGCTCTATGGTTAAAACCATATTCTCTCTCAACTCAGGGAAGAGTCGCGGATATTCGCTGACATCATGAGTATCAAGACCAAGCATGTGACCTATTGAATGGGCATAGTATTTTTTAACATCGCTCACATCTTTAATGTATTTCAATTTTATCAGAGCCTTGGCTATCAAAGATGTTGCCTTGTCGTTTATCTCCTTGAATGAAACACCGGGTTTTACCATATCAATGACTGTCTGCTGAATATCAAGCAGAATTGAATAGATTTCCGATTGTCTCTTCGTGAATTTTCCAGATGCGGGGAAGACCCTCGTTATATCGGCGGAATAATTCATATACTCTGCTCCCACATCTGTAAGAACAAGAGAATCCTTTTCTATTATGCAGTTGTTATCGGAGTAATGAAGTGTAGCCGCATTTACTCCGGCGGCTATTATGGATGGAAAAGCCGGAACTTTGACGCCGTTTTTGAGGAATATATACTCAAGGTCTGCCTGAACTTCATACTCATACATGCCGGGCTTAACTTTTTTCATTGCATTGACAATTCCGTCTCTTGTAATCTCAATTGCGCGCCTTATTGCTTTTATTTCATGCTCATCTTTTATTATCCTTACAGGGTAAATTACTTTCGTTGCCGGTTGAACAGCTGTTATTTGAGGAAAGTGCTCCCTTATTCTCGTTAAACGATAGTGCTGATAGTCAAGGAAACTGGAAACCTGTCTGTTTGTGAAGTCAAAGTAGAGAAGCATCTTATCATTCACATGAAGAGCCATGTGCTGGTACAGCTCTTTTATAGAATGCACCTCATCAATTCCTGTCTCTTTCTTGACCTCATCAAATGATTTTCTCTTCCCTAGCCATAATTCAAGGAATGGATTATTCTCCTCGACAAAAAGCATCTCCTTTGTTTCGTTCTGTGTTTTCACCATAAGAAGTGCTGAATTTTCTGAGGAGAATCCTGTCAGGTAGTAGAATGACGAGTCCTGTCTGTAAATATAGTGGTTGTCTGTATTCTTCTCCTTTGGAGTGGCGCTTTCGAGAAAAAAAAGCGAATTTGGTTCCATCGACTTAAAAACCTTTTTCCTTCTCTCCTTAAAAAATGAAATAGGAAACATTTTGACTCCTTATTTGATTTTCAAGACCTTTAATTTTAAATTTTCTAAAATATTATACACCTCTTTGAATTTAAATGCAACATCGCCTATATTGTGCGAGTCAGAGCCTGTGGCAATGCTTCTTCCTCCGAGCTCTCTGTAAAGTTCAAGTATCTCGAGAGAGGGAAACTGCTCACTGCATTTATGCCTTAAACCGCTTGTGTTGACTTCAATGACCTTTCCGCTCTCGATGATTCTTGATAGTATCTCCTTATAATCACTTCTGTGTTTTTCGAATGTTTTGATATGGTCTGAGAATTTTGAATATTTCTTATAGTAGTCGATATGACCCAGAATATCAAATTCCTTGAAGTGTGTTATCTCCTTCAGAGCTGTAAAGTATGGAGAATAATCAACATCTTCGCTTCTTTTGGCATTCCTTTCCTTAATTATGATCCAGTCAGATATAACTATGCCTTCAACAAAATGGGCTGACATGATTCTAAAAGAGAATGGAAATTTCCTGAAAACATTTCTTATCTTCTCTTCATAAGATTTTTCAAGAGATGCCTCTATTCCCAGAAGAAGGGTAATATCCGATGAGTATTTCAGAGAGAGTTTCTCAAACTCTCTCAACTGTCTGCATCCGTTATAGTATTCATTTCCCGGATCATCTTCATTGAAATCAAGATGGTCTGAAAACCCAAAAAAGCTGATTTTCTTTTCAACTGCTTCTTTAACAGCATCCTCCATAGTTCTTTTTGCATCATAGGAGAATTTTGTATGATTATGCAAATCAATAAACATAAAAGCAATTATAATATAGACAAAGTATGAGTCAAGAGGAAGGAATCGAAAGATAGTAAGCTGGTAAATTAGTGAGCTATCACTATGAAAAAAAATTAATATCTCTGGGTCAAAACTGAACAATAAAAATAATCACAATAGACTTGACAAAGATTAAAATATCATTTAGCATTTTATTAACTACAACCTAAAGGAGGAATAATATGGAAAGGAAACAGACCTTTCAAACCACGAAACAAATTGACAAAACATAAAATGCGCTGATAGAGCAGAGAGACGTCATTTTGTCAAATGAATAAAAAGACTATTGACTTTAGGAGATGGGATTTTATAACAAATAGATTGGGAAAAACAAAAAGGAGGAAAAATGGAAACTAAAAACGTATTTGTTATAATGGTTTTGTTATTAACATTTTTGATGATTAATGCACTAACTACGGAGACAAAGGAAGAAATGATAGAATTATTCAATAGCACTTCAGTTTTGGATAATATAGAAACAAATTTAAACTCACAAGAAGGAGATGATAGCAAACATATTTCTTGGGGAGTCTCAGACGCAATAAATGGATTGCTGAGGATGTACGAAGTAACGAGAGAAGATTATTATTTAGAAAAGAGCTGTGATTATATACAGAAAATAATTGAAGTGAGAGATAATGAAAGGAATGTTACAACATTTACAGACAGTTTGGGACAAAGACATACTCATGGATTATGGAGAGCAACTGACAATACAGAATATTATTACTATCATTCAAAAGATAGTGATTTCTCTTCAGTGCCTGCAGAATGGGAATGGTTGACTTATTCTGAGTGGAAAGAATATTGGCCAAATATTGATGAGGAAATATTTGCATATCCATTTATGGTATGTAATGGAATGATAATTAAACCTGTAGCGGAGCTTTGTTTAATATTAAAGAATGAAGATAAATTTTCAGAGATGAATAGTGGGAGAAGCAAAATAAATGAGGATACTCTTAAGAAAGTTATAAACGAAGTATTGGATTATTACGAAACTAGTTACGAGGATGGTCATTATTGCTGGGATACTAATAATATGTGGAATTTAAAAGTGTTTTCATCTGATACTTTTGACACTCCGGATTTACAGAAAGTAATATATCCAATGAATCAGCAGTTCATACTTGGTCAAGTATTTGCATTGATGTTTGAAATAACCGGAGAAAATAAATATAAATCCAGAGTTGAGGAAATGGGGAGATATTTTAAGAGTTTTTTATACACATCAGTAGAAAACGACTGTTATTTTTGGAATTACTATTGCGACAAATATAATTCGGGAGATAGAGCTGAAGATATTTCTCATGCTGTATTGGATTTAGAAATGGCATATAAGATTTGGAGAACCGGGTCAATCGTGTTTACTGATTTAGATTTTGAGAGGTTTAGTAGAACTTTTACTAATACAATGTTTACTGGAAGAGCAGACATGGATTTAGAGGACACTGTATATGATATATGGCCATTGGTGGATGGAACAACATATAATGATATACTTTTAAACTCATCAAGATCTAGAGGTACCTCATGGTTATTTTTAACAAAATGGAGTCCGGAGTTGTTTGAAATAGGATATAACATATGTTCTAAGAGTTCTTATAATGGGTTAGCATGCCTATTACGATATTATGATGATTACAGACCTGCGAAGATAATATTGAACAAAGAGAGCATAGTTGTAAATGCTGATGATAGTATAGAGATAAGCGTTGACAGTATAGAGATGCTTGGCAATTTTACTTATGTGCTTTATCAGGAGGGAGGCGACACCTTTGCAAAGGGTTATTTTGACGAGATTAATCCATCTGAATCACCAATAAGAGTAAGCGGGATAAGGACAGAGAGCGATGAGGAAATAGTATTCAAATACTGGTCTGACAATGGCGGAATACTTGGCCCATCGAGAAAAGTTGTGATACCTGTTGTGGGAGAGACACTTTATGTGAGTCACAGAGATGAGATACCTGTATTAAAACTTGAAGACATAAGAGTAGAAGTAACAAAAGTGTTGATACCGGATCCGCAACCGGAAGGATTTGAATATCTGGGCATACCGGGCTGTACGATAGATGTTTATTACTACGACGGAAGAATAGAGAGGGGCATAACAAACAGTTTGGGGACAGTTATATGGTCTGACAGAAATATCAGCAGCACGACGCCGATGAAGGTTGTTGCATATAAGGACGGGTATTTTCCGGATACAAGCTACATAGAGCCCTTTATGTGGTCAACAATAAATGAAGCTACAGGAAAGAATAATGGAAATCACATATTTAGGGATAATATAACGAAGAGCGTTTATATCACATATACTGATGGGGATAAAGTTATTTACGGAAAGAAGGATTCATTAAGCAGTGGGTTTGACTTGATTGTTGCAGGAGAAGGCAATGGTTCGGTGTTAGGTTACAACTCAGCAAGAAAAATAAAGTTATTGCTTTGGAAGAATAATGCCGATTATATGTCAGCATGGTTTAATTCACCCATAGAAGAGACAGACACATTACAATTTCCTGCACTTAGTGTATATGAACCGTCATTGATGTTTAATTCATTGAAAAGATACATGAGCGGAGCAGGGATTGTATATAGGTATCTTGGCGATGAAGCAGGGGATTTGATATATGATTCATTCTTTATATATCCTGAGGACCCGACAGTTCTGATACCTTATACAGGCGAACAAGACCTTTATGGTAATTTAATTAAAGTTAAAAACAACCAGAGTGTTTCATTTTACAATCAGTATGTAAATGGAACAACTGCGCTCTCACCAATAATTACATATATCTCGACAAACAATGAATGCGCTATTAAATATTTTAATGCTAAATCTACTCCTCCTTGGCAACCATCTCTTATTTTAAGCAGTGCTAACAATACGGCTACCAACAGTACGATCTGGAGAGACGGAGATACAACAAGAGTGGTTTGGGAGAATATTGATTCCGAAGGCAATCAATCATTATTTCAGAAAAAGATAATAGGTGATTATGTATCTGAGAATGCCGAGTTAATTGAGGATAATGCTTATGATGTAAAGGCAAGAGACCACATGATTTATACTTATGTTAAGGACAACTCCGTATGCTTAAAACAGTTTGTCAATGCAGTAAATATAGAAAGAACAATAGCAGAAGGAGAGGACAGCGTCTTCGCACCTGATTTTGACATTACTTACTCTCCGAGAGTTGCTAAGACAAGAATATACAGCATCTGGACTGAAAAGAAAGGAGATGGATACAGAGTCAATTACTTTGAAGACAGCATAGGAACTCTTTCGAATATTACTTTATATGCAAGCGAACTGACAACAACGGAGATAACGAATACAGAATCAAGTATTTATGATTATGTTTCAGGCAAGTTTCCTGTGGAGAAGATGAAATATGATATAGCAGGGTTAAAGCAGGATCACTATTATGAAGTATCCGTAATAACAAGCGATAAAAATCCTTACATTCCTCAGATAGTCAAGATAGATGGAGAAGTAATAGGAGTTGTGTATGGAGGAAAAGGCGAGGATACAACAAAGGTAATACTGCCGCTTCAATACTATGAGGACGGATACTTAAGCATAGAGATCGAAAGGAAGGTTGGAAAGGATGCAAGAGTAGCCAGAGTTGAGTGCTATGAGTATGATGAGATTGACTCGGAAACCTTGACACAGCTTGGTAAAGGGAATAGAATAAAACTAAACGAAGAGACAGAGAAGGAATCAGTAAGCAACATTGTGAAGAACGGACTTATAGCTT
>JBFXGO010000054.1:0-9843 GCA_050239825.1 bacterium
TTGCATTCTTGAGCGCAATTCTGAATTTCTCCTCTGATTCCATCAAAGATTTTTGGCTCAATTCAAGCTCTTCAACCTGAGTTCTGAGCTCCTCTTCTGCCGAAATAAGCTCCTCTTCGGAGGTTTGCAGCTCTTCATTCAGAGTCTCAAGATTTGAAATTGACTCTTTAAGCTCCGTCTCCTGCTTCTTCTTCTCTGTTATGTCGAGAGCTATAGCTATTACTCCATCCGCCTTTCCGTTCAAATCAAAAGTTGGGGCTGTCGATAAACTTAAACATATTTTGCTTTTGTCTATCCTCTGTCCTTCTACTTCCAGCCCCCTGAACGGATTTCCATCAAGCACTCGGCTTCTCAAGCCGTCAAATTCTTCTCTCCTCAATTCGGAAACTATCGGAAGCATTTTTCCTATGACATCCGCTTTGGCGATTCCGAACATCATCTCTGCTTCCCTGTTCCATATTGATTTCACTCTTCCATCGACATCAATGTCATATATTGCAACAGGAGCCGTTTCAACAATTGTTTCAAGATAGCTGTTTAATATCTTCAGTTTCTTTTCTCTTTCAAGCTCTTTCGACAAAAACTTATTTCTGTCGGAGAGCCAGAAAAATAGCATGAAGGAAGAGACAATCGAAAGAGAGAAGAGAAGAATAATAATTCCTACGAGAAACTTGTATGAAAGAGAGGAATAAACCTCCGATAGATCAATTTTGGTGACCATATGCCAATCCATGAAAGGCACGCTGTCAATGTATGCTAAAACTTTTTTTCCTCTGTAATCAATGCCTGTAATGAACCCCCTTTCTCCGAGCACTGCTTTAACCGCAGGAACATCCTGCGAAGAGAGGGGAATGGTGAACTTCAAAGCGGCGTCTGGTTTGTGTCTGAGATTGTTGAGATATACAACCGAATCTCCCTCCCTTCTTACTATAAGAATTTCAGAGGTCTTGCTGCTTAAGGGATATGACTGCATCATTTGATAGAGATAAGCCTCGGGAAGAACATCAATAAGCACGAAACCTATGTTTTTGCCGTCATCAGAAATCGGTATTATAAGCTCAAGGTGAACCCTGTGATGAAATTCGCATGAGAAAAAATCCGATAGAATCACCGAATCCTTATCAGCCGCTTTTTCTATATAATCTTTTAATTCTTTTCCCACCTCTCCAAGTTCAATTCCGCTTGAAAAGAGATGGTTCATCTCTTTGTCAAAAACCCTCACATTGCCGTAGGAATCATCAAGAGAAAAGCCTGCAAGCCTCTTTTTCAACTCTTTTCTCAATGTATCATCGAAAGGATTTAAAAGGTACTTTTTTACAGTCGGAGAGCTTTTAATATATTGACCGTCGATAATTCTTTCATTTATCCATTTTGCTATCTGTCTTGATTTAATCTCAAAGACAGATTTCAGGTCTTTGCTTTCCATTGCCACGATGGTGCTTCTTTCATGAAAATAATAGAGAACAAATAGAGCGGAGATGAGTATTGATGTAAAAACAATAATCAAAATATATTTTTTCCCAAACTCTCTCAAACGGATATTCCCTTTCATATTAATGATAGGATAAACTTTAAAGTTAAAAAAGTCAACATTTATCTGTTATTTTTATACAAATATCTTCAAAAAAATTATATCTGTAACTCTTTTTGCTTAATATACCCATTTCATGTCTTTTTATGTCTATGAGATCTCTCTCTAATAGAATGCTCTTTATCTTTTTCATCTCCTCTTCATCTTCCGAATAGTAGAATGCATAGTCGTTTTTCATGAGGGTAATAATCTTTTTCTCTTCGCTCCTTCTTTTCAAGTTCGTTGTAATTCTCTCTATCTTCTCTTCAATACTCTTTGGATACATGGAAATCATTTTTTCAAAAGTCAAAATTCCATCATCCGGAAGTTCGTTTGCAAATCCGATTGTGGGAATTCTGCCAGAGCAGTTGATCTCCTTTATTATGGAAATTATAAAATGCCTGCTTTTGTATAAACTTGAAACTTTGAAATCCCTGTACGATTTAATATCTATCCTATACGACCCGCACCTCCTGCAATGAATGCAGTATAGTTCTTCAACATCTTTTTCTGAGTTCCTTGATTTTTTTTCGCAAAATACACAGTACATTTTGTCCATCCTTTTGCTCCTGAATAATAAAAAAAAGCACTTTCCTTTTTTTGCCTTGATCCAAAATAAATTTTCTTTTCTTTTATCAGATTATAGCATAAAATTTTGTTTTTTTCAACTTGAGGGATTCTTTATTTTGTATGTTATTCATATTTTTTAGACATGAAAACATGACACCGTCAATCAGAAGATTTCTTATTGAGACATTTTGATAAAATATCCGTAAGATGGCTTATTCTGTATGGTTTCGCTATAGAATCAGTAAATCCGAATCTTTCCGGCTGTGCAATGACTTCATCCTCAGAGTATCCACTGGAAGCCACCAGAATGCACTTCGGGGAGATTCTTTTCAGCTCATTTACTATCTCTGCGCCCCCTCTTCCTCCCGGAACTGTCAAATCCAATATTGCCGCATCTATTTCCTTTCCAGATTCAACAGCTCTTTTTACAATTCCAAGCGCTTCATCTCCAGTCGAAGATGTAATGACTTCATAGCCCATTTTCCCGAGTAGCTTCTCTGTGGTCTCTATTATTGTTTTCTCATCATCCATAATAAGAACTCTGCATGGATTTATTTTCATTGTCGGTTCGTTTTTCACCTGCATGGCATCAGAGACAGTTGATGCGGGAAGGTATATCAGAAATTTTGTAAATTCGCCGATTTTGGATTCAACATCAATATAGCCGCCATGTTTTTTGATTATTGAATAAACCATTGCCAATCCAAGCCCCATGCCATTGGGTTTTGTCGTAAAGAATGGGTCAAATATCTGGGAAATAGCCGACTGCTGTATTCCCTCGCCTGTATCCGTCATTGATATTTTCACATAATCGCGTCTCTTCTCTCCCTTGAATTTAATTTCCCCTCCAGTCGCGTTGACTGCTTCAATTTTTATAATGCCGCCAAGAGGCATTGCCTGAATTGCATTTATAATCAAATTATCAAACACCTGATGCATCTGATTGCTGTCAAATTCACACGGGTGAAGATTTCCGTTTATTTTAATCTCAGTTGTTATTTTGGAACCGCTTGATGCCATTTTCACGGATTCCCTGATGACTTTTTCAATAGACCCGGTTTTTTTTATCGGATCCCCACCTTTGCTGAATGTGAGTATCTGCCTTGTAAGGTCATTTGCCCTTGTAAATGTCTCCAATGCGCTGTCCAAGTACTTCACTGCAAAAAGATTTTCCGATGCCTCTCTCTTTGCAAGCTCAATATAACCGAATATTCCGTTTAAAAGATTGTTGAAATCATGGGCGATTCCTCCGGCAAGGGTTCCGAGAGCTGTTAATTTATCGGCTCTTTTAATATTCTCATCTATCTTTCGTTTTTCGGTTATATCGCTGAAGACGAGAACTGCCCCAAAGGGTTCGCTGTTCTTTCCTATGATCGGCGCACAACTCTGATTTATGAGATGTTCCTTTTTGTCTGCAGATACCAGAATTCTTGCCTCAGGCAAATCCATTGTTTTCTTTTCTTTTATAGCTTCAAATACTATTGATTTCATGCGGGCTCTGCTCTCTTCAGATTTCTCATCAAATACCTCGGAGATGTTTTTACCGAGAACATCCTTTAGTTTTCTTCCTATCATCCTGCCAGCCACTTTATTTATAATTGCAATATTTCCTTCTATGTCAGTAGTGATCACTCCATCCTGTATGTTCTGCAAAGTGGCTCTTAAGAGCTCCTTCTCCTTTGCCAGAGCATCCTCTATTTTCACCTGCTCCGTTATGTCCATCAAATTTCCTATCACCTTGATTATTTTCCCATCCCTTCTCTCCGCATGAGCGGAAGTTCTTACGAACTTTTCATTTCCGGCATAGGTTGTGAACGGAAATCTCATGTCATAAGGCGTTCCCTCGGAGACACATTTTCTAAAGGCGGCAAGAATCTTCTCTCTGTCTTCCTGATGGTAGCATTTCACCGACTGGCTTATCAGATCTTCCGCATTTTTCTTTCTTTCCTCCTCTTCAATTTCATGTATCCTGAATACCTCCTCTGTCCAAAACATCTTGCCATTTTCAACATCCCACTCCCAACCGCCTATCTTTGAAATTCTCTGAGTCGCCTGAAGGATTCTTTCATTCTGTCTTATCTGCTCCTCCGCCTTCACATTTTCAGTAATGTCCAAATTAACGACAATTGCTCCGAGAAGTTCATTTTTATCATCAAGTACGGGCGCCGTATAGTTGAGAATTATCTTCTTCTTCCCGTCAAAAGTATCTATCTCAAGCAATTCATCCTTCACTGTTATGAAATTCTTTATTGTGCGATTGAGTGCCCAGTCGTCTTCTCTGACAGGTTCCATTGACGGTAGCCGCCTTGCCTTAAATATTTTATACTCGTCTTTTCCTACAAGCGGTTCGCCGCCCCAGATCTTCACCCCCGTGCTGTTTCCCTTTAAAAGCTTTCCTTTCTTGTCGGCAAACCAAAGGCCTATGGGAAGCAAATCGAAAATCTTTTGCAGAGTAGATTCACTCTTTTTCAACTCTTTGAGAGTGCTGAGATTCTTCGCTGAGTCTATAAATATTTTTCCTATGAGAAGAGACGCTAATGGATATATCAGCATAACTGGAAGAATTATTTTTTTGATCGTTTCAATGGAGTATCCCTTTGGAAGAGAAAACATCAGAAGAATCATCAAGAAATGGGTTATAATGCTCATTATATAAATATCCGACACTTTTGGATTCTGCTTTTTATTTTTAATTACCTGCCTGCACAAATGTCCCGTAATTGCCGATGAAGCGATAACCATAACCCCGGTCACTGTGCCGATGCCCCCCTCATGGATTCTGAAGAGTATAGCCATTGACGAGGATATTGTCATTGTGACAGTGCCGAATAAAAAAGATGCCAGGCTGAGAACTACAGATCTTCCGTCAAAGATTAGGCCGGGTGAGAGAACCACAGGGTCAAGCATTCCCACAATGGCAACTCCGCCAAAGAGAAAACCCTGATACACTTTTTTTAAAACATTGCCGCCCATGTCAATATTGTTGAAAAATGAAGAGACGATGCTTATTGAAATGAGAAGGGAGAGATTGTAGATAAGCCGAATAAATATCATATTTCGCCTCCTAAAAGAATATTACATTCTCCGCGGTAAAAGTCAATAGAAGAGGCTCTATGGATGCTATGCAGTTTCAACTGCAGTCGAGCGCATTATTCGCCGCCTTCACCGCGGTCTCACAAGTTTCGGCAAAAGCGCGAGCTCCGATTTTTTTGTAGAGCTGTTTATCCAGAATAAAAGGATATTCGCCGACAATAATTTTTACGCCTGAGATTTCTCTTCTTTTGCTTACTTCGCTTATTATCTTTTCTGCCTGCTTCAGATGAAATGCCATGGTGACAGAAAGAGCGAGCATATCTGCCCTATTTTCAGCAAGCGAATCCACTATCGCGCTTGCGGGAGTATTTGCTCCAATAAAGAGTGTCTCCCAACCTTCATACTCAAACATATCTGAAACCATTCTGAGTCCTATCTGATGAAGTTCGTTTGAAACACAGGCGGCTACAATCTTCTTACCGCTTTTCTTTGGTGCAAATATTTTCTGATAAAACTGGGACATTATATATTCTGTTGTTCCAGCTCCCAAATGTTCCTCTGCAACAGTTATCCTGTTCGTCTGCCACATCCGTCCCAACCTGTAAAGAGATTCCTGCAGAATGCCCGTATAGATTTCCTGTATGCTCATTCCTTCATTGTAGAGAGACATAATAAATTCCTCAGCCTGCTTCCTATCACCCTTTACGGAATAAGAAAGATACTTCTGAACGCTCTTCTCTTCTCTGCATTTAACAGTTCTTTTTGAAGCCGACCTTTCGCCGATAAAAAACTTTCCGCTTTCGAGAAATTCGGAGATTGTTTCAAACTCATCCTCATTGAAAACATCTGCAAACACTTTTTTCATGGCATTAATATTTACAATGAGGTCGCGCTTTTTCAGTCCTATTGACTCAAAGAGCTCTACACACCATAGAAGATAGGAGTTGAAAAGACTTTTACTGTTGAAATAAATGGCTTCGGAGAGAAATTTCAAATGAAAAAGAATATCGGAAAGGGACCGTTCCTCTCTGTTTGCAGGAAAATCAACTATTTTTTCAGAATGCAGATGCTCTTTTAGAATCTTCATAGAGAGTTCAAACCTTCTTTCATCCATGACAGAAGAGATCTTCCTTAAATCCGCCATTTTCCCTCCGGTTTATTTGTTTTTGATAAATTCAATTACAAAGGTATAATTATCATTGATTGACCATTGAAATGAATTCCGGTAAATTCCTTTTATTTTTTTAATGAGAAGTTCATCCTTTGAAGTTACAGATATTCCGTAAAGAATATTAGTTTTGGGGTGCTTTGGTTTTCCTTTGATTACCCAATTCTCCCAGTCATACCTGACATCAAGCTCAGGCCTCAGATCAAAACTCATTCCTTCCGGAAGATATGGTTTTAAAACCTTTGGCACTCCGCCCGGATATCCATCAGCCGGAAATTCGCCGCTGTCGGCATAATATGATATAACAGCGGTTCTGATTGCTTCGAAATCGGCAATCACTTTTACCGCCTGCGCCATCTTTTTCACCTCTAAATAGTTGGGAAGGGCAAAACTTATCAAGATTCCAATAATCATCAAAACAACAAGAGACTCAATAAGAACAAATCCCTTTGATTTCATTTTTCCTCCCTGTTGAGCAATTTTGTCATTTCTTCCGATAAGAGACCTTCTGCGCTTTCAGTGGAAATATATTTTACCCGCAGATTTTCATATCTGCATTCAATCTCGTAGAGAGTATCATCAATTATTCTGTAGATAGTGAAGGAATTATCTATCATTATATCATTGACCGAGAAAGGAAGTTTTCCTTCTTTGTCCTTATAACCGGATATCTTCTGAGTCAAAAGGTAGAGATGATTTTTCATTGATACAAGTTTTTCATCATCAGTCACTTCAAACGGTGCATTCAAACTTTCATATCTGTTGTAATTATAGAATACCGAGGCAATAAAAAGAAGAAAGACAACCAATGCCGTAATCTCCCTTGAAGGAACTCTTTTGCCGCGTTTGAGGTTGGCAGAATCCTCCTCTGAATCACTCTTTTCATTTTTCTTCTCAATTTCATCAATAATCTCATCTATTTTTTCATCTGGTTTTTCAAACATCATTTCCTCCTTCTGTTTTTGATGCAAATTGAGCAAAATTCATGCATTTCATTAAGATAATATAATTATGAATTTAAGTTTTCGAACAAATCAAGATACCGTGTCAAAAACATTACACTGTAAAGATGGCGTGACGCAAGACAACATTCTCGAACACCAAAGCCAACCTTTCGTCTAATTATTTTTAACTCTATCTTTCAATACTCTTTCAATTTCTGCAATTAGGATTTTACTGACATAGGGCTTTGTAACTACACCTGAAAACCCATAGTTTTTGTAGTCCGCCATTATATCATCTTCAGAGTATCCGCTTGAAACAATGAGTTTTGCTTCCGGATCAATCTCTTTAATCTTGCTTGCGGTATCTTTGCCGCCCATTCCTCCATGAACTGTCAGGTCAAGCACTACAATGTCAAAGGGCTTGTGGTTCTTTATTGCATTTTCATACAATTCAACTGCATCCTCGCCCCTCTCGGATGTCTCCGCTTCACAGCCGCAGCTTTTAAGTATATTGTAAAGAACATCTCTTATGACCTTTTCATCATCCATCACAAGAATCTTCAAATTCTTTAAAAGAAAGTCGTGCGAATCTGCTTCTTCGTAATTCTGTTTTGAAACGACACTCTCTGTAGAGGGAAGGTAAAGAACAAATTCCGACCCTGCGCCCTCAGTAGAAGCGGCTTTTATCTCTCCTCCGTGTTTTTTCATAATTGAATATGCAACTGCGAGTCCAAGACCATTCCCAGTAGCTTTAGTTGTGAAAAATGGATTAAAAATTCTGCCTATTATCTTTTTATCAATTCCCGGTCCATTATCCTTAATTGTAATTGTAAGGTAGTCGCCTCTGACAAGATTTTGAGGCACTTCCTCGTATTGCGCATTCCGAATACTTACTTCAAGCTTAAGCCCTTTAGGCATTGCCTGCATTGAATTAATAATTATATTGCTTATAACCTGCCTTAACTGACTCTCATCAGCCGTAATATTTTTTGAATTTTTATCTATATTGATTTTAATTTGCGCATCCGACCCTCTCGTCAAAAATTCGGTTGTCTCTTCAATCAGTTTTTTCGCCGTAACAACGGTTTTCATAGGCTGGCCTCCGGCCGCAAAGGTCAGCAGTTGTTTGGAAAGTCCGCTTGCCGCCTCCGCTGTCTTCATCGCATTTTCGACGAATCTCACCACAACTCCCTCTTTGGGCACGAGGGAGAGGATCAGATCAAGATTGCCCATAATGCCAGTAAGCAGATTGTTGAAATCATGGGCGATTCCTCCGGCAAATATTCCCAGAGCATTTAGTCTGTCAAGGTTTCTCATATCCTCCTCTGTTTTCTTCAACTGAGTGACATCCAAAATGATGCCGACTATTCCGTTTATCTCATTTTTATGATCTCTTAAAAGCGCTTTGTGAAAAATCACATTTCTTATCTCTTTGAATTTGTTTTGTATTTCGGTTTCATAAATCTGAACCTCTCCCGTCTTCATAAGCTCCAAATCCTTTGCATGCAGAGATTCCGCTTCACGCTCTCCGGTAAATTCAAAAATGCTCTTTCCTTCAATCTCCTCTTTTGTCACTCCGTAAAATTCTTCAAATGATGGATTTACGATCAGGTATTTTCCATTTCTATCCTTGTAAAAAATCGGAACAGGGATCGTTTCAATTAGTTTGTTCAAATAATTTCTGCTGTCAATAAGGTTTTTTTCCGCTTCCGCTCTCTTTTTATTTTCCTCTGCAAGCTCCGCAGTTCTTCTTTCAACTGCTTTTTTCAGAGAGAAGGAAAATAAAGCAAATCCTATGAGAACTGCCATCAGAAAAATAAATGCGTATTTCAGATTTGTGAGTGTGTTAGCCAATTTATCTTCCCTTGATAATCCAAACCACTTGTTTCTGATGCGCCTGTACTCTCCATTGTTTTTGATTATTGAGAAGCCCTCTTCAAACAAAGAGAGTATTGCTTCATTCCCCTTTTTTACGGCATAGCAGTATTCCTCGGATTTGAGGTTGAAATCACTCACCAAAAGCTCGGTTAGATCGTTCTTTTTTATAAAATATTCTGCCTGAATTTTGCCCATCAGCACATAATCTCCATTTCCCGATGCCAAACTCTTGAGGGCGGCTTCGCAGTCATTGAATGAAATGATGCTGTCGCCAATCAAATTTTGCACCGCAAAATCGTGCATGATATCGTCTTTTTCAACGAGAATGATTTTTTCTTTCAGGTCTTCAATGCTTTGGGGAGATGGAGTATTTCTTCTTGAAACAACAATGAAGGAAGTGGAAAAATATGGGGAAGAAAATTCAAATTCCTCTGCTCTTTCGCTGGAGTAGAACATTCCCTGAAGGATTTCAATATCTCCGTTATTGAGTTTTCTTTTTACATCAGACCATGATGAAAAATAAAACCGGATATCGATATTCATTTCCGAAGCTATCGCCTTTGTGAGTTCTACATTGAAACCCGCAGGTTTGCCGTTTTCATCCATATACTCCCACGGAGGATAGTTTCTGTCGGCGCCAACCACTATAGAGGCGTTCGTAAATGTTTTAAGCGGTGCGA
>JBFXGO010000019.1:0-44563 GCA_050239825.1 bacterium
CGGCAATGAGCGAAAGACCGAAGATGAGAGCAAAAATTATAAGTAAATGCTTCTTCAAAGTGCCTCCTTAAGAAATTTGTTTAATTAAAACAGATATAAAAGATAAGTCAAGAGAATACCAGAATTAAGTATTGAAATAAGTATAAAACAATGTATAATAAATTATCAAGTCAAAAGGAGGATTGGATGAAGAGATTATTTGTTTTCGGACTAATTCTTCTAACTGCATTAAGCACTTACGCGGTATATGACCAGGAATTGATTGATGCAAACAACATAGGGATTTACATCAGCAATTTTGGAATAGTGGGGCAGAACTGTGAGACTGGAGCATCAGGGTGCTGGTGGCCGTCGGGGTTTGTGGCAGAGACATACATATTCGGGTCAGGAATGTGGATAGGAGGACTTGTCGATACCGCATTCATCATATCCGGAGGTGACACTACATTTTTCTTTGACACTCTTGTATCGTGCGGATACAATGCCAATAGCGGAGGTACCGAGTTCGTGCCGGGAGACGGATCCGACAATCCCGCCCCTTATGATGACTATGCATTCAGGGTATATTTGAGTGATCAGCTCGAATATCCCATAGATTCAATCCTCTCTCAACTTGATTCTTACTGCGTAATGAATGAAATGGATGAAAGCAAGCACTTTACATCTGAAAACAAGCCTCTTGGCCTTGTTGTGGAGCAGTTCACCTATGAGTTTAGCTCAATTATTCTGGCGGATGTATTCTTCATAAGACTCAGTGTAATTAACACAACAGGCAAAAAAATAAGGCAGGCTTACATTTCATACAATATTGACAGTGACATAGGCAATGAGGCGGGTGATGCGGCGAATGACCTTTTAGGATTCATAACTGAGGAGGACATCGGCTATCAGTTTCAACTTGAAGAGGAGGTCGGTTGGACAAATTATCCCGGAGTAATAGGCTGGACATATATACAGGGACCGATTGCAACAGACACTGTTGATGTCTATCACGACGGATCGAAGATTATATATCCGGGCGACAGCCTCGGGATGACATCCTTTACGAATTACACGATATCAAATGATCCTTTCACAAAACAGGCACGCTATCTCGCGATGGCAGGATATGATTACACAGTCTTTGATCCGTTAAATCCTGAAGCATCATATCATCCGTTTCCTTCATGGGGTACTGGAGTGATAGGTTATCCCGGTGAGACTCAAGATTCAACTCTTGGGGCTGACAAACGGTTTATGATATCATCCGGACCGTTTGACATTCAGCCCTATGACACAGTGGAGCTCGTTGTCGCATTTGCCATAAATAGTGATCCGGATCAAATAATTACAACTCTTAATACTGCTAAAAATTGGTGGAAAAACAGAAATACGGATTATGTCACTTTAATCAATCCATCCATTTTCCAGAAAGTTTCTTCTCCGTTTTCATTTACCTGGAACGCATCAAGAACTCTTCCTTACTACAGTCTTACGTTACGCAACATGAACAGCGGCCTGACAACCGCATATTCGGGCGACAATACCTTTTCAGCGCTTATAGACCCCTTGACACTGCAGGATGGACTATACAAATGGAATATTTCAAATTATTCATTTGCCGAAGCAATCATATCAAAAGAGAACAGATATGTAGTGATCGATAATCCCGGAATCAATGGCGCTCCGTGCATATTCGCCTATGAATCTGAAACGGATGGTGGTAAAATCAACTTCAATTGGAGAGTCTCAGATCCGGACAACAATCTGTCCTATCAAACAATATCATTGACCGATACAAACGGGAGGATGGTATTCAGCGCAAATCTCTCTCCCAGTGATTCGCAATTTTCTTTAAATGCATATAACAATATTCCGAATGGCTTATATGTGTTTTATTTGACTGCAGTTGACGACTCTTCAGCAGTTGATTCTTTGATTGACTCGCAGTCAATCTATTTCAACAGGCCTGGAGACGACGCCTACTTTTACGGCGGAGACAACAACACAGTGCAGGTGAGCTATATCACTTATAATAAAACTCTATACACAGGGCACACTTATGAAGTAAGGTTTGATTGGCCGTTCAAGGATGTTGCAACGGAGAATCTGATGATACCTTTTACTGTTGTTGATTCAAATAGCGGAAGCGAAGAGATTGCAGACACTGCGCGGTACAGTTATTCTGGTGAAACATTCTACTCCAAGCTTTTTGACGGAGTCGGCCTTAGCATAACCTACATAAATTCCTTCAATCAAATATGTGATTCCATTAAGATACTCAATGATGTCAATAACAATTACCCTGATTCAGTTCTCAAATGCAATTCAACGATTCAATCGGTCTTCATGGGCAGGGATGTCAAAATCTACTGGCACGGAACAGGAGATTCGGTAAGAGCCGATTTTATCTTTGACGGATACGCGGACAACCTTGAATACTCAAATTTAAAGAATTGCACTTACAGCTTCGGAACAGGCAGTTACACATCGGAATATCTTATGGATTCGACCATCACCCGCACGGCAATTTATACTGCCGGAGCAACTATTTATCTGAACATGCCGTTGGCGCGCGCTTATCCAATGGATACTCTCTGGGCGCCAGAAGAAGGAGAGGTGTGGCAACTCTTCACTTCAGGTGATAAACTGCCTGTAAAGGGAGATATCTGCAGAGTGCATCCCACCGGTTTGGAGTCATTTGCCCTGACTGTTGACAGGAACGTTTTATCTCTTTCATGCAATGTAAAGGGAAATACTCTCTCATACTCAATAAACGGAATTGGTGGGGAAGTTGAGCTGAATCTGTATGATATACAAGGAAGGAAGGTTATTACTCTCTTTAAGGGAGCAGTAGCAGGAAGAATCAGCAAGAAGATTGTCCTCTCAATTCCGAATGGTATATATTTTATAAAAGAGATGAACGGAGGCTTTGAAACAAAAAAGATACTGATGATAAAGTAATAATAAAGACTATATGAAAGAATTACAGGGGGTGGAGTAATCCACCCCTCTTTTCAAACTTGAATATTCTAAGCTTTAGGTTAAAATAATAATATGTTTAAAAAGGCGAGTGATGCAGAAAGAGTTAAGGACAGTAAATTTTTCTGAAAAAGCGAATTGTTACCCGAATAGTGGCTGTCTGAGAGATGATTCTCGTATTGTCAGTATCTGTCTCTTTCTGTCGGGCGCTGATGACACTTTTGATATAGGAATCTATGACATTCAGGGCAGAGAGGTGAAAAAAAAAGGGATAGGTGAAATTTGAAAGACAACATGCATCTCATTAAGGCGTTTGTGCCGGAGAGAGTAACTGAAAATTCAAAAAGAGAATTCACATATTCTTACTCTACGGTATTCTGCGCCGATATCTCAGGCTTCACAAACATGAGCGAGAAGCTCTCCGCTATGGGCAAAGAGGGGTCGGAAGAGATAACGAATGTCATAAACCTCTTCTTTGAACCGCTTGTAGAGATAATCCTGAAGAGGGGAGGAGATATATTCTTCTTCGGAGGGGACGCTATAACGGCAATCTTTGACAAAGGCAGAGAGGCGGATTCGCTGATTGCGGCAATAGAAGCTTCCGATTATGTGAAAAAACACTCTGTTGTCAGGACTTCCGGCGGCTCATTTTTAATAGGAATGCATATAGCTCTTAATTACGGAAAGGTTTATTTTCAGGATACGGGGAGAAGCTACATCCTCGGCGGAGAGAATTGTTTTAAGGTGATTGAACTTCTTGATTTTGCGTCAAAGGGAGAGATTGTCGCAAGCGATTCCATGAAGAAAAAACTTTTAGGCGCAGTGTGGGAGAAGAGTAGTGACTCTGTTTATAAGTTTGTGAAACTGAAAGATAGTAACATCATAAAAAAGACTGCAAAGAGAGAGAGTAAAAAACAATCTAAAAAAGATATTACACCTTATGTTCCTTTATGGATAAGGCGTCAAACTGAGATAAAATCCGGCTTAAATAAAAACAGCGGCGAACACAGAAGAGCCGCGATGATGTTCGTACACTTCAGGAACATCGACTTTGACAAGAACAGAAAAAAAACAGCCAAGCTGATTGAATCTCTCACAGAGAGTTTGAGAAAGAGTGGTGACAAATACAAAGGGTGGATAAACAAGATTGATTTCTACAAGGACGGAATTCGGGCTCTTGTTGTTTTCGGATACCCTGAAAAGCTTGATAATGACGAGAAGCACGCGGTTTTGTTTGCGGATGAAATTATGAGCAATGAGGATCTGAAAGAAATTTCAATAAGCATAGGTATAAATTCCGGCTTTATCTTCAAAACTCCCGTGGGAAGCATCAACAGAATGGAGATTACGGTGATGGGAGATGCGGTCAACACGACAGCGAGAATCGCCGCCAAGGCGGGCGATAGAATGATTTTAACCGGGGAGAGTGTATTCGAGAAGACCAAAGATTCGATTTCATACAGGAAGAGAGCGGCAAAAGCAATGAAAGGCAAGACAGAGAAGGTTAAGATATTTGAGTTTGCCGGGAAGAAGATAAAATCAGACAAAAATTCAGTGAATGAGTGGCTTTCCGAGTCAAAGAAGCTCATAGGAAATAAAGATGTTATTAAGAGCTTCGGCGAATCTGTTGAAAGAGCCAAGAGAGGATCCTCCTCAGTATTCACAATAGAGGGCCATGCAGGGCTCGGCAAGTCAAGACTTGTCAGAGAGCTTGAAAAGACTCTTAAAGATAATGGTTTCAGAGTTTTTCAGGGAGACTGCCTCTCTTACGGAAGCGCGCTCTCATACCATCCATGGATAGAGTCTCTCAATGCAATTTTTGAAATTTCTTTAAAGGACTCAATGGATTCAAAGAAAAGAAAAATCTCTGAATTTATAAAACAGATGGATCCGACATTGAAAAAATGGCTTCCGCTTTTAGGCGAGCTGATGTCTCTGGATTTTCCGATGACAGACCTTGTAAAAAATCTTGACACAAGCGTAAAAATGCAGAAGTTTTTCGACATTGTGCTTGATATTCTTCTCTTTCTGTCAAAAAAAACTCCCGTGGCAATAATAATTGAGGATTATCACTGGGCTGACAATTCATCATCAGAGCTTTTAAATTATATCTGTCAGAATACAAAGAATGAAAGAATTCTTTTCCTGATAACGTTCAGGCCGATAAACGAACAGGCAACAATCAAACCGCCTAAGGCGGATGTCAGCTGTATACTTAAAGAGTTATCTGAGAGCGAGACAAATGAGCTTATAGAGAGTCTCCTCTGCGTGAAAAATCTGGACAGAGAAATGAAGAAGCTTGTGATGAAAAAGTCGCAGGGGAATCCGTTTTATGTGGAAGAACTTGTCAAATCTCTGATAGAGCAGGATTATATAGTCCGTGGCAAATCGGGCTGGGAAATCAGCAAAAAAGCAAAGGATATAGTGCTTCCCGACTCAGTTGAGGAAGTCATACTCGCGAGAATCGACAGGCTTGATTTGCAGGAAAGAGAGTTGTTGCAGACAGCATCAGTTCTCGGCCGTGAATTCAGCAGAGAACTGCTCGAAGCATTATATAAAGAGAAAAAGTTTATTGATTCATCAATGAATGTTTTGAAGAATCTTGATTTGATAAAGACAGACGAAGAAAATTTCGAAAGATTTATTTTCAAACATATCCTTACTTGCGAAACAGCATACAACACCCTCTCATTTGCCAGAAGACGGCAAGTCCATGAGAGTGTGGGAAGAATCCTTGAGAAGAGCAAAAAAAACAAACAGGAGAATCTTGCAATGCTCTCCCACCATTATCATTATGCGCACAATTACAAAAAATCCGTGGATTATTCCCTGAAGGCAGGGAGAAAAGCGAAAGTGGTATATGCAAACGAGGAGGGGCTGGAGTTCTTTTCAAGAGCGATTGAGGATTGCGTAGCCGGAGGAGATTTGTTTGACATGAGCGCGGCAGAGGCTCATGAGGAGAGAGCTTCGGTTTTAAGCTTTGTGGGAAGAGGCGCGGAAGCTATACTGGACACAACCGAAAGTTTTAGATATGCCGAGAAGAGCGGAGATAAGCGGCTTATGGCTATGTGCCTGTCAGAGGCGTGCATAGTCTATGAATTATCAAGCAATTTTGACAAGATGAAGGATGCCGCTGAAAAGGCGCTTGAGATATATTCTGAAACGCAGGATAATTTTGGAATGGCGAAGGCATACAATTATATAGGCATGTACTACGGCATAACAGGAGAACCGAAGAGAGAGATGGAGATACTTTTTAAGGCAGTTTACATTTTAAAAGGCCTGACAGGAGGAGACAAGAGGAAAGAGAATTCGGAATATGTTTCACTCCTTGGAGTCATACTGAATAACCTCGGGTATGTTCAGCGTCTTTTAGGAGACAACAAATCCGCTCTCGAAAACTATGAGAAATCCCTTGATGCAAGGCGAAGCATTGAGGATAAGACAGGAGTAGCGCAGGTGCTGAACAACATAGGAATGATACATGGTAGAGCGGGCGATATTCCGAAAGCGCTTCCTTATTTTGAAGAATCAATTAAAATATACGAGGAGATAGGAAATAAAAAAGGACTCGGCTCTTCGCTGGTGAATTACGGGGTGTTCAACGGAAGGATAGGCAATGAGAAGATGGAACTGGAGTGCTACGAGAGGGGTCTTAAAATACAAAAACAGATAAATGACAGATATGTGATGAGCTTCACTCTGACGAATATAGGAAACTATCACTCAAAAAAGAAAGATTGGAAGAGAGCTTTAAAGTGCCATCTTGAAGCAATAGCGATAAGGGAGAGCATTAATGAGAGAGCGAGTCTTCCGAGTTCATACTCTTACGCGGCGAAGTGTTATGAGATGCTAAATCAGAAAAACAAACAGATTGAGTACGAGTTTAAAGCAAGCGAGGAGACTAGAAAACAAATTTGAGAAAAATATTAAAGAAAGGATTTTATGAGCGATAAAAACGCCGCAAAGAGAGAAGTTCATATAAAACATAAAAAAATCAACAGAATTATAATGGCTTGGGTGTTCATATTCGCAATTGCAATAATAATTTGGTTTGGCGACGCACTCATCGACAAAATATTCTTTCATGAGGAATCGTATGAGGAGATAGCTGAAACAAATGTCTCTGTCTTTGAGATATACTTTCGTTCCTCCCTCATTCTTCTTTTGGCGGTTATTGGATTCATAACAACAAGAAGGATGCTGGAGAAGGCAGAATCAGAAGAGCTGATAAAGTTTGAGAGGGAGCAGACTCTGAGAATATTTGACTCTATTGACGAGCAGATTTACATCATAGATGTGGAATCGCATGAAGTGCTGTACAAAAACAAAAAAGTAGAACAGATCTTCGGACCTTCAGAAGGAAAAAAATGCGACGAGTATTTCACAACTCATGGGGAAAACTGCTCAAAATGCAGTATGAAGGCTATGGTTGAAACAGGCGAAAATGCTATGAGAACGAGAGAATTCTATAATTCAAAATCGGACAGATGGTACCATGGTATAGAAAGGCTTATTAAATGGATAGACGGAAGGAATGCGGTTTATACAATCCTTATCGATATAACCGAGAGGAAAAGAACTGAGGTTGAAGCATACAGGGCAAGCAAGGTTGAAACTCTGGAGGTCATTGCGGGAAGCATAGTGCATGATTTCAGCAATGCCCTAACAACAATCATAATGAGCTTGTCCCTTGCAAAGCACATATCCAAAGAGAATGAGAAGCTATATTCTCTTATAACAATGGCAGAGAATGCCGCCTTCAAGGCTAAGGATATAACACATCAGCTTCTCACTTTCGGCCGGCCTGTTGAGATGGCATTGAAGCACGCTCACATGGAAAAAATGATAAGGGAGACCACGGATTTTGTTTTAAAGGCAACCGCCATCAAGTATTCTGTAGAATCCGAGAAAAATCTGCCTCTTGTTGAAGTGGATGTCAATCAGATAGCTCAGGTGATGAATAATCTTCTGATAAATGCAAAACAGGCTGTCGGCGAGAACGGAGAGATAAAAGTGACTCTATCAAGCTGTATGGTTACGCATAAAGATGCGCTTCCCCTCAATGAGGGAAAGTACTTGATGATTTCAGTAAAGGATAACGGAACAGGCATATCTTCAAGAATAATACATAAGATATTTGACTCTTATTTTACTACCAAGAAGGAGGGTTCAGGTCTTGGACTTGCTTCTTGTTACATGATAATGAACAGACACAACGGATATATAAAAGTAGAGAGCCTTGAAGGACAAGGGTCAACATTCACATTGTATATTCCGGCGTCAGATGAAAGGCGTCAGCAGAAAGATGAAGAGAGGGCGAGTGTGTTAAGAAAACCGATAAACGGAATAATAATTGATGATGACGAAATGTCGGCAAATGTTACTGCTCTGATGATGAATTACGGAGGCAACAGGATAGACGCAGCTAATTCATTCATAAAGGCGGAGGAGCTGATAGCTTCAAAGAAAAAGAATAAGGAATCGTATGATGTAATTATCCTTGATAATACTCTTCCGGGAGACACAGACCCTGTTGAAGCTATGGATAGGATGAGAAAGACCTGTTTGAACTGCAGGTTTGTGCTTCTTCAATCAGTTGCAGACGAGGCAAAAACAACAAATTATCTCGAACAGGGATTTGACCTGGTAATAAACAAACCTGTCAGACCTGAGGTAATAATAAAAGAGATAAACGAAATTTTAAAATAAATTCAACAAGGAGAAGATATGAAAATAGGAATAATAATCTGCAACAGGTACCACACTTGCGCAGGGGGTAAATGCTTCAGAGCAATGAAAAACAGGGAAGGAGCATTCTCGATATATCCCAAAGATAAAGAGCTTGAAATAGTCGGTTATACGACTTGTGACGGATGTCCGGGAGGAAATGTGGAGTATTCGCCTGCTGAAATGATTAAGAATAGAGCAGAGGCGATACATCTTGCAACAGGGCTTGTGGTGGGTTATCCTCCTTGCCCGAGAATTATGCACTTTAAAAAATTCATAGAAGAAAAGTATAAGCTGCCAGTTGTTATAGGCACTCATCCTATACCGCAGAAATACTTTATTACCCATGAAAATTTAGGCACATGGAAATCGCCCGAGTGGCAGGAGATAATAAAACCGACTTTATCTGATGAGGATACCCGAAAATCCTATGATTGATTTATCAAGCGATTACTCTTTAACTTAAACAAATAAATGACTTAGATCTGGGGACGGAGTATAGTTTATACTCTAAAGTAAATAAAAGAATTGTAATTTAAAAGACTGTTAATCGCATGCATCATGTTCTTGTGTGATATTATATATGTGTTTTAATCTTGAAAGAAATAACCTATTTCAATGCGCTGTTACAATTGTAAAAGCAAATTTGATTGAAATAAAATACGACAAAAAATTAAGGTAAAACATTAACAAATTGCTAAAAATGAATTAATATAAAGGTTTACATAAAAACGAAAAACTATAAACCATACTCCGTCCCTATAAGAATATTATGTAAGAAGGTGCTTGACAGGAGGTGATTTTAGGTTATAATTAGCATATGCTAAAAAAGAAAAAACAGTAATTCATTGAAAGGAGATAATAATGCCTTGGATAGAAAAAGAAAAATGTTCGGGATGTGGCGTATGTATAAGTTCTTGCAGTGTCGGAGCAATTGCGCTCGGCAGTGACCGCAAAGCTGAAATCAACAACAGTCTGTGCACAAAATGCGGAAATTGTTTTTCAAGTTGTCCTCTTGGAGCAATCCGTTCCAATTCCGAAAGTGCTTCTCTCAGAGGAGGCGGAGTAGGAAACCCATTTTCTGCAACATCACATAATAGAGGATTGGGAATGGGTGGCGGACGGGGTAAAGGCAGAAGAGGGATGTCAGGCAGATAATGTTCGCATACGGTCCGATTCCATCAAGAAGATTCGGCAGATCTGTTGGTGTAAGTCCCATACCGCCCAAAACATGCACATATTCATGCGTTTACTGTCAGTTAGGCAGAACAAGCAAATTGACAATGACAAGAGAGAGTTTTTTCGCTCCTGAACAAATTTTAAAAGACATCGAAGTCGTCATAAAATCAGCAGAGGAAAAAATCGATTTTATTACATTTGTGGGGGACGGGGAACCGACTTTAAACAAGGATCTCGGTTCTTTGATAAGTCACTGCAGAAATTCATTTCCCTATAAAACTGCAGTAATTACAAACGGGTCTCTTTTATGGATGGATGATGTGAGAGATGACCTCTCAGGCGCGGATGTTGTAAATATAACTCTGTCAGTCTCTGATGATGATACATTTAGTATTCTCCATCGCCCCCATAGAAATTTGAATTTTCAAAAAGTGCTTGACGGTGTTACTAAATTTGCTTCGTTTTACAAAGGTGAAATATGGATTGAAGTTATGCTTGTGGATGGCATCAACACCGGCAAAAGAGCAATGAAGAATCTTGAAACCATAATTGACGATTTAAATCCATCAAACACATTCGTTATGACTCCGATTAGGCCTCCTGCTGAACCTTGGGTAAAGGTACCTTCAAAATTGAAACTCATTGAAGCGATGTCTATTTTTAACGGAACAAAGGTGACAGAATCGGAGAATGGCGCCTTTGGCACAGAGGAATTCGCATCCGCAAAAGAGGCGATAATAGAGACAAGTTTGCGGCATCCTTTGAGAATTGAACAGGGAAGGATGATGGAAGATGTTTTCAATGAGAAAGTTATAGACACGTTGTTGAATACAGGCGTGCTTGAAAGCAGAGAATACGAAGGTAAAATTTTTATTTTACCAAAAAACAAAGAAAGGAACAAGTTATGAAAAAAATGATTTTCATTATCGGATTCAAAAATAGTATTGAATTGAACAGGTCACATTTCGGAGATTCGCATATTTTTAGAAAGTATGAAATTGCGGAAGATTCACATCCGATTGTGATTTCCGATTCAATCAATGAAAACAGAGAAGAAAACGAAACTCATGGAACAGATAAAAAACTCTCTTCTGTGCAAAAATCTCTTAAAGGAGTTGATTTTATAGTCTCTCAGACAGTAAGCCCAAATTTGATTAAGATGGCAGAAAACTCAAACATTCAGCCTATAATAATTAAAAGAAAAAGCGAAGATGAAGTACTGACTGCAGTGCAAGATAATTTTCTTATTATATTGCGGCTCGTTGAAAACAGAGATAAAAAGGAAAAAGAAAAAAATATCTTGAAATTGTGACTAAATTAGCATTATGATAATTATAAATTTATAACAAAGGAGGAACAATGAAAAAATATGATGTGGTCATCGTCGGCGGCGGTCCGGCCGGTATCATAACTGCAATGACAGCTAAGACATACTATCCGGATAAGAGTATGCTTATTATCAGAAAAGAGAAGAATGTGCTTGTGCCTTGCGGGATACCATATACGATGAGCACTATCACTCTGGAAAAAAATTACATTCCTGATGCAGGGCTTACCGGAAAGGGCATTGAAATTGAGATTGCGGAAGTTACAAAAATTGACTCTGTTAAAAAACAGATTGAAACAGAAAAAGGCGGATTTGAATATGACAAGCTTGTTCTTGCCGCCGGCTCCAGACCCGCGGAACCAAAGTGGTTAAAGGGAAGAGATAAAAAGAATGTCTTTTACATCGAAAAATCCGAAGAGTATCTTAAAACATTGAAAAACTCTCTGGATAAGAAAAAAAGAGTTTTGATAATAGGAGGCGGTTTCATCGGAGTAGAGGTGGCAGACGAACTTAACAAAGAGGGGCATAAGGTCACTCTTGTGGAAAAACTGCCGCATGTATTAAGTCTTGCAATAGATTCGGACTTCAGCTGTAATCTTGATGATACTCTCAAAAAACGGGGCATAGAGCTTTTTCTTGGCGAATCAGTCGAAGAAATAACAGGCGATGAATTTGTTGATGGAGTTATCCTTGAAAACAAGAAAAAGGTTGATGCGGATGTGGTTATTATTGCTATAGGATACTCGCCAAATTCAAAGCTTGCAAAAGAAGCAGGCGCTTTGGTAGGAGTCAAGGGAGCTATTTGGGTTGACGAATATATGAGGACAAACATAAAGGATATTTTTGCAGTGGGAGACTGCGCGGAGAGAAAATCCTTCATAACCAGAAAACTCACAAATATAATGCTTGCGTCAACCGCAACATCAGAAGCGAGGATAGCCGGAGCGAATCTCTATAAGTTACAGATGCTCAGAACTTTCACGGGAACAATAGGAATATTTTCAACCAGAATCGGCGAATGCGCAATTGGCAGCGCAGGTCTGACAGAGACGCAGGCGGTAGAAGAGGGCTTCGAAGTAATCTCGGCAACATTTGAAACAAAGGACAGGCATCCGGGGTCTCTTCCCGACGCATCAACAGTCAGGGTAAAGCTCATTGCCTCAAAAATGTCGGGTTTGATTCTCGGTGGTCAGATAGGAGGAGGAGAATCTGTGGGTGAAATGATAAATATTGTGGGTCTGATGATTCAAAATAAAATGTCCGTTCATGATCTAATGATTCTTCAGATAGGAACTCATCCGCTTCTTACTGCGGCTCCGACGGTTTACCCTTTAATAAAGGTGGCTGAACTGATAATTTCAAAATTATAGGAAATAGCAGGTATCTGCAAAAAACACCCACAGCAAGAATAGCACTTGACAATTATCAAAAACAAATTATAATTAGCATATGCTAAAAACAAACAAAGGAGGCATTATGCCAAGAGGAGATAAAACAGGCCCTGACGGAATGGGTCCTATGACCGGCAGAGCAATGGGCTTCTGCAATGGTTTCAATACGCCCGGCTTTATGCGCGGATTCGGATTTGGCAGAGGCGGAGGCAGAGGGTTCGGAAGAGGAATCGGATTTCAAGGCAGAGGACGAAGAGGAATAGGATATGCAGTTCCATATTTTATGCCTCAACAGATTGATGTCGCAGATTCGAAAGAGGCATTGAATGAAGAGATTGCTTCAGTTGAGAAGTATCTCTCTGAATTGAAAGAGATGGTTCAGAAGAAAAAGTCGGAGAAGTGATTGACATTTAAAATTACAATAGCAAGCGGAAAGGGGGGGACTGGAAAGACCCTCCTTTCCGTTAATTTGGCATTCTATTTCAAACACATTCTGAAAACAGATGTTGCTTTGATTGACCTTGATGTGGAGGAGCCGAACAGTTCTATATTCTTAAAGGGAAAGCCGATGCAGACTTTTGAGGCGACAAGAATGATTCCCTTCTACGACAGGTCCCTATGCACGGACTGCGGGATCTGCTCGGATGTGTGTATGTTCAATGCTTTAATAAAGGCAAAAAACCATGTTCTGATTTACAAAAATCTTTGCCACTCCTGCAATGCATGCGTCAAGCTCTGCCCAGCCGGAGCTCTTTCAATGAAACCATCAAGGATAGGAGAGATTCACCTTATAAATACAAATCAGGGTATTCAATTTATAGAGGGTGTGCTTGATATCAAAGAGGAGATGTCAACTCCTCTTATAAGAAGAACCAAGGATATTGCAGATGAAATGTTCAGGGATACTTTTTTGCACATTTATGATTCACCTCCAGGAACATCATGCTCTTACATTGAGGCGATGAAAGACACAGATCTTCTGCTCATTATTACAGAGCCTACTCCATTCGGAATAAGTGATTCCACTCTTGCAATTGAGACTGCGAATATACTCAAAAAAAATTGCGCCGTGGTGCTCAACAGAACAGGAGAGGAAAATCAAGAAGCAGTCAAGCACTTTGAGAATTTGCATGCAAAAGTAATTGCTCAGATAAAGAGCGATAAAAGAATCGCAGAAACATACTCGACTGGAGATATTGTTTTTGGAAAATATGAGGGTTTTGACAATGCAATAAAAAGCATTGCCGAATATGTCTTGATGCGGAGCAGAATATGAAAGAGATAGTGATTCTTTCAGGAAAGGGAGGAACGGGTAAAACTTCTATTACAGGAGCTCTTGCGGCAATTGCGGAAGAAAAAATAATCCTTGCGGATGCGGATGTTGATGCAAGCAATATGCATCTTATTACAAAAAAAGAAAAAATAAACAGCGTTGAATATAAAAACGGATTCACTGCGGAGGTGAATGTTGATAAATGCACCGGATGTCGGGTGTGCGAACTTGAATGCGTCTTTGATGCAATAAAGGTAGTTGGCGGCAAGGCTGTTGTCGATGATATGTTCTGTGAAGGATGCAAACTCTGTTCTCGGCTTTGTCCGACAAAAGCCATTCAAATGAAGGAGATGAGAGTAGGAGAGATTACCACATATTCAACGCGTTTTAAAAACATCCTCATAAGCGCTATGATGGATGCAAAGAGGGAGAGGAGCGGAAAGCTTGTCTCCGAAGTAAAGAGAATGGCAAGAGCTGAGGCTGACAAACGGAGCGCCGACTACATACTTCTTGACGGTCCGCCGGGAATAGGATGTCCGGCGATAGCCTCTCTCGGAGGAGTCAACTATGCGGTTCTTGTTATTGAGCCGACAATCTCGGGATTTCACGATATGAAGAGAATATATGCGCTCATTAAATATTTCAGAATTAAAACAGGAATGATAATCAACAAATCCGACATTAATGAGTGTGTCGCCGGTCAAATCAGAGAGTATGCGAAAGAGATAAAAAGCGTGCTTCTTGGAGAGATAAAATATGATGAGATTTTTATAGAGAGTGTGAATAATAATAAAACAGTTGTCGAATTATCTGATAATCTTAGAAAGGATATAATGGAAATATGGAAAAAAATCAAAGAGGAGGCAAAATGAAAATAGCAATACCTGCAGAAGAAAATTCTCTCAACGGTCTTGCCGACGACAGATTCGGAAGGGCGAAGGGCTTTGTCATATATGACACAGAGACAAAGGCGCTTAACTGGGTGGATAATGGGGAAAATGCAAAAGCGTCGCAGGGAGCAGGTCTCAAAGCGGCTCAGCATGTCATTGAAGCAAAAGTTGAAGTTTTGATTTCTTATGATGTGGGTCCAAAAGCATTTGAACTTTTAAAAGAAAATGGTATAATGGCATACAGATTAGACAGCAAGATGAAGGTCAAGGATGCAATCACCATGTACCTTGAAAACAAGCTTAAAAAAATAAACGAAGGAGAATAAAATGAAAATAGCAATTGCGGCAGAGGGAAAGCAGTTGTCCGGCCATTTCGGCCACTGCTCTCAATTTCACATCTATGAAATCTCTGACAACAAGGCGGTATTCGTAGAGAGTATAACGCCCCCTCCGCATGAACCCGGTTTGATTCCTCAGTGGCTATCTGGATATAAGATCGAAACAGTTTTAACCGGAGGAATGGGAAGGAAGGCAAAGGAGATATTCGATGAGAAGAACATTAAAGTCATAGACGGGATTGAGATTGATGACATCAATAAGATAGCTGTGAGTTTTGCCAAGGGAACAATGAAGAAGGGCAGTTCAACCTGTGACCACTGATGCCGAGACCTAAAAAATTCAGGTTCATTTCATCTTCTCCGGAAGTGACTTATTTCAAGCCGAGCGGAGTTCCCAAAAGCATGCTTGAAGAGGTGATTCTTGAGGTGGACGAGCTTGAAGCCGTGAAACTTGCGGATTTGGAAGGATTGTATCAGGAGGATGCGGCAAAGATTATGAATGTGTCGAGGCAGACATTCGGCAATATTCTGGTGAGCGCGCATAAAAAGATAGCTGAAGCCATTGTGAAGGGCAGAGTGCTAAGGATCGAGGGCGGTGCGACAGAGCTTAAACCTTCAGATGATGATTCATGCGGGTGCGGTTATATGTGGAAGCAATCATCATTGGAAAAAGAGTGTCCAAGGTGCAGGACTCAAAGAGGAAGGGGGTTCGGCAGGAGAAGAAGGCAATTCAATTAAGGAGGAATTTTGACAGACAAAGATAAAGAATTGAAGCAGGAGATAATGAAGGAGAACTTCAGAAAGATAAAACACAAAATACTTGTGTTGAGCGGAAAGGGCGGAGTGGGAAAATCGACTGTCTCTGTAAATACGGCATATTCCCTTAAAATGAAGGGCTTCAGAGTGGGAATACTTGATATTGACCTTCACGGACCTTCAATAGCAAAGATGACCGGAATAGAGGATTCTCGCATTGAGGGAGACGAATCCGGCCTTTTATTGCCCATAAAAACAAAAGACGGGGTTGATGTGATTTCAATATCTCCGATGCTTGAAAAATCGGATACTCCTGTAATCTGGCGCGGACCGCTGAAGATGAAGGCGATACAGGAGTTTTTTGATTCTGTAAATTGGAGCGAACTTGACTATCTTATAATTGATTCTCCTCCCGGAACAGGGGATGAACCGCTGACAGCACTGCAGATAATTGAAGGCATAGACGGAGTGGTAATAGTGACGACTCCGCAGGATGTTGCAACCTCGGATGTTTCCCGTTCAATCTCCTTTGTGAAGGCGATGAACAAGAGGATTCTCGGGCTTGTTGAGAATATGTCATATTTCATCTGCACAAAGTGCGGAGAAAAACACTTCATCTTCAAAGAGGGCGGAGCGGAAATGCTTTCAAAAAAGTATGGAATTGAAATTCTCGGAAGAATTCCGATTGAGAGCGATATGGTTGATTTGGCAGACAACGGAAAACCTTATGTTCTCAAAAAACCCGATTCTTTGGTTTCCAAAGAATATTTATTGATTGTTGACAGGCTAATAGAGAAAATGAATTCTGAAAAATAAATTAAAGATATGCAGGCAAAAAAAAGAGCCCCGTTGAGGGGCTCTTTTTTTAGGTATTATATTTCTTTTATTCACCCAGAATCAAAAATTCTATTCTTCTGTTCTGAGCTCTTCCTTCCTTCGTGTCATTAGTTGCTATAGGCATAAGTTCGCCGTAACCTTTTGTCTGTATTCTCATAGCATCAATGCCGTTGTCCACGAGGTACTTCCTCACTGCATCGGCTCTTGCCTGAGAGAGTGTCTCATTCGCCGCCGCCGCTCCTACAGAGTCTGTATGTCCCTGAACTTCAATCTTCACCTTTGGATTGTCTTTAAGAAGCTTTACTGCCTCATTGAGTATCACATAGGATTCGGGAAGTATGTTTGCCTTTCCGCTCTCAAAGTTGATGCCCTTCAGGTTTATCTTTCCGCCCTTCTTCAAGAGCTCAATGTTCATGACAAGCGTCTTGTTTTCTTCTACAACAACAGGAACCGCATAATCAAGGTATCCTTCAGCTTTTGCTGTTATTGTGTATGTGCCGGGATCGAGAGTGACCTTGTAAACTCCTGTTGCCGCATCAGGATAAAACTCTCCTGTCTGGGCTTCAGGTATTGACAACTTGGCATTAACAAGCTCATCAGTGGACTTGTCTATTACTTTTCCTGTAATTGTGCCCTTTGCTATCTTCTTTGGATTCATTGCGAAATCAAGAATCTGCGTCTGTTCAGATTCTATCACCACTCCCTTCTCATTGCCTAAATAACCCTGCTTGTCAACCTTTACCCTTATTGTGCCCGGCTTAACTTCTATTGTGTAGAGCCCCATTGTGTCGGTCAGAATGCTTATATCTTCAGAGTAGCCGGGGAGAGTGACCATTGCCATTAAAGGAAGCCCTGTCTCACTGTCTATGACCTTTCCTGTGATGAGTGTCTTCTTTATCTCCTTTACAACAGGAGTGGCCTTCTTGAAATCATAATAGTATGAGAATCCTGCATGCGCTATCCACACCGGGGCTCCTTCCCATGCTGTAGTATAGAGGATGCTGTCGGTATTGTTGTTGATTGACGGGGTGAGGGGAGTCGCGAACTTTGTCATTCTGTAATCGCATCCCAAATCTATGACAAGTCCGGAAGGGGTGTCAAATCTGACTCCTCCAGAGAGATAATTGATTAGATTGCCACCAAAGACCTCTGTTGCATTGTACTTGTAACCGAAAGCCTCGATGAATGGCAAAAATGAATTGAATTTTGCCGAAATGCTTGCCGAGTAGTCGATGTACGTTGGGTCAATAGAAGCAGGCATTCCTGTAAGCTGAGTATAGCCTCCGTTCACATCAATTGTGATTGGAACATTGCCTTCAACCATATAAGATGCTATGAATTTTGCTCCCCAATCTCCGTTTCCGTTCTCAAAATATCTGAGGAGTCCGCCCTCTGTCTGCAGGTAGCGTCTTGAAACAAAGGATGCTGAATCCATAACTGCATCAAATACTCCTGCAAATGATGTTCTGTAAAATCCGAAGACTCCCATGTCCATGTTTTTGACTGCTCCGAACAAACGGCCGGTTGTCAGCTTCAAGTTGACTTCTGCATTCCCGAATCCGTAGCTTCCGTAATTGGCATTCTCATTCGGTCTTCCGTCTGCCTCAGGAGTGTCAATTCCATCAACAAGAGCGTCGATTACAAATCCCGCTTCAAGCCAGTTAGTAACGGCATATCCGAGGCCGAACTTTATTCCGCCTATTCCATAGACATCTTCACATGTGTATGTGCCATGGTCTGAGTAAACTGAGACATACGATGTATCAAAATAATCATAGGCGCCGTTCAGGTGAAGATTGAATGTGAGTCTCTGCTCGTCAATCAAAGCGCCTATCGTGTGCAGAGAACCGGACGCTGTATTGATTGTTGGGGCAGCAAATGTAAATATTGCCATCAACAATATAAATCCAAGAACAAATCTTTTCATTCATACCTCCATTTTTTAAATATTAACCTAATCTAATTCAGATTATATATATAAACAAGACAATTGTCAATTAAAATTATTAAATTATTTCTATAAAATCTATAGTTATTCTATTGACTATCCTGCGCAAAATATCTATAATAAAATATCAGTCAAAACAAGAGGCAAATTGAAAAAAATATTCTTATCAGCAGTTTTGGTTTCTCTCTTCATTTCATGCTTTGCAATTGAAGACCTTGACGGATTTTACAAGGTGCTTGAAGAAGTAAGGTTCTATGTGGGCGAGAATAAACTGGATTCGGCAGACATAAGAATAGCTGAGATGAAGGATTTTCTAAAAGCAGGAAAATACAGCGAGGAGACGGATGAGTACGGCAATTATTATTATGCTATTGGAGTGCGTCAGATAAATTCCGATAAGGAAAAAGAAGCAAAAGATAATCTGCAAAAGTGCATTGATATATTTAAGAAGATATATGGAGAGAAGAATGAAATAATGTTCCATGTTTACAGAAACATCGGCAAGGAGTGCGTCTTTGCAGAAAAATCCGACTTAGCTATCGAATACTTTAAAAACTCTGATTTGATTTTTAACGAGGCAGAAATTGAAATAGATGTGAGTTACGGCGAACTCAAGTATTTTCAGGCGAGAACATCGTAGTGAATGCATATACAGAGTATCTTGGTAAAGAAGGCGATGAGTTTTTAGAGTTACCTGAAAAACTCGCAGAGGCTGAGAGGCTGAAGAATAAAAAATAGTATGGGTACCACTATTGCAATTAAAAAAAACAAGGAAGAAGAGCAGGTAAAAAAGGGATACTGCATGTGCGGTGTTGGGGTGATAGAGATAAAGGAGGAGAATGAAGTCATTGTATCTCTCAAATTCATAGAGGGCAAGATGAAAAAATCAGATGAGTCCCCACTGATAAAAAGAGCGGTAAAGCAGGTTGAAGAGTATTTTGCGGGAAAAAGGAAAAAGTTTGACCTGCCGGTATATATCAGCGGAACTTTATTTCAAAAGAGAGTTCTTAAAGAGGTTATGAAAGTCGGGTATGGGGAGACTGCATCCTATCAGGATATAGCAAAGAGAATCGGCAACACCAAAGCAGTCAGGGCAGTTGGAGCCGCAAACAGGCAGAATAATGTGCCTCTTATAATCCCATGCCACAGAATCATAGGAAAGGATATGTCTGTGAAGGGGTATGCCGGAAAACAGAGAGTTAAAATTTTTCTCCTCAAACTGGAAAATCCGAATATCAAACTAAAAAATCAGGGTTGACAGAGGGGATTTAGCAGTTATAATTTATATAGAATTGTAATAATTACAAAGGAGGAAAAATGGAAAATAAAGGAATCCCTCTTCTTGGAGATTTGTTTCCTGAAATGAAGGTCGTGACAACACACGGCGAAATGACTCTTCCCAATGATTTTGCAGACAAATGGTTTGTTTTATTCAGCCATCCGGGTGATTTTACCCCTGTGTGCACCACGGAATTCTATTCATTCCAGAAGAAAATTGATGAATTCAAGGCATTAAACTGCGAGCTTATAGGTTTAAGCGTTGATCAGGTCTTTGCCCACATAAAATGGGAGGAATGGATAAAGGAGAAGCTTGGAATTGAAATAACATTTCCCATAATAGCAGACACCGGAGCAGTTGCGGAAAAACTCGGACTCATTCACCCCGGCAAGGGCACAAACACCGTAAGAGCAGTATTTGTGGTGGATGCGTCAGGAAAAATAAGAATCATGCTTTACTACCCTCAGGAGCTTGGAAGGAACATGGATGAGATAGTAAGGGCTGTAAAAGCAATGCAGATAGCAGACAAAAACGGAGTGGCAATGCCTGCAAACTGGCCAAACAATGAACTGATAAAGGATGAAGTGATTGTGCCGCCGGCAAAGGATGTAAAGACAGCAAAGGAGAGGCTGGAAAAAGCAAAAGAGGGAAGGTGGGCATGCTATGACTGGTGGCTCTGCCACAGAAAACTGTAAGCAGTTTTAAATTAAATGTCAGGGCGGACTCTCTTGTCCGCCCCTTCAATTTCTCAAATATTCACTTTGCAAATTCCGATTGCTTTTTACTTTTCCCTTGACTATTGAATAATAATAAAATATAATATAACGCTAATTAAATAGAGGAGTTTATGAACAGATTAATGCTTAAGTCGAAAATTCATAATGCAAGGGTGACTGTGGCGGACATCAATTATGAAGGGAGCATTTCAATTGACGAGGATCTGATGAAGGCTACCGACATACTTCCCAATGAAAAGGTTCTGGTTATAGACATTGAGAATGGCGAAAGGTTTGAGACATATGTAATAAAAGCAAAGAGCGGTTCAAAGGAGATTGGAGTCAACGGAGGAGCCGCGCGACTCGTTCAGAAGCAAGACAGGCTCATCATTATGTCATTCTCTTCATTCAGCGAAGAGGAACTGAAAGAGTACACCGCAAAAATAATTATACTGAACAAAGAGAATGAAATCACAGATTCGTTTGCCAGAGGAATATAAAGCTCTCCTGCACTCAAAGAGAGACCTTGCGGAAGTCGGGTTTATTATCTCTGAGAAAAAACATATTCACACAGTCTGCTCGGAAGCAAAATGCCCCAACATAGGAAAATGCTTCAAATCGGGAACTGCGACCTTTTTGGTCATGGGTTCCAAATGCACGAGAATGTGCGCTTTCTGCGCAATTGAAAAATCTTTGCCCGATTCTCTTGATTACAGAGAGGCCGACGAGGTGATTGAAGCCATAGGCATGATGAATCTCGATTACACTGTTATAACCTCTGTGACAAGGGATGACCTTGAAGACGGCGGAGCATCATATTTTGATTTTTTAACTAACAAAATAAAGGGAAGGTATCCTTCAATCAAAATTGAAACTCTTGTTCCGGATTTCAGACAGAATTTGAAAAACATCTCAAAACTAAGTCTTGAAAACATAGATGTCTTTAACCATAATCTGGAGACGGTGAAGTTACTCTATCCTCTTGTGAGATTCAAAGCTGATTACGATTTTTCACTTTCAATGCTCAGAGAGGCAAAGAGAATGGGGTTTATAACAAAGACGGGAATCATGGTCGGTCTGGGAGAGACAAAAGAAGAGCTTGAACTGCTTTTTAAAGATGCGTCTGCTGCAGCCGTGGATATAATAACCATAGGACAGTATTTCATGCCGTCAAAGAACCACTTTCAGGTGAAGAAATATTACCTTACAGAGGAATTTGAAGAACTTGAATATTTGGCTGTAAAATCGGGAATAAAGAAGGCTGTCTCAGGAGTTTTCGTGAGATCATCCTACAATGCATATGAAACATACAAGGAAGTGAAGAATGATGAATAAAAACAAGACAAAGGTCATTTTGGTATTAAGCAACAAGGGGGGCACGGGAAAATCGACCTTGTTAGCGAACACGGCGTACCTGCTTGCAACCCTATTCAACAGAAAGGTGGGTGTGATAGATTTGGATTTTCATTCTCCCGACCTTCCGTCGATATTCGGAGTAGAATCCCGCAAACTCGGAATGCAGAATAAGAGACTGATGCCTGTCAAGATTCTTCCCAATCTGTATATGGTCTCTTACGGTTTTTACCTGACAGACAAGAAGCTGCCCATAATAATGAGGGGAGTTCAGGAGAAGCTTGTCGCCGAGCAGTTCATAAATTCTGTGGACTGGTCTGAGTATGAAATTCTTTTGATTGATGTGCCCTCAAATCTTTCGGATGGAGCTTTGACTGTGGTGGATGAAATAAAACCAATTGACGGAGCAATAATAACCACGAGTTCGCAGGATATATCTCTTGTTGACACTGAAAGGTCTATACAATTTTCACTCCAGTACTCAATACCCATACTCGGAATGGTTGAAAACATGTCATATCTGAACTGCCCTCAGTGCTCTGCAAAGCTTGAACTCTACAAGAGGGAGAACTTTGAAGCTCTAACTGATTTTTATAAACTGGAAATTTTAGGCAGAATCCCCTTTGAACGCGAAATACTGATTTCTGTGGATGTGGGAGTGCCCTTTGTGGAAAAGTGCAAAGAGAATCCTCAGACAGAGTCATTCAAGCAGATAGCAGAAAAAATAAATCAAAAAATATTCAAATGAAAATACTTTCTGTCTCTACAATTATCTTCAACAACGGAGAGCTTGATTGGAGCTCAATAAAAAACGCGGGTTTTGATTTTGTGGAGGCAAGGTGCGATGATATAATTCCGGATGACGACCCGTCGGTTTTAGAGGATATCGGAAAAACTCTGAAAAAGAACTCCCTGACACTCTCTTCAATACACTCTTTTTACAGAGGTGTGGACATATCTTCTGAAGACAGGTGGCTGAAGACAAAATCAATAAGGGAGATAGAAAAATCAATAGCTACGGCACACTGCCTCTCATGCGGCAATGTCGTTATTCACCTGTCGGACAGAATTAAAAACCAAGAGAGCAAGGAAAAACTTCTTTCAAATGCCTTAGAATCTGTGAAAGAAGCTTCAATTCTTGCACAGAGGTTTTCTGTAAAGCTCCTGCTGGAGAATCTTCCTACCGGTATGCTTTTGTCGGATACAGATGAGCTTGAGAGGGTGGTAGGCATGGGATTCAATCTTTGCTTTGATTTAGGTCATGCGCTTTTAACCGGCATCGACCCGGTGGAATTTTGCAGAAGGCACAAAAGCAATATAAGAGAAATCCATGTGCACTTTAATAACGGCTCATCAGACTCTCATTCATTTTTCACAGGTATCAGAGAGCAGAGATTATTGTCTGAAGTATCATCCGTACTGCCTGATGATATGATTTACACTCTTGAAATGAAGCCGGAGAGAAGTTTGACTGAAATGAACAAAGTTCTCAAAATGGCTTTAAATACAAAACCCGAAGAAGGAAGCAAAGATGATACCCATTAAAACCGATAAGGAGATACAGCTGATGAGGGATGGAGGGAAGATACTCTCTGAGATTCTAAGCGACGCAGGAGAGCTTCTTGAAGATGGAATAACGACTTTGGAAGTTGAGATGAAGATACGGAGAATGCTTAAGAACAAAAGCGTGAAATCGCCATTTTTCGGATACAGGGGCTATCCGTCAGCTTCATGCATATCTGTCAATGAAGAGGTTGTACACGGGATACCATCAAAAAGGAAGATTGTCAACGGGGACATTGTGTCAATAGACCTTGGAGTGACATACAAAGGCTACAATACTGACGCGGCGCGCACATTCATTGTGGGTGTCTGCGATGAAGAATCCTCAAAGCTTGTCTCTGCAACAAGAGAAGCGTTCTTTGCCGGAGCGGCAATGGCTGTTGATGGGAATTTCCTCTACGATATTTCCAGCGAAATAGAGAGGGTGATAAAAGGCAATAACTTCACACTGGTCAGGGAATTCGTCTCTCACGGAGTGGGCAGAAAGCTTCATGAAGAGCCGTTTTTTGTAAATTTCGGAAAGAAAAACACAGGACCTAAACTCAAAAAAAATATGACTCTTGCAATAGAGCCGATGGTTAATGCGGGAATATACAATGTTGTGATACTTGAAGACGGATGGACTGCCGTAACTGCTGACAGAAAGCGCTCAGCGCATTATGAGAACACTGTAGCAGTGGGCGAAGACAGATGTGAAATATTAACTGAAAAATAAGGAGTAAAAATGGAAAAGAAGCTTAATTACGAGAGAAAGAGCTGTTGGCTGAAATACTCTGAGAAAGAGGTCAGGGATGTTCACAGTTACTCTGAGCAGTACAAGGAATTCCTCACAAACTCCAAGACAGAGCGCCTCTCTGTAGAAAATATCAGGAAACTGGCAATTAAAAACAAATTTTCTGAAAGTTCAAAGAGCTGTTTCTACATTGAGAACAGACTCAAGAATCTTGCCCTCGTGAAAATGGGTCATATATCTCCTCTGAAAGGAATAAACTTCATAGGTTCGCATGTTGATGTTCCGAGAATAGACCTCAAACAGGTTCCTCTCTATGAGAAGGAAAACATCGCGCACTTCAAGACGCACTACTACGGAGGCATAAAGAAATACCATTGGCTTTCAAGGCCTCTGGCGATTTACGGAGTTATTTTCCTTAAGAACGGAAAGAAGGTTGACATAGCAATAGGCGATGATGAGAGAGACCCGGTCTTTGCAATCAATGACCTTCTTCCGCATCTGTCGCGCTCCCAGTACACAAAAACTGTAAGCGAAGCATTTGAAGGGGAGAAGCTGAATATAATAGTAGGCTCCATACCTATGAAGAAGGTTGAGAAGGATGCTGTAAAGGCAAACATTCTTAAAATAATCAATGAAAAATATTCAATAGAAGAGGAAGATTTCGTTTCAGCCGAAATTGAAGTGGTGCCTCAGGGAAAGGCTCATGACATAGGATTTGACAGAGGTCTTGTCGGAGGCTACGGGCATGATGACAGGATTTGCGGATACACCTCTGCGACTGCACTGTTTGAGGCAAAAAACAAGAGGGTTGCATGCGTCATACTCTATGACAAGGAAGAGGTCGGCTCTCAGGGAGCCACCGGAGCCCAGTCAAAATTTATTGAGGACATAATAATAGAAATTTTGAAGAGAGCGGGAGAGAAACCCACTTACGAAAATATAAGAACTGTCATGAAGAACAGCGATCTTTTGTCAAGCGATGTATCCTGCGGGATAGACCCGGATTTTCAGGAAGTTCACGAGCAGAACAATGGAGCAAAGATAGGCTTCGGAGTTGTGATAACCAAGTACACCGGTTCAGGCGGCAAATACGGAGCAAATGATTCGGGAGCCGAGTTCGTCTTCAAAGTGAGAGACATATTCAACAAGGCAGGAGTGAACTGGCAGACGGCAGAGCTTGGAAAGGTCGATGCCGGCGGCGGAGGCACAATAGCGGCCTACCTCGCAAATCACGGCATGAGTGTAATAGATTGCGGCACGGCACTTCTCGGCATGCATTCCCCGTTTGAAATAGCTTCAAAGGCGGATATTTTTGAAACTCACAAAGGATACAAGGCTTTCTTTGAGGCATAAAAAAACTATTGCAATATTTAATTATATAAATATAATTGTTAAAAATAAAAAGGAGTAAGGGCAAATGAAAAAGGTCTTAGTCGCCTTAGCATTATTAGTTATTATATTATCGTCGGTATATTCACAGGACTTAAAGAGCTACTACTATTCTCCAAATGAAGAGAATATGCTTATGATAAGAGTGAATATCTGGGGTTATGTTCACAATCCGCAGACAGTCCTGATACCCGATGGAACAGACCTTGTCACAGGTCTCTCTTATGCGGGAGGACCCAACGAAAATGCAAATATAAATTATGTAGTGATACTTCATGCTGACGGCGCAAAGACAATTTGCGACATAGAAAAGTTTAAAAGCGAAGATAACAGGTCGCACAATCCGATTCTTCGGCCCGGAGACACTGTGATGATTAAAGGCAACTTTGTGTATCATCTGACTACTTTCATCAGGCGCATCTATGAAGTGGCAGTGATTGCCAATATAGCTGTTCTTGTTTATAACGCCTTTTTTGCAGAATAACCAACCAAGAGGTGAATGATGTTAGAGGAAATACACGAAAAGGAAAAGCTCTCTCTAAATGAATATATTACGATTTTCCGCAAGTATAAATTTATAATTGTGGGAATCGCCGCCGCCATAGTTCTGATATCAATGATATTCACATTCGTGGAAAAGCCCATCTATGTGGCAAAGACTGTGCTGATGCTGGAAAAAATAAATACAGGTAGCACATTTTTTCAGGTGACAGACCCCATAGGAATGCTTGCGATGATGAACAATCAGATTCAGATAATCAAATCGCGGAAACTTTTTGTCAGAGTCAATGAGGGTTTCAGGACTGATACTGTCTTGAAGAACATGGGTTATGAAAATGTAGCCGCATCAAGGAACAGGGTCTCGGTCTTCTCAATACAGGACACATACATTATTGAAATTTCCTACAAGGACAATGACCCGTTTTTGGCGGCGTATATAGCCAACAAGATAGCTGAAGAGTATTACATAATGAATCTTGAGATGCAGAAGTCAACTGTATCTCAGGTGAGGCTCTTCCTTGAAGAGCAGTTGATAAAAATCGAAGGGGAGCTTAATAGGGCTGAAATGCTTTTGAGAGACTATAAAAAATCCACCAAAATATCCACTCTCGAAAGGGAGACCGAACTTCTGATACAACAGCTTTCAACATTTGAAGCAGAGTACAACAAAGTTCTTATGGAGATAGAGGCAAACCAAAAGAAGAGGGAATACCTAACAGCAACTTTGAATGAAACACAGAAAAATCTTGTGGATGACATAAGCAACTACAAATCCTCCGTAATGGAACAGGTGCTTGCCGAAATAACGAAGACGGAATCAGTAAAAGCGAGTTATATATCACAGGGATATTCAAAAGACCATCCGAAGATAAAGGAGATGGACGGCAGAATAGAGCAATTGAAGGAGCAGTTGAGAACAGAATCGGCAAAGACATATCAGGACAGACTCGTAACCGCAGACCCTGTAAAATATTCAAATCAGCTGGTTGAAGACCTTCTGCTGATAAATACGAATATCGCGTTTTTAAATGCTCAGAAGGATGGACTCTCATCGGTCCTTGACTCATACAACAGACAGATAGAAAAACTCCCCGACCAAGCGATACAGCTTGCCCGTCTGCAAAGAAATGCGACAGTCAACGAAGAGATATACCTCATGCTCAAAAAAAGGTATGAGGAGGCGAAACTGCAGGAGGTCGCTGAGGTGGGGAACATAAGGATAGTGGACGAGGCGGTAAAGCCCAATCCGAACAATCCTGTGAGTCCCCAAAAAGACAAGAACCTTGTTCTTGGACTCATAACCGGTGTTCTTCTCGGAGTGACTGTGGCATTCATACTCTTCTTCCTTGACGAATCCGTCAAGACAACCGAAGAGATTGAAGTTTACACAGGAGAGCAGATTCTCGGAATAATCACATTCATTGGAAATGCTCACGGAAAGAGGAGCAAACAGTCCAAAAAAGTTTCCGAGGATGAAATGATAGAGAAAATGCGCTCAAAGCTGATTACCAACATGGAACCGCATGCGCCCATAGCAGAGGCATACAGAAGCATCAGAACTCAGCTGAAATATAGAAGTAAAGAGGGTGAGAAGCTTGTTTATGTAATGACCTCGTCAATTCCGGGTGAGGGAAAATCGACTACTCTCACAAACCTTGCAATAACTATCGCCAATCTTGGAAAAAAGACTGTGATTATAGACGCAGATATGAGAAAGCCGGTTGTGCATAAGATATTCAATGTAAGGAACGGAATCGGACTCGCCCACTATATTAACAGGAAGGCGACATTTGAGGAGATACTGAGAGTGACAGATATTGAAAATCTTGATGTCATTACATACGGAACAAGGCCTATAAATCCATCGGAACTTCTTGAAAGTGAAGTGATGAAAGAGCTTCTCGATGTGTGCAGGGCGAAATATGATTATATCTTTATTGACTCTCCTCCGGTGAATGTTGTGACTGACCCAATAATTTTAGCCAATTACGCCGATAAGGTGCTTTGGGTCGTATCGCCGGGCCGCTCCAAGAGAAAGGACCTGCGTCACGCGAAGAAACTTTTGATACCTGTCAAGAGAAAGATACAGGGAGTCATAGTAAACAATGCAAAGACTGATGTGGCTTCATACTACTCTGTATATTACAAGAAATACTATGGAGAAGGAGCATAATATGAAGAGGGCTCTAATAACCGGAATTACAGGTCAGGATGGTTCATACCTCGCTGAATATCTGCTTGAGAAAGGATATGAGGTTTATGGAATGGTAAGAAGGTCTTCCACGGAGAATTTTGAGAGGATAAATCACATAAAAGAAAAGATAGGATTCTATCAGGCAGACCTTCTTGATTTTTCATCTTTGATTGAGATGGTTGACGAAGTGAAACCCGATGAAATATATAATCTCGCCGCCCAGTCATTCGTGCCTACTTCATGGAAGCAGCCAATTTTGACAGGGGAGTTCACTGCGCTCGGAGTGACCCGCATTCTTGAGGCCATTAAACTGACAAACAAAAAGATAAAGCTCTATCAGGCATCTTCCAGCGAGATGTTCGGAAAAGTGCTTGAAGTGCCTCAGAAGGAAAATACTCCTTTCTATCCCCGTTCCCCCTATGGCGTGGCAAAAGTATATGGGCATTTTATCACAGTGAATTACCGCGAGAGCTACGGAATATTCGCCTGCTCTGGAATACTCTTCAACCACGAGAGTCCGAGAAGGGGCAGGGAATTCGTGACAAAGAAGATAACCGAATCAGTGGCTAAGATAAAGCTTGGTCTTCAGGAGAAGCTTCATCTTGGAAATCTTAAAGCAGAACGCGACTGGGGTTTCGCGGGAGACTATGTGAGAGCAATGCATCTCATGCTTCAGCATGAAAAACCGGAAGATTTTGTGATAGCCACCGGAGAGACCCACTCTGTTGAAGAGTTTGCCAAAATAGCATTTGACCGCGTCGGTCTGGACTACAAGAAATATGTTGTTGTCGATGAAAAATTCATGCGGCCTGCGGAAGTTGATCAGCTTGTGGGAGATTATTCCAAAGCCAAGAGACTTCTTAAATGGGAGCCCTCAGTGACTTTCAAACAACTGGTCGAAATGATGGTCGATTTCGATATGGAAACTCTCGGGAAACAGCGGTAGATGAAGAAAAGCACAGCAGTTGATTATGCTGTAAAAAACACATTTTTTCTCTATGTCGGCAATCTCGTCATAGAAGCGGTAAATCTTTTCATATCAGTTTATATTATAAGAAAACTGTCGGTGGAGACATTCGGTCTCTACAGTTTTATTCTCGGCTCAATGCTGTTTGTGCAGATATTCACGATTTCAAGCATTTCAACCATTGTCAACAGGTTTATTCCGGAGTTCACGGAGAAGCGTAAATTCTCACTCTTCAAAAAGCTTTTTATCTGTTCATATTCCATAGTCTTTGTCTGTCTTATCATTATATCGTGTCTGATATACTTTTTTGCAGGAAGATTCGGACTCTTCTTCAAACTGGATGAACTTCCCAAGTACAGAATTGAGATAATTCTGTACATGATTACTTATATAATGATGCTTCTTTCAAAGAGCGTTACGTCCTCGACAATGCTGCAGAAAGAGGCCGCTATTTCAAATATAACCGCCTCTATTGCGAGAATAGTTGCTTACATCCTATTTTTGCAGAGGATAGATTTGTCTGTGATATTCATGATAGAATTCGCTGTCAACGGGTTTAATGCCATCACTCAATCAATGGTGATTGTCAAGCATCTTGCGAAGAACAGGGTGAATGAATCAAAAGATAAGATAGAGAATGTCAAAGGCAGGATTTTAAGGTATGGATTTCTTTCTTTTCTGAATGAGATGGGAGCAGGAATGATAAATAAAGCGACAAGCTACTATGTGATTTCAGCCATGTCAAACAGTTTTTATCTGGGACAGTATTCATTCGCATACAAGGTTAATGACATATTCATGAAGATATTCCCTATCTCACAGATTTCAAATGTTCTCAAGCCGATTTTTTTCAGAAAATACATCAACAAGCCCGATGATATGACTATCCTCAACGATATGTACATTTTTTTGTATAAGTTCCTGTATTGGATACTTTCTTTTTTCTGTTTTTATTTTTTATCAGTCTCCGACATAGTGGTTATAAATGTTTTTGACCCTAAATACACTGATTCAATAACCATTACAAATATAATTTTCATGTTTACCCTCTTCAACGCATTTCAGATACCCTTGGGTTTTGTCGTGTTGTCTCTTGAAAAACTGGAAATAAATCTTTTCAGCAAGATATTCTTTATTTACAATATTTTCGGCTCCATATATGCCATGAAATGGTTCGGTATTATAGGCGTCTCATTTGTCCTTGGCACATCAATTCTGTTTAAGAATCTTTTCATATTCTACGGCATAAGAAATTCAGTAAAACTCTCGACTCCCTTTGCCTCTATTACGAGGAGCTCCCTGTTGGGTATGGCTGTTTTTGCGGTCATCTTTTTCGCCAAGCAGAATCTTGATTTAAATCCTTTCCTGTTTCTATTTCTGTCCTTCTTAACTGCCGCTTCTCTCTTTTTTGTTCTGTCAAAGATGATGATGCCGTTCAACATGAAGGAGAGGGAAGTAATAAACATGATAACGGAAAAAGCAAAAATGAGGTTTTTAAAATTATGATACTTGCATCATTCATTCAAAAGCAAAGGGAATTTGCAAGAATTCTTCGAAGCATGATTTTCTCCAAATTTCTGCTTAAATCGGACGGGTATGTGAAATACTACTCTGTTCCTATTCTCGGCAATCCGAAAAATATTTCAATAGGAGGAAACTCAAGAATATTCTACAATGTGATACTGAAGGCGAATAAAGAATCAGATTCGCTTATTATAGGCCATAACTGCGACATACACTCTTTTACCGAGATACGCGCATCAAAGGGCTATATAAAGATAGGAGACAACTGCTCACTGAATAATTACGGCATGATAGTTTCCACCGGTCCTATTATCATAGGCAATTCCGTCAGAATAGGTCCGCATTCTCTTATAATTTCATCGAATCACATTTATGAGAATCCCGAACTTACAGTGCTTGAGCAGGGAACGAGGGGAACCGGCATAGTTATTGAGGATGATGTGTGGATAGGCGGAGGCGTTAAGGTGCTTGACGGAGTTAAAATAGGAAAGGGGAGCATAATAGCCGCGAGCGCAGTCGTCACAAGAGACATTCCGGAATACTCAGTTGCGGCAGGCATACCCGCTAAAGTAATAAAGAAGAGGGAACTCTGAGGCAAATAAAGACGATTCTTATTATATCAAAATACTTTCATCCGCACGAATCGGGATCTGAGAAGACTTCAAGGTACATAATCGATTATCTGTCAAAGAAAAATTACAAAACAGTGCTTTTTTGCGCTTTTGGAAGCAGGGAAAAAACCGGAGCAGATACGGTTTTCTATACAATGAACAGCAATGTATTGTATAGATATTTTTCAAAGAAGAAAATATTAAAGGAGCTCGCTGATATTTTTATCGGCGGCATTTATCTTTTAAGGATATTCATAAAAGAGAGAATTGACACTGTCAGCGTGCATTATTCGGAGTCTTTGGGTCTCCCCGCGGTTTTACTTGCAAAAATATTTGGAAAAAAAACAGTGGTTCTTTGGCCCACAAGTTCTCTCAAACATTCCAAGATGACTGAAGGACGATTACTCTTCATCTCTGAAAAAATATACTCTTTCCTATCCGATGTGTTTTTGGCAAAGGGCATGCCTTCCGAACAAATGCGGATGTATTTCAGGGTAAAGAAAAACAGGCTGTTTGAAACAGTAAATCCGGTTGAGCAGAAGGATTATGACCCGGGGCTGTGCAATTTCAGCGATAAGAGACTCGGTGTCTATTATCTCGGCAAATACAATGATTTCAAGAGGCCCGATATACTTGTAAAGGCGGTTTCACTGCTTGATGAGGAGAAAAGAAAATGCATCTGTGTATCGCTTTATGGGAACGGCCCTTATGAAGCGATGATAAAGAATCTTGTCAAAGAGCTGAAGCTTGAATCCGTTGTGGCAATCAATCCTCCCACAAGGGATGTAAAACAGGTTATAAAAAACAATCATCTGTTTGTATATCCCTCCCTCTACGAGCCCGCATTCTCCCAATCGATTTTAGAATCACTCGGTAGCGGGAGAGTCGTTATATGCAGAAACACAAAGGGGGTAAGCAAGTATTTCAAGGAAGATTCCATTCTCGGAGTGCTTCCGATGAATGAGAAGAGACTCTCTGACGCTATCTCATGGGTGATAGATAACAGAGAAAAGGCGGAACAGATGGCTTTGAAAGCCAAATCAATCATTTCAAAAGAGTTTACTTTTGAGAACTTCATGAATCAGTTCATGGCGCATCTATGAAAGTTATATATGTGAGATTTCAGGATTTTGATACAAGGTTTTACCTTACAAGCGAAAGAGAATTGGTGAGGGCTTTCAATGATATGAAAGTAAAAGCCGAGCTTGTGGGTGTGGGCAAAAAAAAAGATGAACCGGATTTCGTTACTCTCTTTTCAGCCTTCGAGAAAAATCATCTTATCAATAAAATATTGATTTCTTTATATCTTCTAAAATATGTTTTTTCAGATGCAGTTGTCATATTTGACAACTTGTCGTATCTGATGGCAGTGCCTCTTCTTCTCTTTAGAAAAGTTCTGAGCGGCAGGGTGAGAGTTCTCATGGATGTGAGAGGGATACCCGTAGAGACATATAAGATCTATGAGTACAGAAAGTACAACTCATCGCTTCTCTTTGCCAGAAAATTCATGGACGGAGTGACATTCATAACTGAGGGAACGCGGATTCTGACAGAAAGAATGATAAAGAGAAAATTCATTAATTACAGGATATATCCGTCAGGGTTCAATGACGAGATAATGAAACCGGTTGAAAGAAATTTAAAACTCTCAGAAGCTCTTGAAATCAATAAGGATGAATTTGTTGTTTTTTATCATGGTTCAATTTCGCAGAACAGAGGGGTAAAGGAGCTTGTGGAAGCTGTTGAAATACTGAAAAAGAAATACAAAGTTAGACTGTTGGTGATAGGCGGAGGAGACTCTGAAATTGTAAACATGATAAAAAGAGAGAAAGGGAATATATTCATAGACCCGGTCTGTCACGAAGAGATTCCCCAATACATAAGCATCGCAGATGTCTGTGTTTCTCCTCTTCCTGACATACTCTGGTGGAGAGTCGCAAGCTCGCTTAAAGTCATGGAATACATGGCATGCGGTAAACCGATAGCTCTTACAAGGATGAAGGCGCATACGGATGTTGTACCGGATGGAGGCGAAGGGGTTTCATATTTTGAAAAGGTTACGCCTGAGGATATAGCCGCGGCTATAGAAAAGATAATTGTGGAAAAAGATTTGTGGCATGCGAAGAAGGATGTCATGGTGAATCATGCGCGTTCCAAGTTTTCATACAGAGTTCTTGCTTCAGAGCTTCTTGAATATTATAATCTAATTAAGTCCGCCAAATTCAGAACTTCGCAAACACCGGTTGTTAAGACAGCATCTTTCGTTAAAACTGCTTTAGTGAAAAAAAAGAAGAATGTTCGCTTTGTGGCATATACAAGGATTCAGAATATCGGAAGAAAATTTTATTTGACAAGCGAGAGGGAGCTTATTAGGTCTTTAAACAACATGGGGTTAGATAGCGAACTGATAGCTTATGGAAAGGGCAATGAACCGGATTTCGTCACCCTAATAAACTCTCCGTTGATGAATCCGACAATGATTAAAATTAAAATAATGTTGTATCTCCTGAAATATAGAGGCAAAAGCGGGGTCCTGATGTTCGACAAACTCGCTTATCTTACCGCTGTTCCCTTGATAATTTACAGAAAAATATTCGGAGGAAGCTTCAAGCTGATGTTCGACCTTAGAAGCATTCCTGTTGAAACAAAAAAAGGAACAAATATAAGAAAGTTCAAGAATGCCCTGCTCTTCTCTCATGCTTTTTTTGACGGAGCAACATTCATAACGGAGGGAACAAAGAAAATCTGTGAGAATCTAATAAGAAAAAGATTTGTTAAATGCGAAATCTATCCGTCCGGATTCAATTCAGATATCATGAAGCCTCTTCCAACAGATGGCGCTCTCAGAAGAAGCATAGGAATAGAGGACAACGAATCCTTGATTTTCTATCATGGTTCGTTGTCAAAAAACAGGGGACTGATAGAATTGAATGAGGCAGTCAAAATCCTTAAAAAAAAGCACAGGGTAAAATTGCTTGTAATAGGCGCAGGCGACGAAAAAATAGTTGAAATGCTGAAGAGAGAGAATGTTTTTATGGATCCTGTCAATTATGAAGAGATACCCAAATACATCGCGCTCTCCGATGTGTGCGTATCCCCACTTCCCGATATTGTGTGGTGGAGAGTGGCGAGCGCATTGAAAGTCATGGAATACATGGCATGCGGTAAACCGATAGCTCTTACAAGGATGAAGGCGCATACGGATGTTGTACCGGATGGAGGCGAAGGGGTTTCATATTTTGAAAAGGTCACGCCTGAGGATATAGCCGCGGCAATTGAAAAAATACTCAATAATAAGAGCGCCGCTGATGAAGATGCGAAAAAACTGAGGAAGCACGCGATAGAAAATTACACTTATGATTCGATAGCCGCAAAGCTGCTTGACTTTTATGAAACATTTTATAACGGTTGACATGAAAAATATTATAAGCATAATTAAATACCATGAATGAAAAATTGCAGGGCGCTTTATTAAAAATAATCGGCGTAGTGGGAGTCGCAATTGTTCTGCTGTTCTTCGGACAGGCAGATGTTCTAAAGATAGGCCTCATACTGGGAGCAATAATATTCCTTGTCGTCATTACAGAGATAAGACTTGCCCTTACGGCTCTCATTGTTGTTGCATTCACATTTAATTTTCTCGCGAATGTCAAAATACTGCCCGGTAAAATGCTCTATGCGTATGACCTGCTAATATATTTTCTGTTTTTGTACTCCCTGATAAACGGCAAGAAGAAGGTTAATCTCATTGAAATATTTGCTCTTCTTTACATCAGTTTTGTGATAATCTCTTTTGTTTTGGGCCGCGAAGTTCTTCCACTGAAAATAAAGGGGTTTGTTATTTATATAAAATACCCGATACTCTTCATGACTCTTATGCGCTTGAATCTTGATTCAAAGGCATTCAAGGATTTGATAAAAGTCGTTATATTCTTCGCGGCGGCACAGGTGCCGACTTCCGTTTTTCAGTTTATGAGAGGAAATTCCGCTGATTGGTGCGGCGGGTTTTTGACAAGGTATGCAAGCGGCTCCAATGCAGTTCTGATGACAATGATGTTTCTTCTCATTCTCGGATGGATTATGGTCGATAAACTGAGGATGAGGTATGTATTTATGTCTATTTTCTTCATGATACCCCTTGTTCTCTCTTCGGCAAGGGCGGGATTTATATTTTTCATAGTCAGCATTATATTCATGTTTCTTGTCTATATGCTCCACATAAAATACTCATCGGCTTATGCGATGCTCTTCACAATTGTAGGAATATTGATTCTTTTGGTTGCATTCTACTATGTCCTGCTCTACATTGTGCCTATTTTTGAGCCCCAAAACGCCAATACCGTGTCACTCATATCATCGCCTGATATGATAAAAAAAGATATGACTGGAAGGTATCAGGGAGGCCAGCTGAGACGTTGGAGCTCTGTTATGTTCGCTTACAATTATCTTACATCGGATATTTTAAATCTTATTGTCGGCAATGGCCCGGGTACTGTGGCAATATCAGGTAATTTCGGATGGTCTTCCTTCATGCAGCAATTTGAACCTATATTTGACCCATCTGTATCTCTTCCAACATTCCTTCTTGAACTTGGGATAGGAGGAGTAATCATAATGATTGCAATATTTTTCTATGTGATTTACTTTTCCCTGACCAAAGCCATATATATCGAAGATAAATTTTTAAGGGTTGTCGGTTTTGCTCTTTCGGGAATATCGGTGATAATGATTTTTGCCTCTGTCTACACGAATGTGTGGGACCAGGAGGCTCTGCAACTTGTATATTGGCTTTTTGTCGCATCAATTGTGGAGCCCGCTTCGAAAGCGGTAAAGAAGGATAGTGTGACTGCGCTTCTCTTTTTGAAGGAGATACCGACAAATGAGAAACCTACCATATACCCGCTCGTTTACACCCTTTACAAAAATGAAATAAAAACATTGTATGTAGCGGGAAAGGAGAATGACCCAAACATGCTCTGGCTAATTGATAATATTAAAAGGTTTGAAGACATGAAGCTAAGGTGGATAAGAATTATAGGATATGAATCATTGAGCAAACAGGAGATTCTGACGATGGTTCTAAATCGGTTCAATTCCGACCTTCTGCTTATTGATGGTTCAGACATGACTTTTGACTCAAGGGTTTTAAAGAGATTCATTGAGACACACAGAAACGCATACTCTTTAAGATTCTCCGACAAAGAAAAGAAATCATGCGATTATTGCATAACAAAGATAAAAAAGAGAAGCATTTCAAAATTTTCCTATTTTCTTAAAGGTTTAGACGAAGATTCGCTCAAAGATCCTATGACAGAGTTGTTTACTGCAAAAGAAGGGAAAGAGATGGGGTTTGTCAACTGGAGCTTCCTTCTGAGCAATGAACCGGAAAATCCTGAAAACAAGGTGGTGGAAAATGTATAACAGCATAGATGTGCCTTTATTCATAACAATAGAGGACGATGCGCTTTTGAAAGTGAATAAGATATTTCGAAGGTCAAATATTTTTATCAATAATCCTATGATTGTAACTGACAAGGGAAAATCCTCTTTTTTTGCCGAGACTGTCAGAAGGGAACTGAAGATAAAAAAAGACAAGGTTGTCTATGTCACAGAGAACACTGATACTGAGGTCGCAAGGGTTACTGCGTATGCGAGAAAGCTAAAGGTTGATTTTGTGATTGGCATCGGAGGCGGTCTCGCTCTTGACATATCCAAACTGACATCATACAGATATGGAAGCTATTTCATCTCAATACCGACTCTTCCTTCGCATGATGGAATATCCTCGCCGGTTGCGTCGATAAATGTTTCAGGCACAAGAATGTCTCTTAATGCATCTATGCCGGTAGGAATAATAGTTGACATTGAGGTAATCAAGAAAGCTCCCGTAAGATTCATATATTCAGGCATAATGGACCTCTTGTCCAATCTTTCGGCAATCAAGGATTGGCAGTTATCCTATGAAAAAGGATATGAAGTCAGATACAATGGATTTGCAAGAGCGATAGCCTACTCGTCTGCAGAGAACATACTGAATTTTGACGATTCCGATGTTTATTCCGAAGAACTTTTAAGGGTTCTTCTGAATGGTCTTGTACTTTCAGGAATAGCGATGGAGATAGCCGGGTCGTCAAGACCCGCGTCGGGAGCGGAGCATAATTTTTCGCATGCCTACGATTTCCTCTATCCGCAAAACTTCCTGCTTCACGGAGAGAAGGTGGGCATAGGGCATCTTCTTGTTTCATACTTCAGGGATAAAAACGAATACTCTAAAATAATCGAATGCTATGAGAGGTATGGGATTCTGGAGAGTTTCAAAAAACTCAAGCTCGGAAGAGAGAATGTTTTGAACGCATTTGAGCATGCGCGCACGATAAGGAAGGAAAGATACTCTGTTTTGAATGAAATAAATATGACTGAAAGACAGATTTCAAAAGCAGTATCCGAGGTGTTTAAAAAAATCAGTTGAAAATTATTTTCCGAAAAGGATTTTAAAGCCCTTTCTCATGCTGTTTAAAAGCCCCTGTTTTTTTATCTTATTGAATGTAGAAAAAGAAATCAATCCTCTCTTTTTTCCTGAGCTGTTCTTTTCATCGACAATCTTTTCAACCTCTCTGACAAGCTCCCGGAATCTCTCCTTTGATATGTTTCTGCAGAAACAGTTCTCAGGGCTCTGATGGTTATATAGAGCGACATCAAAATTGTTGTCTATGAGACTGTATGTCTTGCAGTAATCGAATGCCTCTGTTCCCGGATAGGGAGTGAAAATTGAAAGAACAATTCCGTCCGAGTCTGTTTTTTTTATGACATTTATGGTATCGCGAATCGTCTCCTCTGTTTCCTGAGGGAATCCCACTATGAAGAATGTCAGAAGATGTAATTTGTGCTTTTTGATAATTCTCACAGCCTCCAACGCCTCTTCAATGGTAATGTTTTTTCTTATATCTTTGAGTATTTGATTATTTCCTGATTCAATGCCCATTTGAATCTCCCAGCATCCTGCCTTCTTCATCAGGGCAATCGTCTCTTCCTTGACCAGCTTTACATGAAGTTCGCAGCTCCATGAAATTCCCGGGCACTCTTCTATGAGCGCTCTGCAGAGTGACTGTATATGCTCATCCTTTACTCCGAATGTGTCATCAGCAAAATGAAGCACATCAAGACCCATCTTCTGCAGGGATTTGACCTCTTCAATAACATCGGGTATTGACCTGAATCTGACTCTGTTGCTCCATATATTCCTTGAGCCGCAGAAGAAGCAGTTGTAGGGGCATCCGCGAGTGGTGAATATATTGGCAAATGATGTTTTGGGATATTTCTTTGCATCTTTAAGCACATCCGTGTAATTCCTGAACGGGTGCGGCAGTGTGTCAAGGTCTTTTATATATTCTCTCGCAGGATTTTCAATGATTGTATTCTCTTTTCTGAAAATTATACCCTTCACATTTTCGAGATTCTTTCCTGTTTTGATTGTGTCAAGCACTTCAAGAAGAGTCATCTCTCCTTCACCCCTCACTCCAATATCTATAAATTCATTTGTAAAAATTTCTTTTCCCACCATTGATACATGGGGACCGCCGAATATGATAGTGATTTTTCTGTTAAACTCTTTAGCGAGACGCGCAATGTTGCGAGCTGATGCGAAGTTCTGCGATTTCACAGATATGCCTATGACATCAGGATTATAATCCTCTATGACTTTTTTTACTTCAAGCCAGATAGGCGAGTTAATATTTTCAAGGGATGACAGATAATTAACAAAACCCTCTCCTGAAAGGTAACTCACTTTTTTAGGCTCGCTTGTGGGGTAAAAATCAGAATTATATACCATCACATCCCAATCTGTATCTCTTTTCACAATGCTCGAAAGATATGCGAGTGATAAAGGAAATCTGTCGAGAGAGTATGTGTTTTTATACAATCTGTAAAAAGGCGGTTCAATTAGAAGCAGTTTCATATTTCGGTCAGCCATTTACTCTCCTTATTTAATAATATTTAAGATTATCAGTTTTACAGGACATTGTCAAGATAAGAATGATAAGACTTGAAAATGAGAGGCATGAGCCACTTGCTTTTTGCGAGACTTGTCAAGGAAGTTGTGTAAAGAGGGATTAGTATTCATAAGGGAGTTCTCCAAAGAGATTAACGAAGGATTGGCGGAGGTAATATAATTTAGCAATGATTTTAGGATAACCGTTTTTTTATTCAGGTAACGGATATAAATATTAATGAAGAGGATATCTTCGGATTGGAAGAATCTGCCCTTTTGCTATCGCAAAGTATGGTGTGAAATATAATCGTGACCATTACAATACTATTATGCAAACTTCTTGACAAAGTGGGCGCAATATGATGTAATTAAAATGATTAATAAAAAGGAGATGGTTTTGAAAAAGAAATTAGAAGGAGTATTTATACAATTTAAACAGGAGGGATTGTGAAAAAAGTTATTTTCATTATCATTATTATTGTTTCAGCATTGTTTGTTTTTGCTTCAAATGAGAGACCATTCAGAGAAGAGGATATGCTTCTTGCTAACTTTGAACAACCTGAAGATAACAATCAACCCAACTGGGCGACAGATAGTTTGAATGTAAGGGGAGTAGGAATTTATCCTTTCTTTGGAGATGCAACTGATGTTTTCATCGTAGATACATTAGCATATTCTTGTATGAGTAATTATTTAGTAGTGTTAAATGTTAAGGACAAAGCAAATCCTTTTTTGGTAAGTTATTTTAGTTTACCGGGTTATGCAAGGGGTGTCTATGTTTCAGGCAGTTATGCCTATGTTGCTGATGAGGCTTATGGTTTACAGATAATAGATATCTCAAATCCTTCAAGCCCAACCCTTGCAGGTAGCTATGATACACCGGGGCTTGCATTGGGTGTCTTTGTTTCAGGCAGTTATGCCTATGTTGCTGATGATGCTTGTGGTTTACAGATAATAGATATCTCAAATCCTTCAAGCCCAACCCTTAAAGGGGGCTATGATACACCGGAGAGTGCAAGGGGTGTCTATGTTTCAGGCAGTTATGCCTATGTTGCTGATTATTATTCTGGTTTACAGATAATAGATATCTCAAATCCTTCAAGCCCAACCCTTGCAGGGAGCTATGATACACCGGGCCGTGCAAGGGGTGTCTATGTTTCAGGAGATTATGCCTATGTTGCTGATTATTATTCTGGTTTACAGATAATCAACATCTCCGACCCCACAAGCCCAACCTTTACAGGAAGCTATGATACACCGGAGAGTGCATGGGGTGTCTATGTTTCAGGCAGTTATGCCTATGTTGCCGATTATTATGATGGTTTACAGATAATAGATATCTCAAATCCTTCAAGCCCAACCCTTGCAGGTAGCTATAATACACCGGGTTATGCTGAGGGTGTCTATGTTTCAGGCAGTTATGCCTATGTTGCTGATGATGCTTGTGGTTTACAGATAATAGATATCTCAAATCCTTCAAGCCCAACCCTAACAGGGAGCTATGATACACCGGATTATGCAAGGGGTGTCTATGTTTCGGGCAGTTATGCCTATGTTGCCGATTCTTATGATGGTTTACAGATAATAGATATCTCAAATCCTTCAAGCCCAACCCTAACAGGGAGCTATGATACACCGGGGATTGCATGGGGTGTCTATGTTTCAGGAGATTATGCCTATGTTGCTGATTATGATCGTGGTTTACAGATAATAGATATCTCAAATCCTTCAAGCCCAACCCTTACAGGGAGCTATGATACACCGGGGAGTGCATGGGGTGTCTATGTTTCAGGAGATTATGCCTATGTTGCTGATTATGATTATGGTTTACATATAATCAACATCTCTGACCCCACAAGCCCAACCCTAACAGTGAGCTATGATACACCGGGTTATGCTTATGATGTCTATGTTTCAGGAGATTATGCCTATGTTGCTGATTATGATTATGGTTTACAGATAATCAACATCTCTGACCCCACAAGCCCAACCCTAACAGGGAGCTATGATACACCGGGTTATGCTTATGATGTCTATGTCTCAGGAGATTATGCCTATGTTGCTGATTATTATTCATGTTTACAGATAATCAACATCTCTGACCCCACAAGCCCAACCCTTGCAGGTAGCTATGATACACCGGGGCTTACTGAGGGTGTCTATGTCTCAGGAGATTATGCCTATGTTGCTGATTATGGTTTACAGATAATAGATATCTCAAATCCGTCAAGCCCAACCCTTGCAGGTAGCTATGATACACCGGGTTATGCTTATGATGTCTATGTTTCAGGCAGTTATGTGTATGTTGCTGATGAAAGCGCATTATATATTTTAGAGTTTGTTTCCGACTCTACTTTTCCAAGCGCATTTAACCTCATCTCACCGATAGGCAATATAACAGATGACACACCCACATACCTATGGAATAAATCTTATGATGATTATTTTACCAATTACAAACTCTATGTAAACGACACATTGAAAGCGACGATAACAGATACGACATGGACTCAACCGACGGGACTGACAGATGGCCAGTATGTGTGGTATGTAATTGCATCTGACTCTGCAGGCAACACAACACAATCAACGCAGAGAGATACATTCTATCTTGATGCAGTTTTACCTACACCACCTGTACTTTTGAGCCCTGCGAATGGCACTAATGAAACAGTGCTGAACGCACTAATCTGGAGGAAGTCGACAGATGCGTATCCCGGAATAAGCGGATATAAGGTACAGATAGATGAGGACTCACTCTTTGGAAGCCCGGACAGTGTATTGACAGCTGACACGAGCTATACACCTGTGTTAACGGAGGGGAGATACTATTGGCGTGTGAAGGCGATAAACCTGTTCAGCCATGAGAGCGAATGGAGTGCGATGTGGAGCTTTGTTTATGACACTAATCCTACAGGAATAGCAGAGAAGTATCTTGATGAGAAGAGGGTAATACCTGATAGGACTGAAGTGATAGTGACAATGACTGAGGTCAGATACACGAATACTGCAATGGAGAACATTTTTGCGGTTTATGACATCACAGGCAATGTTATGCATAGCGAAGTGAACATCAGGACAGGCAAGCACAGCTACTCAACAGAACACCTTTCATCAGGCATATACTTCATAAGATTCAGAGACGGAGAGAGACAGATAAACAGAAAGATGGTGATAATAAGGTAGAACACAAAAAAGGTAAAAGAGAAAGCAGTTTTCCCGCAGAGGGCGGTTTAAGTTTAAAAGCCGCCCTCTCTCTTTTTCCCCCGAGGTGTTCCAAGTCCCCGCTCAATATACCCATTAGCATAATCATCATTACTTGACAGATATATCTCTCGCTCACTCTTCATTATTCGGTTCAATATCTCCTTCTCATTAATCTTATTATATACCACTCCTATTGATTTCACACAACTTTTATTATACTCCCTAGCAATGATTTTAGGATAACCGTTTTTTTATTTAGGTAACGGATATAAATATTAATGAAAACGGAGTAATTCAGCGAGACTGGCATCAAGTATGTGATATAGATACTATCAAATATCCTAATTAATCAAGAAACGAGACAAGATTTGGTGATCATCTTTAAGAATATCATTATAAAAATAATTCAGATGTATGAATTTTTCGATAAATATTAATATATATTTAATCTCCTTCCGTTCGCCTTGAAATATTAAATTATTTTAGCACGAAAGACACAAAATGCAAAAAAAAAATAGTTACGATGATAGATGCTTCACTGTAGAGATAATCAGTGAGTAGTTCAGCAAGACGGAATAGTAGGCTGGTAGAAAATCAGTTACTTGAAAGAGAATATATTTCAGAGAGTTCCTTTTCAAAACGCAGTTTTGCATCTTCAAGATCATAATCAGACTGTAAGCCAAGCCAAAACTCAGGAGAAGTTCCAAAATACTTTGAAAACTTCAATGCTGTTTCAGGAGTCACGGAGCGTTTTCCCTTGATTATCTCGGAGACCCTTGTCTGTGACATTTTGGTATCTTTTGCCAGTTTATAGGGACTCAGATTCAAAGGTTTAAGAAATTCCTCCGAAAGTATTTCGCCCGGATGAATGTTTTTAAGTTTCATATTTACTCCTCAGTGGTAATCTGTTAATTCAACTTCGAAAGCATTACCGGTCTGCAAATGAAGCATATTCTCCATCTGTCATTTACTCTGATGCTGTAAACGCCTTTTTTATCCCCCTTCAGTTTTTCGAGTTTGTTTGAAGGAGGAACCATCAGGTCGTTTAATGAATGAGAGTTGTTTATCATTCTTAATTTCCTTCTGACGATATGCTGTAGTTCATTTGAATAACCTTTGACTCTTTCACCGTGATATATTTTTTCCGTTTTACTATCGTTAAACGATACTATCATTTAGTTATAGTAACACGAAGAGGATTTTTTGTCAAGAGACACATTGGATAACTCTTTTTGCAAAGATGCGGTTAAAGAGGCATTGTGTCTTTATGGTCAGCCTGAAGTATTTAATACTGATCAGGGTTCTCAGTATACGGCAAATGACTTTACAAAGATACTTGAAGATAAGAAGATAAAGATAAGCATGGACGGCAAGGGGCGTGCTGTGGATAATATCTTCATAGAGCGGTTATGGCGTACCGTTAAATATGAACATGCTTACATCTGGAGGTTTGATACGATTAAGGAGCTAAGAGAAGGACTAAAAGATTACTTTGATTATTATAACAATAAAAGAGAGCATCAATCATTGGGATACAAAACTCCATCTGAAGTTTATGGAGGTATTACGAATGTTCAAACAGCTTAACAATAAACACAATTTATCAAAATCTCGTGTCTTGACAAGAGAGCCATTATCGTTTAAGTATGAAGAAGCGTTTGATAAGTTTATCGGGTTTTATAATGAAGAGTATCCGCACAGTAAGTTAAAGTATCAGAGTCCGAATTACTTCAATAGAACTTACTGCGAACAAGAGGATATCTCTTCACATCAATCAGCTCTTGCTCTAACTAATTAATGGCTTGACAAAGTGGATGCAGTACATTAAAATCAATTTGATGAAAGCGGAAATATATGTTAATGTTTTTGAAACTTTAACCTAAAGGAGGAATAATATGGAAAGGAA
>JBFXGO010000055.1:0-9783 GCA_050239825.1 bacterium
CATATTATTCCTTTTTTAAGAAAATACAAATCAGTCAACCTGCTTTCAAATCTCTTCGTTGAAAATTATAATTTCTTTCATCCGGATTTTCTCGAACCCATACCGCCTTCAAAGGTGGATTCCATTCTATCAGGATACTCCTCATTCAATCCTGATGCGGTCAAAGCCATAATTAACACCTATAACTTATACGGCGAACTTCCGCACCATTCTGAAAGTTATAGGGATAACTTACATCCTGCCTATTTAGTAGTAATAAACGATGTAATCAAAAAATACATGAGGGTCCTGTGAACAGAAAACTTAACCTATACATTTTTGCCGCATTGATACTGCTGGCTGTAATGTTTATCTCGCTCTATTTTACCTATAAAGAAAAACCCCTCTTCTCGCTTAATGAAAATAAATATTATTTAAAAAATGTTGATGAGTTTAAGAAAGTTTATTTAAAGGTTAACAGAATTGATTCCATGTATTCCACATCAGCCGCCTATGAAATAATTAAAAATAATATTATCCTTCAATTATGCGCAGAGTCCGGAGCTGATACGAGTTATTCGGAATTTCAAATCTATACAAACATGCTCTCTTCCGAAAGCGGTCTCTCCGGATTGATTGATTCAATAAATGAGCTTTTTGGAGAAGAACTGTCATACAAACACTTCTTGAAGCCCCTAATTGCGCAAAATCTTCTATCTGACAGAATATCAAAAGACAAGTTGAAGATTCAGAAGGAAAGATACTCTGAGGCTTTGAATATTTTTAATAAATGGAAAGGCTTGGAAGTAGTTAAGGAACTCCTCTCGCCTTCTGCCGAGTATTTTCTACAAAAAGCTGAAAACATCGCCGACTCTTCTTTCACTGATAAAAAGCAGTTTTATGAGGATAATATATATTATTATATAGCTCTAAGAGAAAAAGATTTTATAAGAGGTTATAGGGTCAAGAAGGTTGATTTTGATGAATACGCGATGCTTTTTAAGGACAAATATAAATTGAAGTTTTACGATAAATCATACGAGAGAGCTTTTCTTCTTCTATCCGAAGGAAGCTTATGGCGCGAACTTGTGAAATTAGAATGACAGACATCTTCTTCGAAAAACAATTCATAGATTTTTACGGACAGCACACGATAGAGACAGACAATTTCCTTTACCCTTTTCTCATCATAGATTACGATGGAATTCTTTCAATCTCTTCTCTCGGCTATCAGGGTCCGCTCTGGAAGAAACCTCCGGGAATGGTTGAAATTGAGGAATTTGTCTCTCTTAGAGCTGATTTCGTCAAAAAGAGCAAAATAGTGTGCGAATTCGCAAGATTCAATCCTATAATATCAAATCATATTAATCTTGACGGTCTTTACAGTTTCTCCACCTCATCTTCATTTTTTGTGATTGATGTAAACAAACCTCCGGAAAATTATCTTAATGATTTGCCAGTAAGGGCAAGATCTGTCATCAGAAAGGATTGCTCATGCGATATGCGAATTTCCAAAGAGATGGGTATCATCCAAAATTCTTTAATCCATTCAAATGACTTTTATTATGACAATAAAACACTTGATGATGCCGTAAAATCTTCATTTGCAGTGCAGATAGTGTGTGGTTTAAACGGAGAGGAGGTGGCGGCGAGTTTATTTTTTGCATCAGATGATACTGCATACTATATTGCCAATGCTTCAAACAGCACAGGAAAACGAATAGGTGCCAATGTCAGAATAATGTATGAGTTTTATAAGTATGCATACGAGAACAAAATAAAGCAAATTGGCCTCGGAGGCGGATTGGCCGATGGGGATAATCTTTCCATCTTTAAGAAGCAGTTTTCGACAAGGACACTTCTAACAAGACATTTAAAGCTGATTCATAATGAGGAATTGTATTTCAAGGCATCTGATAATAAAAAGGAGGGATATTTCCCTCCCTATCTATTAAACAAATCTCTTTTGAAGCTCAGACTGCAGCCCCAAAAGCAATAGACATCATCTTATTCTTCTCATTATCCGAACGGGATATTAACACTACCGGAGCCTTTGCGCCGACAATTATTCCTGCGAAAGAGCACTCTGTCCAATAGATTATTGTCTTCGCCATTATGTTTCCGCATGCAAGGTCGGGAACGAGCATTATGTCGGAATCTCCTGCAACTTCGCTTTTAAGCTTCTTGTGCTCTGCGGATTCTTTTGACACTGCTACATCGAATGCAAGAGGACCGTCAATGATACAGTTCTGAATCTGTCCCCTCTTGTTCATTCCGGAAAGAATCGCCGCATCAACTGTCTCCGGCATGTCAGGATTAACCTTTTCTATTGCGCTGAGCACAGCAACTTTTGGCGAATCGACTCCCAATGTCCGCATCACTTTCACGGAATTATTTATAATATCAATTTTCATCGATAAATCCGGCTTGATAATGAATCCGCTGTCTGTAAGAAGAAATGGTTTGTGATATTTGGGAACCTGAAAAATCGAAACATGAGAAAGAGAACTCCCGGTCCTAAGCCCCCACTCTTTATTCAAAACAGCCCTGCCAAGGACAGAAGTGTCCACGAAACCCTTCATCAGAAAATGGGCTTTATTCTCCGATACAAGACGCACTGCCTTTTCGCATGCAGTCGCTTTATCCGTTTCGTTTATAATTTCAAATTTGGATATGTCGATGCCTTCCTTTTTGGATATCTCTTCAATTCTCTTTTTGTCTCCGACAAAAATCGGAGTGCACAGTTCTTCTTTGTGAGCATTTACACATGCCTTAAGAACTGTTTCATCATCGGCGCAAGCCACGGAAAGCATTTTATTCGCCGCCTTAGCTCTATCAGTAATATCCGAAAACTTCATTATTTCACCTCCTTTAATATCTTTATGAATTTTTTATTCTCTGATTCTGTGCCTGTAGTCACTCTCAGGAATGATTTGAGTCCATAGTTGGCTATTGGACGCACAATCACTCCCCGGCTTTCAAGTTTCTTGAATATCACCGAAGCATCTGTGCCTGTGTCAAACGCCACAAAATTTGTGAATGAAGGCACTACAAAGTATCCCATATTTTTGAGAGACATTGTCAGGTATTTCACTCCTTCGTCATTCAACCTCTTGCTCTCCTGAATATGCTTAAAATCATCAATCGCCGCAAGAGCGGCTCTCTGAGCAAGAAGATTGACATTGAACGGGAGGCGAACTTTGTTGAGGACTTCCATTATTTCATCATTTGCCAATCCGTAGCCGATTCTCAATCCTGCAAGTCCGTATATTTTGGAAAATGTCCTTAAAACTACGAGGTTCTTATATTTTTTAAGAAGTTCTCCCGAATTTATCCTCTCTTTTTTATTCATATATTCATTGTAAGCTTCATCAAGTATGACTATCCTGTCTTTTTTTATTTTCTTCATCATATACTCCACTTCACCCTGATTTACCATCGTTCCCATCGGATTGTTGGGATTATCAAAATAGATTATTCGCGCATCCGCCTCCTCGGATTTCCGTATCATCTCTTCCACATCAAACACATAATTTTTTGTGGGCACGTTTATTACATTGCATCCGTTCATAAGACCTGATATGGAAAACATAATAAATGACGGGTCGCACCTCAAAAGGTTGTCATGCTTTTGCGTAAATGAAAAAACTATGTTGTTGATAAGTTCCACAGACCCATTGCCTATAATTACATGTTTTTCATTTACACCGATTTTCTCGCTTATTTTTCTTTTAAGATAATAGTTTGTGTCATCCGGATACAGGTTAAGACTGGAAATGCTGTTTTCAATTACTCTCTTTGCCTTTGGCGAGACTCCGAGGGGATTTTCATTAGATGCCATCTTGATAATTTTACCTTTAAGTCCGAGTTCCCTCTTCACTTCTTCGATAGGCTTGCCGGGTACATAATTTTTGATGTTTTTAAGTTCATCTTTAAAATGTATCATTTGCTCCTCCATTGATATTTGTTGTTTATAGCCTGAGCTATGTTCATTATATGGTCGCCGCACCTTTCATAAGATGAGAGTATGTCTGTGAAGAGAGCGGCGGACTCGTTATTGCAGGTGTTCTGATTGAGGCGAAGCAGGTGTTCCTTGTTGAATTCTCTTTCATACTCGTTCAAATTGTCTTCCATCACGAAAATTTCGCGTACTCTCTCCTCCGACATATCTTCTATTGCGGCATTTGCTTGTTCCATCATCTTCAGAAGCACAGAATTCATCTTTTTAATGTTTTCAAAAGCTACTTTTGAAAAATCAATCTTTCCTTCCCTGAGCATCTGGGCGAATTCCAGTAGATTCATCGAATGGTCGCCGATTCTCTCAATATCGTTTATCGAATGTATATACACAGGTATCTGTGAAAATTCCTCATCAGTCAGATGCTCCTTAGAGATGGATATGAGATATGTTGTTATCTCATTCTGCAGCATATCTGTTTTAATCTCAAGTTTTTTTACTTTGTCTATATTTTCGGTTTTGTTCTCAGTTAAAACTTCTGTCGCAAGGTCTATTGAATCCTTTGCAGTATCAAGCATGTGTTGCATCTCTTTCCTGACATGAAACAGAGCTATATGTGGGTTTACAAGAAGATTCTTATCGAGGTATTTCGTTGTTGTTGTGCGCTTTTCAACTGTTTTTGTCTCCGGGATTATTTTTTCTGCAATGAACTTTAAAACTCCTGCAAACGGGAGAAACACAATGGCATTGAAGACATTGAAAGTCGTGTGTGAATTTGCTATGTATCTTGCAATGTTCTCTCCGGCAAGATTCCTGCCCGGAGTCATCCAATCTATAAGTTTTAAGTATGCAGGAACTCCGTCAATTTTAACAAAATAGAATCCGACCATCATATATGTTACTCCAATTACATTAAACAAAGAATGAATTATTGCCGCTCTCTTTCCGTTTCTGTTTGACGATAATGCCGCTAAAAGAGCTGTTACGGTTGTTCCTATGTTTTCACCAAGAACAAGAGGTACTGCGGCGTAAATATCAATAAGACCCTGTGCCGCAAGAACCATAGTAAGCCCGACTGTTGCGCTTGACGATTGTATCACCATTGTAATTACCATTCCAGCGAGCATTGCGAGTATCGGCGATTTGCTGAATGTAATGAAAAATTCTATCAGTTTTGGAGAATCTTTAATTGGAGTTATCGCGTTAGACATCATTGTTATTCCGAAAAAGAGAAGCCCGAATCCGAAGAGTGTCTCGCCAAAGAGCTTCAACTTCTGCTTCCTTGCAAAGAGGAGCATTAAGACACCGATAGATATGCACGGCAGAGCTACGGTTTCAAACTTAAATGCAATAAGCTGAGCTGTCATAGTTGTTCCTATATTGGCTCCCATGATTATTCCTATCGACTGCTTAAGTGTCATTATGCCTGCATTAACGAGACCGACTACCATGACCGTTGTTGCGCTTGATGATTGAATTATGCTTGTAATGACTACGCCCGTGAGAACTCCGAAGAATGTATTTTTGGTGACTTTCGCAATAATATTTCTGAATGTGTCGCCTGAGATGTTTTGCAACCCGTCCGACATATACTTCATCCCGAAGAGAAACAAGCCGAGTCCTCCAAGCAGAATAATTATTATCTCGATTATATTCAACCCAATCACTTTGTAGTTAAAACTCTTTATGAGTGTAGTTCCATTGTAAACATCCGCTTTGAAAATATAATCGCCCATACTCTTCCCTATTTTTACCTGATTCTCAATAATTCCGTTCTTGTCTGCAAAGACAGTATCGTTGAAAAACTCCATTTTGCCTGATAGAGCTTCAAATACGGCAAAAATCGAGTCGCAATTAGAATTTGAATCCTTTTCAATAATTATCTTCACGGGTTCGTCTGCAAACGAATTCGTCATGCTCTGCATTTTGCTCCAATTTGTCGACAGATTCATTGAAAATAGATTGATTGAAAAACAGACAACAAGAATTATGAGCAGATTCTTATTCATTCTCTCTCCATATTATTGAAAGGTTTCTCTTTTTTTCGTCTCCGCTCCTGAATGAGAATAGACTTTCCTTATCACATACATTGCAGATATTTAGGTTTTTAATTTCGGCACTGTTCTTCAACTCATTGTTTAATATACCCCTGAGGTCCACTTTTATCTCCTTATCTCTCTTTATAAATTCTTTTGCAAAGTTTCGTTCAAATAACAATGCCGTCTCTTCTTTAACTGCAAAATGCTCTGCGCATATTCCCTGAGCAATTAAAACTCTTGATTCTCCCTTCAATTTCTTCTTGAGCTCTTTGATTATCCCTCCGATTATTCCTTTCCAACCCGCATGAACTGCTCCAAAAACCTTTTTGCCATCTGTATGAAAGAATATATTATAACAATCGGCAGTCAATAGCATAAGGGCGTGGTTGAGATCATCTGAAATGAGCCCATCTGCCTCCATTGCAACTGATTCAATGGGTTTTATTATTCTGTTTGAATGTATCTGATTGTTGCGCATAATTTTTTTATCCAATATCTTCAGTTCATCAAAGAATCGCCGCCTGTTATCCTCATTTTCATTGGAACTGAAGCTCATGTCGTTTTCATTGAATCTCTCTGATTTCAGTGAGATTGCCACAGAGTATGGGGCAAGCCAATCATCCATTATGTATTTTAAATCTTCAGATTCAATTCTTTTCATCAGACTCCTTCATGTCAATAAGCTGCAGTTGAATCACATTTCTGCCAGCGTACTCGTTCTTTGCAATATAGTATGCCACATCAAACAGTTTGTTCGGCAGGGATATCTCCCTTAGCATCTCTTTCCCGTTATTAAACCATATACATTCAAAGGTTTTGCAGTTCTGCTTCAAACAGACTCTCAGGTGCTTCTCTTTCAGCAGAGAAGGATATCCGACGACTGACACCCTCCTGGAGGCAAACAAAGGTTTGCTGTTCATGAATCCGAAGGGTGAAAGCAGGTTTATCTTCTCCTCCAATTCAAAACCAGCTTCATCAAGATTTACTTCGCAGTCAATTTCGATTTTCCTGACATCTTCATCTCCTTGAGCATTTATTGAGGCTAGCTCCTGCAATGATTTTCTAAAACTGTCTATATTCTCTTTCTTGATTGTTATACCTGCCGCAAGCCTGTGTCCGCCAAAAGAGACAAGGAGCGACTCAACGGATTTTAACGCATTATAAAGATGGAATGAACCGACAGACCTTCCGCTTCCCTTGCCTACTCCCTCGGATACTGATATCATAATTGTCGGTTTGTTATACTTTTCCACAAGCCGTGAAGCGACTATTCCTATGACTCCTTCATGCCAATTTTCTTTTGCCAGAACAATAACAGATTGTGTATTAAGATTCTGCGATTCTATTATGCCGACCGCCTCTTCAAAGACATCCTGATCAACCTCCTGTCTCATTCTGTTCTGTGTGTTAAGTTCATTTGCAATCTCTTCGGCTGTTTCACTGCTGTTTGTAATAAGCAATTTTACAGCATTTGTGGCATTGGACATTCTGCCCATGGCATTTATCCTCGGCGCCAGAATGAATCCTATATGAAAAGAAGTTACCTTGCTTCTCTCAATGCCTGAAACCTCCATGAGCTTCTTTATTCCCTGATTTTCCGTCTTGGCAAGATGCTTCAGACCATAGTGTGATATTATCCGGTTCTCTCCTAAAAGAGGCACGACATCAGCAACAGTTCCAAGAGTCACGAAATCAATAAAGTCCTCAATGACATCTCCGTCATATTGAATCAACAGTGTTATCGCCTGAATCAGCTTGAAGGCTACTCCGCAGCCGGCCAGAGATTTGAATGGATAAGTTTCATTCTCCCTGTTCGGATTTATAATCGCATTGGCTTTCGGAACATTGTCCATCACTTCATGATGGTCGGTTATAACAACATCTATTCCGATTGATTTTGCATAATCAATTTCTTGAAATGCTGTAATGCCACAGTCTACTGTTATTATGAGATTTACTTTATTCTTTGCCGCATAGTCAATTCCCGACAGTGATAATCCGTAGCCGTCCTCCACTCTATTAGGAATGAAATATATCGGGGTATTGCCGAGATTTGAAAGAAATTTGTAAAGCATGGCAGTAGATGTAATGCCGTCTGCATCATAATCTCCGAAAATCATTATTTTTTCCTTTGATTTGACAGCTTTTACGATTCTGTCGGCTGTCTCTTTCATTCCCGTCATCTGAAAAGGGTCGTGCAGTTTTTCTATCGAAGGATAAAGGAATTCCATTATCTCTTCGGCTGTTTTATAATTTCTTGTGAAAAGAATTTTAACTATGGGAATAGGCAGCATCAGTTTATCGGATAGCGCTTTTATTCTTTCCATATCAAGAGAATCAGTTATAATCCATTTGTTATTCATATTATTTTTTCAATCTCCCTGATATGTTTGATTATTGTGAACTTTGCCTGCGAAGAGAGTTTGTTTGATGGAAGATATATTTCCTTTACTCCTACATGTTCAAGATGTCTGACCCTTGTCTCTAAAAGCCTGCCTCCATACACCTCTCCCGAAAGACCGACTTCCCCTAAAAAACCGGTCAGTCGTCCTGCGGGTCTGTTCTTAAATGATGAAACAATTGAAGCGACGACAGCAAGGTCGAGCATCGGGTCATTTACTGTGATTCCAGATGAGACATTGACAAAGAGATCCATTCCGCCGACCTTAACATCCAGATATTTGTCAATAACACCGGTTAGCATCTGCATCCTTTTAAGCTGTATGCCTGTTGAAATTCTCTGTGGAAATCCGAATTTGGATACTGTCGCAAGCGCCTGCACCTGAAGGGCAAGCGGCATGCTTCCCTGAATACTGCATGAAAGAACATTTCCAACAGAATCAAGATTCGACATGTCCATCGAATCCATATTTTCAATTACAAAAAGACCCTTTTCATCCATTTTGAAAAGAGCTATCTCCTCTGTCGAACCGAATCTGTTCTTGACTGATTTCAGAATCCTAACATCCGAATCATTGACTCTGTCAAACATGAAGATTGAATCAACCAAATGCTCCAGCGTCTTCGGACCCGCAACAGAACCGTCTTTCGTTATGTGCCCAATTATTATAGCAGGAATTGATTTCGATTTTAATGCTTCTATAAGTTCTCCCATGACAAATTTTACCATAGTCGGTGAACCTGCTATTCCGGGGAACCTCTCTGAATTTATTGTTTGTATTGAATCGACTATCACAAGGTCTCTTCCGCTAATATTGGCTTTGATGTCTTCAACGGTATTAGTCACAAGCACTTCAAAATCATTCCTTTTGGAGACTCTACGCGCTCTTATTTTGAGCTGATTTTCCGACTCCTCTCCGGACACATAGAGTATTGAATCCGCATCAATCTCATCGATTAATTTTAATGCAAGAGTCGATTTGCCTGCACCCGGCTGTCCTGCTATGAGAATTACAGAGCCTCTGACAATTCCGCCTCCGAAGACCCTATTGAGATTTTTGTCCTTTAGTTTTATGCTTTGAAATTCATTTGATTCAATTTTATTCATGAAGACAGGTTTCTTTCTCTCTACTCCCTCTCTCTCTTCTTTTACTTCGACAAGGGACTCCCATTGACCGCATTGAGGACATTTGCCGTACCATTTAAGGCTTGAAAAGCCGCACTCTTTGCATAGAAATTTTGTTTCTTTTTTCTTCACATGCATCCTTTAATCAATTTGTTCCTCTTCATATCATCAAGAATTTCATTGAGCTGGCGGAGACTCTTGTTTAACTGCATATATACCGTATCCTCCCTGAGTATCCTCTTCACAGTGCCGCTTCCCTCTGAGAACACATCTATCTCCTT
>JBFXGO010000020.1:0-42743 GCA_050239825.1 bacterium
TCCCTGTGTTTTACTGCGATTCTCGCCACAAGGCGGCCTATTCTGCCGAACCCATTTATAGCTATTCTGATAGACATAAAACCTCCTGTTAATAATAAAAAAGTAATTATATAGATAAAATATTTTATGTCAACACATGGAGAAAGTTGCGGGTTACGCGTAAAAACAGCAATTAAAAGGGAGGTTAAAAACCCTCCCCACAGTTATACTCTTTGTCTTTATTTATTTTCCCGGCTTAACTGCCTACCAGTTTGCCAACGCACTAGGTTGCTATTTTTTCAGCAAACCCAGTATACCCTTCTTCTTTCCTGTTTTGGGCACTCCCGCTGTAAGGATTCTGTCTGAATTGAATATCCTCACATTAAGGTACACAAGAAAAACAAAGAGAGCAGAAGAGTATATAATTCCGGCCATGACCATGTCATATCTGTCAAACATCAAAAATTTCAAAACATTCATCGGATGGGTGAATGGAATTAAAAATAAAAGCACTCTGCCGGCCAGCGGAAGAAGCTCAAAATCCATCATCATGCTTATGAAGTATGGCACCATCACAAGAAGAGTGAGGGGCATTGACATTGCCTGTGCGCTCTTTGTATCATTGGAATATATGCCGAGAAGCATCGCAAGCGCAAGTCCGCTCAAAATAGAAGCGAGAAACGATGCGCCTACAAATATGAAATCAAGTGGCATTATTTTCAGGTCAGAAGCAATCTCTCCCAGTCCAGACATACCGAGAGACCTCATATAGTATGAAAATCCGAGCATATAAACTGCGGCAGTCATCAGACCGACTGTTGAGCTTCCGATAATCTTTCCCACCACGATTTCCGACCTCTTTATAGGCATTGTAAGAAGAGTCTCAAGTGTTTTGTTCTCCTTTTCAATAGCCATCGAACCTATGACATTTGTGCCTGCCATTATCATCAGCATCATCATTATCACAGGAGCTATGAATGTCTGCGACTGTACAACTTTTATCACAAGATTGGGAGATGAATTCTTGACAACCTTATTCTTTATAAATGTGGTCTCTTTTAGAAGAATCGGAGAAAGCACATGGTCGCTATGAAACCCTTTGCCTTTGGAAATAAGAATTTTCGTAATTGAGCGCTCCGCATCAGAAATAAGCGAAGTTATCAAAGTTGTTTTCACTTCATTGGTCACTCCAATTCCTTCGAGGAACCAGAGCACATCAAGAGTTCCCTTCTCTTCAGCCATTATTAAAGAATCAAAGGTTGCGTCAGCCAATATCACTGCAACACCCTTCTTCTCCCTGCATATTCTCTCAGCTTCGCTTCTGTCGCCTCCAGAATAGAGAATTTCAGCTCCCAATGCAAAGCTTGCTTTCATCGCTTCTGTGAGTTCGCCTGTGCCCAATAGCACAAGACACACTTTCGGCTTCTCCTTCATTCCCTCATTCATGCTGTCAAAGATATTTCCGAGGAATCCGAACATCAGGACTATGAATACCATTGTAATAAGAACAGATTTATTGAAAAGCTCCTTTATTTCTTTTTTAATTATTGTGAAAATCATCTGATTACCTCCATAAAGACATCTTCAATGTTCTGTGCATTATGCTTCGTCTTAAGACCTTCGGGTGTGCCGCTGTCAACTATTCTCCCTTTACTGATGAGGGAAATTCTTTTGCATAGAAACTCGACTTCGAGCATATTATGGCTAGAAATCAGAACAGCCACTCCCCTCTCAGATACAGACTTAATCACTTCCCTTACCTCTTTGGCATTAATCACATCAAGCCCGCTTGTAGGTTCGTCAAGTATCATAAGCTCCGGATTTGTCACTATAGCCCTCGCTATGAGGAGTCGCCGTATCATGCCCTTTGAATATGTATCCACTTTATCTTCAATTCTCTCTTTCAAATTTGAGATTTCAATTCCGCTATCCACCATCTTCAGGGGATCCTGTCTCTTCTTGTAAAACTGCGCTATGAATTCCAGATACTCCTTTCCCGTGAGATTTCTGTAAATTCCCGCATCCTCAGGAATATAGCTTATAAGTTCTCTCACACGCGCTCCGTCTTCAGGAAGCTTGAAGCCGAAGACCGAGACCTCACCGTCTGTCTTTTGAAGAAGTGTGGAAAGGATTCTCAGAGTTGTTGTCTTGCCGCTCCCGTTCGGACCTATTAAACCGAAGACCTCTCCCTTCTCAATTGAAAAAGATATTTTTGAAACCGCTTCAAGTTTTCCGTACATCTTTACGAGATTGTCAACCAAGACAATGTTTTCATTCATTGTTCCCTCTTTGAAACTGTATTTAGATTTTTCACCAAAAAGAATCCGGCGAATGCAAAAATGAATTTAAAAAATAATGCAAACAGATACTGGTTGGATATTTTCATATAAACATAGCTGTGCTCTCCAAGGCCATACTTCGCCAAAATCCGAATTGATAGGTCAAGTATAAGAACAGGCAAAAACAACTGCACCAACTCTTTTACTGCTTCGGATTTTTTCAGAGTCAGCTGAATTCTCCTTGATTTGATGAATAAAAATATCAGATATGTCGGTATTGTCATAAAATCAAACATATACATAAGCAGCATTTTTTCTGAATTCACAGTAAATTCACTGCTCTTTACGCCTGTAAATACGGCAAGAAAGAAAAGAAAAAGAAGAAGCATCTGTGTTATGCCTGTTATGAATGATGCCGCAGAGACAAAGGCTTCTATTTCTCTTGTCTTGACAAAAACCGCAGCAAGCGCTGTTAAAAAAAGAAGAAAAGGAATTATGAACAGCATTTCACTTCTGCAGAAGATAATCTATTCTTGTTTTCAGATACTTGTCATTCTCTTCAGAGTACCCGACTCTCATGTAGCGGAGATTGCCCTTCTTGTCGATAAGGTATAGAGTCGGTACTCCCTTGATTGATTCCCTGTCCATCAGTTCTCCGCCGTTATAGTATATGTCAAAATCAAACGACATATTCTTAGCAAACTCCCTTATTGTATCGGCATCTATTTCAGAGGAGACAGCGACAAAAGCGATCTTCTTCTCTTTTGAATATTCCTTCTTCATCTGCACAAGGTCTTTTATCTCCATTTTGCAGGGTCCGCACCATGTTGCGAAGAAATCGATCAAAACCACCTTGCCTTTGTACTTTGAAAACTTATGCTCTTTTCCGTTTAAATCAATAAGTGAGGTCTCTTCAAATATTTTCTTTTCGCTCTCAGTTTCAAGATACTGGTCTATCTTTTTATCAATATCTTTAGAGCTCATCTTTGAATATGCCGCGACTCTGTCCAAAATCTCTTTACTCTTTCTGTCGTAAGTGAGAAGCTCAAAAGCGGCATCCATGACCATTGAGGTATCATCCTTAGCCGCCGCCGCATCATACATGAGTCTGAAAAAATCATAATCACGCGGTGCAAATTCTTCGAGGGCTTTTTTGACGAAAAAAACCGCAGAGTCCGCCTCCCCTGAGGAAAGGTAGGCCTTTGCTATAGAATAAAGTACATACTCTCCGAATTCAGAATAAATTTCATTTTCCATGAGTTCCTTAAGCGAGGATATGGCTATATTCATTGAACGGTTCTGGTCTGCAAGATATGATGCCGTGTAAAACTTTACTTCGTCGCTGATTTGCTTATTCAGCAGACTCACAAGTTTATTTGAGAGAATTGAGTCCTCATTTTCTCCTGAATACCTGTCGGTTATGTGATAAATTATGAATAAAAAATCGCTTAAATCGTAAAAATTATCTATGGAGTATGCCACAGCTTTATTCAATGCATCCTCATCTGCATCTTCAAGTTCGTAGATAGCTGTTAGAACGGAATTAAAATATGGTTCGCTCTTTTCAAACAGAGGAAGTATTTTTTCAATCAACGAGGAATAATCCTTATCCATCTCCCTCAACAGCGAAGCATTCTTGTACATGACGGATACATTGTTTGGATTCTCCGAAAGATGTTTTTCCATTGCAGATTCCAATGATTCCGGATACTCTGCAAAATAAAAATCCATCATCCTGTCATAAACATAGTAGTCATTCTTATTTTGATAGAATGCCTTCAAATAATTATCAAGCGCCTTTTCGTTTTTCTTGAAGAATGCGTAATTGTCTGCAAGATAAATGTGTTTGTTGGTTTTATCTTTTCTGTCCACAAAGTAGATTTCCAAGAGGGAATCTTCAAATGTGGCTATTGAAATGATTGTATCTTCCTTTTCTATCTTATGACTGTAAGAGTTATTTTTCACAGGATAGATTGCCTCCCTGTCAAAAAAATTGGAATTTCTGTATAATATAAGCGAATCATCCGCCGATTCAAACTTTATGCTCTTTCCTTCCTTTACATAAGTCTCTCCTGAAATTAAGACCGCCGCCGATAAGAGCAGTATAAAGATTACTCTTCTCATCATTCCTCCTTGCATTTTTTTATGTCCAATATTTTAAATTCATTGGTCTCTTCATTCTTTTTCATACCGCTAAGCTTCTTAACCAGCGGAGAGAGGTAGGATATTATGTTTCTGTCAACATCGACATCAAAGACGCCGAGTATCGTGTATGTTTTCGTCTCCCCTTCTATCTTATTAAGAAGTGTCACTATTGTTCCGGGCTCTACTTTTTCCCCGGAGACAGTCGAAATATCTATCGGCTCCATTTTTGACAGTTGATTTTTGAGCTCTTCCGCCCTGAGTGAAAAAAGCCTATACTGTTCCCTTGAAAACTTGTACTCTGAGTTTTCGCTCAAATCGCCGAGGGCCGCCGCCTCCTGTATGGTCTTTGAGAGCTTGGGCAGAACCTTCTCTGTTATTTCCGCGAATTCCTCCTGTTTTCTCTTTATTGAACCGTGAGTTGAAAGAAGAAATTCTGAAGCTTTGTAGTCCCTGTATTCCGGCCTAATTGAATAAACCTGCTTCCTTATTTCATCCTTCTGATAATCATTCAGATAAAGTATCTTCATGAATTCGTCAAAGATACGTTTGCCTGTTTCATCATTGGTTTTCTTAATCACATCAAGAAATTTCTTTTTCTTTGGGTCAAAAAAGTATCTACGCATAAAATTCAGAAACTCATCGGTCTTTCTCATTGCGTGTATGTCATTCGAAATCATGATAGTCCTCAACACAAGGTACTCTTCATTCATCTCAAAAAGCGTTTCTTCAAGATGGTATGTAAGATACCACTCAACCAATGTCATGTTTTTTGATAGTCGGAATCCTTTATGAACAGATTCGAGAAGTCTGATTTTGTTAGATTTTGAAATGCACTCATAAAGCTTCTCAATATGCTGCGGGTCAAGCTTTTCTGTTCTTTCAATATCCTTTTCAACTGCCTCTGCTGTAATCATCCTGCTTTTTAGGGCGTCGAAAATAAACTTCATATAAACTGCATTTTCAAGGTCATCGTCAGAAGCCTGTTTCGCATATTCTTCATCGCCAGTCACGAGATGCAGAACTTCATTCTTTCTTTCATCTTTTATTGTTTCTATGTGCTTCAAAATTATTTCCCTGTCGTCTTCGCCTATCTCTCTGTTCTTCATTGCAGTCATCATGTAATCCCGTATCTGGTCTATCGTCTTCATTTTTTTGACTTTGTTGGAGACGAGATTTCCGTTGATTGCCAGAACAAACCTCTCGGGTTTTTCATATATTATCTCTAAATCTGCGCACTGCTCGAGAATTTTTTTGTTTTTTGTGAGGTATGATGACGCATCCTTTCCGAATATATATACAAGCTCATCCTTCAGCTGGCTCTTGTCAAGGGCGGAATTTTTGTATTTGAGTATCATTACGACAAGTTGGCACGGGGGAATTTCTTTCGCTTCCTCCGGTTTGAAATACTTGTAAACTCTAAAATCATCCTTTTCAATCGGGCTGGTCTTCTCAGCTATTATTGAATATTTCACCTGTCTCTTTCCAGCAAACCTATCCTTCAATGTAAACAACTGCGATTCTTTGTCGAACTTTTCTATTCTGTATAATTCATTTTCAAAGAGAACGAACATATTCTCCTTGAATTTAGCGCCTGAGGCGTATTTTTCAAACAATTCCAAGGTCAGCTCCTTTCCTTTGAGAAAATGCTCAAAAGAAGAAATCATTATTCCGTCTTTGTCTCTCTCTTCAAACAGATGAGCGGGGTCCTTTTTCAGAATAAAACTTTTTATTAGCAAAAAGCAAAGGTCTTCTCCCTTGTCATCAGTCATTTTGAGATAATCCGTTACTATATCCTTATTCTTATTGTTAATGAGAAACTCATTCAGCTCTTCAAATATGGGTTGAAGATTTGTTTTGTCCATGCAGGTTATGACGAAATCCTCAAGCATGTCCTTTCTGTCTTCTAAAAGTATCTTTCTAAGTAGGCGCACAGCATCTTCGCGCAAAGGAGCTTCTCCATACAGAAACTTATTGAAAAGATAATCCGTCTCCTCTCCCATCAGAGATTCCTGCACAAAATCAAAAACTCTTTTTCCTATAATATTGGCGGATCTGAGAAACAACCTGAGGAGGTGCTCATCGCTTGAGCTTGAAGCAGTCTCCAAATATTCGTTCACCACCCTTTCATGTTTCTTTTCTTCATAAAGCTTCTCTATTTTGCTTATGCTCATTTATGATACCTCATGTTGTTTCTTATTGTAAAGCCTCTGTAAATCTGTTCCAGCAAAATTACTCTGAATAGTCTGTGTGGAAATGTCATTTTTGAGAATGAGAGTATTCTGCGCGCGGCATTCGCCACTTTTTCATCTACGCCCCAGCTTCCTCCTATTATAAACGCAATATTCTGATTCTTCAGAATAGTTGAGAATTCCTCGGAATCAACCATCTCGCCTTTTCTGTCCAAAAGATAAACTCTGTCATAGTCTTTTATCTCAGAGATAATTCTTTCGGATTCCTCCCTTATAGCAGTCTTTTTGTCGTCTCGAAGTTCACCCGAATCCTTTATGTATTTTATCTTCAAAGCGTCAAATCCCCTTATTCGTTTGATGTACTCGTCTGACAGTGCAGACCATTCGTCAGATTGTTTTTTTCCAACAGTTAAAATAGTTATCGCCATAACTGCTTCCCTGATAAATTTTATTCTTTTCCGCACTGCTTCTCAACTTCTCGTGGAACCGCCTGTCAAGAGTCCACAGGGGAGCAACCAGTTCAAAAGCATCCGATGTTGATTTCAGCCTGTGAATAACCTTATCCTGCGGAACGAGAGAGAGAAGATTCAGAAGAATGTCGATATACTCCTCCTCAGACATTGTTTCTATGTTTCCTCTCTTGAAATCCGCTTCGAGTTTTGTATTTTTAATCACATAAAGATGATGAAATTTTATTCCGTCCGACCTGCTTTCATTGAACATACTTAGTGTTTTTTTGAAATCTTCTTCATCTTCTTCCGGCAGACCGATTATTATGTGGCAGACAAGATGACTGTCCGGAATCTCGCATTTTACTTTTGCGGAAGCGGAAAGGAAATCCGCCGACTTCATTTTTCTATTTATTGCTTCTAAAGTGATGTCATTAGCTGTCTCCATTCCGAGTTCTATCTGCACAAACTTTTTTTTCGATATGTCTTTAAGAAAGAAAAGTATGTCGTCATCAAGGGCATCAGGCCTTGTCGCAATAGAGAATCCCACAATGTCATCAAGAGACAACATTCGTGTTATCTCTTCAATTATGCCTCCGCCTCCCTTGTACATGTTTGAATATGACTGAAAATAAGCTATGTATCCTGTTCTTCCCTCTTTTTTTGCCAGCAGATAATCTTTGACCTGTTCAAACGGAGATTTATCTGAAACTCTGCCGGAACCGGATCCTGAACAGTATGCACAGCCGCCAGTGCCGAGAGTTCCGTCTCTGTTGGGACAAGTCGCCTTTGTAGAAATGCTTATCTTGTACACATCTCTGTTGAATTTTCCTCTCAGGAAGCTTGAGTATGACCTGTAAAAATCAGCCATTATCCCTGAACCATCGTGACAGGATATCAAGTTCGGATTTTTCATCTTCTGAGAGATTTGTGTATCCGATTTTTGAGATTTTATCCAAAAGCAGGTCAAGCCTCTCTTTTTTTCTTTGAAAATTCATTTCTTCAAATGATTTATACACCTTTGTATCCTTTACTTTCGAAATCTGTCTGAAAATTTTGTACTCAAATCGGAGATATATGAATCCTGCTATCAAACCGCCAAGATGCGCAAAATGAGCTATTCCCGAACGGGCGTTGGTTAGTCCGAAGAAGAGCTCCGTCACTCCGAATATTATAACGGCATATTTGGCTTTGACCGGAAAAAAGAAATTCAGATACAAAACCGTCTCTGGAAAAGTGAGTCCGTATGCAAGCAGCACTCCATATACAGCTCCTGAAGCGCCTATCGATGGTATGACGGAGTTTACATTTATCAGATAATGAAGAATGCCGCCTCCCAGCCCCGAAACAATATAGTATGACAAAAATCTTTTCGGACCCCAAAGTTGTTCCAGAGACACGCCGAATATAAACAGAGAAAACATGTTGAAAAACAGATGAGGCAGATTGCCGTGCATGAACATGTGGGTAAAAAACTGCCATACAAACATTTTCTTTGTGACGAATGAAGGAATCAGGGAAAAATAATATATCATTACATCCCCAAACGGCTGTTGAAGTATAAATACAGTCACATTTATAAGTATAAGCCATGCAACCATTGAAATTTGGTTTGATCCTCTTCTGTAATACATCTTTATCCCTTGTATTTTTGTTTGAGACTATCCGCAGCCGCCTTAGGCACCATATTGGATATGTCTGCGTCAAGTTTTGCCAGTTCCTTTACCATGCTTGAAGAGAGATATGTATAGTTTATGTCTGTCATGAAAAATATGGTCTCAAAATCCTTGTTCATCTCCCTATTGGTGAGAGCCATTTGAAATTCATATTCAAAATCAGATACTGCTCTTAACCCTCTTATCACTCCGTTTATTTTGTTTTCCTTAATATAGTTGACAAGAAGTCCGCAGTATGAGTCGATTTTGACATTCTTCAAATCCGCAGTCGCCCTCTTTATTATTTCTATTCTCTCTTCAACCGTGAAGAGTGTTTTCTTCCATGGATGACAGGAGATCAGAAGAGTCACTTCGTTAAAGAGGTTTATTCCCCTTTTCAGAATGTCTATATGTCCGTTTGTTATCGGATCAAAAGTTCCGGGATAAATGACCTTCATTTTTTCTCTCCTGTAAAAATTGTTATTTTCGTTCTGGTAAAAACCTTTTCTTTTATAATCACCGCTTTTACCGCGTTTGTTTTGTCATCCGAACTGCTCATCAGAAGCCCTACTCCGCTTTCAGAGAGTATTCCAGCTTCAACAACATTGTTGATGATGTCGTATGCCTTTGTGAATTTGTACGGAGGGTCAAGGAAGATTATATCAAATTTCTGATTTCTCTTTGAAAGCGCCCTGAGCGCCATCCGAAAATCTGTATTGTGCACTTCGGCTTTAGAGATGTAATTCATGCTTTCAAGATTCTTTCTTATGAGTCCGGCAGCCGCCTTGTCTTTGTCTATAAAAAAAACATACGATGCTCCTCTTGAAAGCGCTTCCAGACCCAAAGCTCCGCTTCCCGCAAAAAGGTCAAGGCAATTCATTCCCGAAACATCTCCGAGCATAGAGAAAACTGACTTTCTCACTATTGCAAGAGAAGGCCTGGTTTTTTTTCCGGAGAGAGCGTCCGTCTTCACATCATGATTCTTGAATTCTCCGCCGATGAGTCTAATCATATATTTTTTTCTGCCATTTGAATAAAAGCTTCGACATGTCATTCTCTTTAAGATAGGCGCGCCACTCCTCGTCAGTCAATCTTTCAGACATAGGGTTCTTGAATTCAAAATATGACATGGCGCCACCCGTGAAATCTTCTCCTCTGTATGAGACATTCATGCAAAGAACCGGACCGACGCCCTCCTGAAGAACCATCTCTGAATTAGAATCCGTGTGCACATCAGATACTATCTCTATGTTGTCCTCTCTCTCTGACTGATTCACAAGCAAAACTTTCAGAGCATTGTCCATTGTGAGAAGAGCGCTTCTCAAACTGTCGGATTCATAGTAATAACCATTCTTCATTGTGATATCCGATATCTCGGAGTAAATCAGGCAGAGATTCGTAAAAGCATCTCCGGCCGCCTCTATGTAGCCGTCATTGAAGATTTGATTCAGATTATCGACAAGAAAGACAGCATCCTCTCTCATTATTTTATAGAGAGTGTTGTAGCTCTCTGCTATTATTTTTGTCTGTTTTGCCTCCTTTGGCGCCGCGCTGGTCACTTTTACCGTATATGACTGTTTCGCATAGAGTATCACATCGTGCCTGAGAGAAGCCCAACTTGCCAAAAGCGAATTTAGCTCCTTCAACTGGTACTTTTCATCAAGCATAAAAGAAGGAGAGGATTCTTTTCTTTCGCTTATGACATTTTTATACTGAAGAAGCATCCTGTTGTAAAATGATTCTTTTGAAAGGTCTTTCGCCTTCTTTTTCATCAAAACGGAGTTTTCCGAATAATCTTCATACTGCGCATCACCCTCTGATTCAAGTATTTCATATGCCTTGCCGGATCCGAGAATATACATCAAATCCAAGCCGCGCGGCATAGCTCTGACAGAGCCGAAGAGCGTAAAGGGCTTGCCTTTTCCTTTGTATTCGGTGACTTTATCGTACACAAGGTTCTGAAAGACCTCTGAATCAAAAATGTACCTCTGCCCCATGAATCCGACAACAACCGTCTTTGCTTCATTGTCCTTTTTATAGTCGGAGAGTATTTTAGAGTCCGACAATCTTGCCGCTGTTTCCTTCGCTTTCATCATCTTTCCTTTGTCGCATAGAAAATCATCATCGACAATCTCTCCGATCGAATCGGAGAGCTCCGTCAAACAAAGGTCATCCTCCTTTGGAAGCAGAACCGAAACAGCATTGTTGATTCTTTCGTAATGATATTTTGCCTTCGAAGAGCTTTTAAGCGTTGATGAAAGTATCAGGGCTGCCTTAAGTTCGTCGAATGTGTCTTGATTTTTAGTCTCTGTCGAGAATCTCATCCTCATCAGATACATCATGGCTTTGAAATATTTTTCAAGGTTCTTTGTTCTTGTATAATGTCCTCTGGGAATATATTGGGAGTAATCCTCTTTTTTTGAAAAGACCGGAGATTCATCAAATCCGGAGTGATTCTCGATTTTCATCAGTTCTTTTTCGACATTCCCCGCAATGGGCTTTATGAGCGGGTAGTTGCTATCAAGGCACTTTTTTGACACAGAGAGATAAGATAGAGCCATCATATAAGAATCTTTCAAGGATTCCTTTTTCGATTCATTCATTCTTTTTTTGACGCCTTCAATTAAAATATCAAGCATAGCATCAAGTTCGACGCAGAGAAATTTTTCTTCAATGTAATAGAGAGAATAATCAAGAAGGAGGTGCTCCGCGTAAAACATCAAATCTTTTGTCATTAAAACTTTTTCATTGTTTTTAAGAAGATCCGAGTAGTATCCGATAAATGAAGTTTCATCCGTGAAAGAAAGCGTGAGCATCTCGGCTTTTGGTTTTTCCAGAGAAAAGGCTCCAACCGAGAGACAAATAAAAGCAAGAACAAGTGCCACGTTTATTTTCCTCATAATTCCTCCTATTTCAAGAGAACATTGACCTCTCTTCTAATTCTAACGGCGCATTAAGCAGAAGAAGAATTATTGAGGATGCAAAAATATGAACATTTATCTTCAAAGACATCTTCATATTCAAATCAATTCTTCTTCTTATTTGCTGTTTTCAGATGCTATTTTACTGTTCATCTGCGTCACATCCTGCGAATTTTTAAGGATATCAGAGGCTTTGCGGATAAGAGCATCATTGCTGACAAATATTGAATAGAAGAGGTTATCTCCGCCTATCTGTCTGGCAAATTCATACTTTAACTGGCTTACATTGTCTCTGTATAAAATTGAATCCGAAATAATCGCTTCTGTTTTAATATTCAACTTAACGAGATAATCGAAATACCCTTTAATAATTGATTCGTTTAGAGTTGGAATATCTTTCTTGTCCATCTTGTTCTTTGAAAGGTATTCGGCGACAAAAGTCATCAGCGCCTGCTGTCTGTAGACTTCTATCTCCTCCTTCGTCAGGTATCTCTCCTGATAGACATAATCAGGGATAATCCCTCCGCCTCCCAAAAGTTCTCTTTTGAGTTCTCCCAATGACCAATATTTTGTTGTATCTTTGTCTGCTTTTTCAAATGCAATCAACTCCTTGTCAATGGACCTGCCGGATGGTGTAAAATAACGGGCCGTGGTGAATTTGAGTATGCCCATGTCATCCTTGTTCTGTTTTGAAAAATCAATAACTGACTGCACCGAACCCTTTCCGAAGGTGGTGTCACCCATGATTATTGCCCTGTCCCAGTCCTGCACTGCTCCTGCAACAATTTCAGAAGCTGAAGCTGATCCTTCATCAACCAGAACAATGAGAGGGAAGAAACCATTGTACATCGGCTGAGTCGCTCTAAAAACCATCTCCATAGTTTTGTTCTTTGATTTTGTTGAAACTATGTCTGCTCCCTTAGGCAGGAAGAAGTTGGATATATTTATAGCCTGCGGCAAAAGCCCGCCCGGATTCTGCCTGAGGTCAAGAATCAGTTTTTTTGCTTTTTTCTCCTTGAAGAGCACATCAAGAGCAGTTTTGAACTCTTTGTCTATTTCATCCGTAAACTGCACAAGTTTTATATAACCGGTAGAGTCATCGACCATCCCATAGTATGGAATAGATTTAATTTTGATAATAGCCCTTGTTATGTCATAGTCTATCAATGAGCCGAATCTATTTATTGTAAGCTTAACCTTGGTGCCGGGCTCTCCCCTCATCTTCTTGACTGCTTCGTCGACATCCATTCTTTCTGTGGAAACAGAATCAATCATGATTATTACATCACCAGCCCTGATGCCTATTTTAGACGCAGGTGTATTCTCTATCGGTGAAATAACTGTAATGGCTCCATCCTTCGAACCGACCCTGAATCCGATTCCTCCGAATTCACCGGTCGTCTGAGAAGAGAAGGCGTCAATATCATTTTTATCATAAATATAAACAGAATGCGGGTCCAGAGTCTTCAGCATTCCGTTGATCGCCTCATCTATAAGCTCGCTGTCAGAAACATCCCTGTAGTATGATTCTTTGAGAAGATTCAAAGTTTGTACAAACTTTCTCATTTCGGGATTGAAAAATATATTGACTGATGCATTGTTCTTCTCTTCAGCTCCATAAACAACCATGAACCAGCCTATTGCTGATATGGTCATTATCAGAACCAAAAGAAGTATAATTATCTGTTTTTTCATTATGGTCTCCTAAATGTAATTTAGAACAGTGGACACAATCTCTTTGTGAATCTCCTCTATCGAACGCATACCATCCATTATCTTCATTCTTTCTTTGTTTTCTCTTGCTATTGTGAGAAAGGAACCCCTTACTCTGTTGTGAAATTCAAGTGATTCCTTTTCGATTCTGTCTTTTGTCGTAAGCCTTGACATGCCCACCTCAGCGGGAATGTCTATAAGAAATGTCAGCGCAGGAATCAAACCGCCTGTCGCGAAGCTGTTTATCTCTGCGATTTTTTGATTTGGAATATTTCTGCCCTCTCCCTGATACGCGAGTGTTGAGTCAAAATACCTGTCGGATATGACTATTTTGCCGCTCTTCAGAGCCGGCTTGATCTTTTCGGCAGTGTGCTGTGACCTGCTTGCAAAATATAAAAAAAGTTCCGTGAGAGAATCCATCTCATGATTCTTTTCATCTAAAAGTATATCCCGTATCTTCTCTGATATAGGCGTCCCGCCCGGTTCATGGGTCAGGACGCATTCTATATTTCTGCTGTTAAGAAAATCGTAGAGAAGATTCGCCTGCGTCGACTTTCCGCACCCTTCGATTCCCTCGAAGGTGATGAATATTCCTTCCATCTTATTTTTTGCTTAGTTTAGCAATGAACTCCTCTGTCTTCTTTCTGCATATTGAATCCGGATACTGAACAGGAGGCGACTTCATAAAATATGAAGAAGGCTCAATCTGCGGACCGGATATCTTGTTATCAAGAGCCAGTTTCATGCACCTTATCGCGTCTATTATCACTCCTGCGGAATTCGGCGAATCCCACACTTCAAGCTTAAGTTCAAGATTGAGAGGCACATCTCCAAATGTAGTTCCTTCCATCCTGAGATAACACCATTTTCTGTCTTTCAGCCATGGAATGTAATCGGATGGTCCTATGTGTATGTTATCCGGTTCAATCCTGTATGGAAGAATCGAAGTGACTGCCTGCGTCTTGGATATCTTTTTGCTTTCAAGACGCTCTCTTTCAAGCATGTTCATGAAATCCGTGTTTCCTCCCACATTCAGCTGATAGGTTCTGTCAAGACGGACTCCCCTGTCAACAAAAAGCGATGTGAGGACTCTATGAGTTATTGTTGCTCCGACCTGCGATTTGATATCATCTCCGATTATCGGCAGGCCTGCGTCCCTGAATCTTTGTCCCCAGTAGTCCGATGTGGCTATGAAAACAGGAATCGCATTGATGAAGCCGACTTTCGCCTGAAGAGCCTGTTCCACATACCACTTTGTCGCCTCTTCACTGCCGACCGGAAGATAGTTGATGACCATGTCCGTGTTTGTATCCCTGAGAAGCTGAACTATGTCAGCTGTCTTGCCCGGCGCTTTTTCGATTATCTGAGATAGATACTTTCCAAGCCCGTCATGTGTCATTCCGCGCTCTACCTTAACACCAGCCTTTGGTACATCAATGAATTTGTAAGTGTTGTTCGGATAAGCGTAGATCGCCTCTGAAAGGTCTTTTCCGACCTTTGTCTTGTTGATGTCGATTGCGCATGAAAACTCAACATCGGATATGTGATATCCGCCGAGAGTTGTGTGCATAAGACCCGGTATCATTTCGTCATTGCGCGCGTTTTTATAGAACTCAACACCCTGAACGAGCGATGATGCGCAATTGCCGACACCGATGATGCCGACTCTTATCTTTTTACTCTTCTTTGCCATTTACTTGACCTCCTTATTCATAATTGCAAATTTTACAATCACCATTCTTTGTATAACAGTTATAAATGTCAAAACAGTATATAATATTATCATATATTTGAAAATATTCAATGGGAAAAAGGATGCAACTATTAGAAAGACAACTCTCTCCACTCTGCCCATAAGTCCTTCGCTGCATTTTATGTTTAAACCTTCTGCTCTTGCCCTCGTATAGCTTATCATCACAGAAAAGAAAATTGACGCAAATGTGAGATATGAGAAAAGATACATTCCCCAGGTGTTAAAAAAATAGCCGATGCCGAAAAGAACGGCAAATTCATTGAATCTGTCAATGGTTGAATCAAAGAAAGCGCCGAATAGAGTGACCTTGTTTGTCTGACGCGCTACCATGCCGTCAAACGTATCGTTTATGCCGGAGAGTACCAAAACAATCAGTCCGAGTATGAATTGCCCCTGAGAATAGAAGTACCCGGAGATACATGCTATCAAAAAGCCTGACAGAGTAAGCATATTCGGGTCTATTTTCATTTTTATGAAGAAAGAAACCAGAGGCTGTACTATTCTTCTGAATCCGTTTTTGATTCTGTCATTGAACATTATTTATCTCCTTTTACAACCAGCACCATTTCGCCTTTTCTTATCCATTTTTTATCAAGCGCCTCGCGCGCAGTTCCGCGCACAAATTCTTCGAATGTTTTTGTAAGCTCTCTGGCCACTACAATACTCCTCTCAGGGTCTATCAGACAGATATCCTCCAGAGATTTATCTATTCTGTAAGGTGATTCAAAAAAAATGGCTGTCTCTTTTCTTGACATGGCCTCAAAGAGCTTCTCCCGCCTTTTTTTGTCCTTCTTGGGAAGGAAACCGTAAAATGTAAATGAATCTGTGGGAAATCCCGCCCCCACAAGCGCAGTCATTACAGCCGATACTCCCGGAACAGGGACAATCTGAATGTTCGAAAGGGATGCCTGAGACACCACATAGTAGCCCGGGTCAGACACCGACGGAGTCCCCGCATCCGAAATCAGCCCTGCGGACTCTCCGTGGCGTATTCTGTCAAGCACCCACGGCGTTTTTCTCCTCTCATTGAACTCATTGAGTGAAATCAGCTCTTTTTTCTCTATAGAATGTTTTTTTAGAAAAATTCCAGCCACACGGGTATCTTCACACAGGATGAATGCGCATTCTTTAAACGCGTTTATGACTCTTGGGGATACATCATCGGGGTTCCCTATGTCCCTTGAAATAACAAAGAGCTTACTCATCCTTGAACATTGAATAATTGTAATAGCCGAGAGATTTCAAAGCAAACCTAAAATCCTTCAAAGCCGAGCGGAATAACTTTTCCTTTACATCGTCTTTGCACACCATATCGTAAGTCTTCATAAATCTGTTTGTGAATTCGGCGAATGCCTTTACAAATTCATCCTTGGGCGCCATCGTGTCGCCCGCAAGTTCTATGTTGCTCAGAGTGAAATCCTTCATAAATTTGTAATCATCATCTATATGAGTCTTTGCGAGAGATAATCCTTTCTTGGCGAAAGTGGGTCCGTAGGAGAGCGCAAATTCGCGGATAATGGCATTCGTTGATTTTAACACAAGCTGTATCATTGCAGGAGTGGCCTGCTCTATCTTCTTCGGCAGTTCGTCGTAGAGAGAGAAAAGAACAGGGGTGCCGTCATTTGCCACCGCTTTTAAAACTGTAACAAGAAGCGACGGAGTCACCTGCACATTCAGCTTGTCAGCAAAGTATCCTCTTGTCGGTAGTCCGTTCTCAATTATCGCATAGAACATCTCAGACCCTTTTTTTATTTCGAGGAAGCCGGTGAATTTTTCGATTCCAAGTTGTCCTATCATTTTTTCCGGCGACACCTCCCGAACAGATTTCAGCCTGAATACCGGATTTAGATGCATTGTTGAAATTATCATCAAAACAAGCTCTTCGGGAACTTCATAGATGTTAAGGATTCCCACGCTTGATTGCTTTACTTTATTTATGGCATCGGATATCGAGATGGAAGTTCTTTCAGCCGAACGAAATCTGGCGGCGTTTATCGGGTCTCCGAGAGAAAGAAAAATAAAATCCACTTCCTGAGAGTAGATGATGGATATGTAACCGTGAATTTTATGCGACCTTTCCCTCTTTCCCGCATTAAGTATGTTGTCAAAATTCACAAAGTCTATGTTTGTATTCTCAAGTATAGCTCTGCCGCGCGGAAATCTCATTTTTTATCCTCCGCGGTCAAATCCGATTCCAATACTATCTGAGAAAAGTCTCCGAATTTCAGGAATACTCGTCTGACGAAAAACAGCAGGCGGATTCTTCTCTGTCTGACTTCGGAATTTGGGTCCATTACCATTACATTGTCAAAAAAGTCGTCAATGGGTTTCCTTACGAAAAGAAGATTTTTGAGAGCCGCATCATAATCATGGCTTTCGAGAAGAGTTTCGTTGAGTTTGTCAGTTCTCTTCGCCGCTTCGTACAGACGCAGTTCAAACTCATTGTCATATGCCTCTGCGGCATTCTCTTCTTTTTCATTCTTGAGAATGTTGGTGACCCTCTTCAGACCGATTATGATATCTTTAAAATCATCATTTGATTTGATTTCTTTTATAACTTTTGATTTTTTCAGAATATCGACTGGAATCAAAGTGTCGCCGTGAAGAGAGCACCTTGAAATATCGTATGTGATTTCATACGATGAGAAGAGAATTTCAATTCTTTTCTTTAGGTATTCCAGAATATCATTCTTTAGCTCAACTCTGTTGTACTCGTTGAGAGACAAGTTGAGGATTTCAGCTAAATCAATTTTGATCTGTTTCTGAGTCAGAAGATATATCAGTGCGAGGGAATCTCTTCTCACGGACATGGAATCCTTGCTTCCTGTGGGTTTATTGCCGGATACATAAGCTCCGCTTATATTGTCAATTTTATCAGCTATGGAGAATGCGCATCCCATAATGCTTTTAGGAAGTTCGCCTTCATTTGTCAAAGGAAGATAATGCTCTCTCGAGACATCGGCTATCTCTTCACTATAGCCCATAGCCCTTGCATAGTGTGCTCCGATGATTCCCTGCAGTTTTGTGAATTCCTTCCCGTCCTTTATCATTTCGGTTGCTATATCAAACTTTGACACAAGAGAGAGAAGTTCAAGGTCTTTCTCCTTCTCGTTCATTCTCTTCAGTATGAAAGATGCAAGATGTTTGTTCCTCTGTACCTTGTCATAGAATGTTCCAAGCTGTTCATGGAATACTGTCTTCTTTAGAGATTCTTCATAATACTTCATGTCGTGAGATATGTCGTTTTTGTAATAGAACTCGGCATCCTCAAGACGCGATGTTATTATTCTCTGATTGTTGTTCACTATGTCATCAGGCTCCGCATACGGAGAGTTTGAGACAAATATGAAGTAAGGAGAAAGAGAGTTATCTGCATTTTTCAGGGAGAAGTATCTTTGATGCTGTTTGAGAGCGGCTACTATTATCTCGGAAGGAAGATTCAGAAATCTTTCATCAAATTTTCCGCAAAATATCTCAGGATATTCGACAAGGTCTGTGACCTCATTTAGAAGTTCATCATCCTCTATCAATGAGAGAGACATCTTTGAGGCGCACTTTTCAATCTCGTCAAGTATCATTTTCTTCCTTTTCTCAATGTCTATCTGAACATAATTGTCATTCATCTTTTCAAAATAATCATACCCATTGAAAACAGTCACCTTCGAAGATGAGACGCTTCTGTTGCCGTATGTGTAGATATCCGATGATACTCCCGCAATATCAACACGTATGGGAGAATTGTTTACAAATCCTGTCAACCACCTTATAGGACGGGGAAAAGAGAAGCCGCTCTTCTCCCACTTCATTGTTTTATCAAATGAAATTGATGTTATGCATTTAATCAATGTTTCAGTGAAGACCTTTTCAAGAGGTTCTCCGCCGCTCTTCTTCATGTAGAACACAAAGCCGTCTCTCCTTGAGAGATTGTTTCTGTCTATATGCTTTGATTTGAGGAATCCCTCCCCCGCTTTCGTAAGTGAGTCTCCGTCAAAGAGAATCCTCTCCGCAGGGCCCTTAACCTCATCTTCGGTTACATCGGAAGAGAGTTTCACATTTTCCATGAAAATAGTCAGCCGTCTGGGCGTCGAGAAAATCTGCAGGATGAAATCATTTTCTTTGAATTCCGGCGGGAAGGAAGAAAAGGTTTCATTGATTTTTTCACGAAGAAGTTTGTTCGCTTCAACCGGGAGCTCTTCAAACCCAAGCTCAAATAAAAGATTATTCTTCGCCATTTTTTCTTTCCATGTATTTTTTGGCGACTGCTCTTGCGAGATTTCTTATTCTTGTGATGTAGTTTGCTCTTTCTTTCTGCGAGATAGCTCCCCTTGCATCAAGCAGGTTGAAAAAATGGGAGCATTTTATTACATAGTCGTATGCGGGATAGACAAGGTCTTCATTTAAGAGACGCTTTACCTCCTCCTCGCTTTTTTCAAATTGCATCATTATAAGGTCGGTATTGGCTGACTTGAAATTGAAATAGCAGAATTCCTTCTCTGATTCAAGCATCATATCGGTCCATTTCTTTTCATCCGACCAGTCAATATCAAGAACTGAATTCTTTTTTTGTATGAACATTGCTATCCTTTCAAGCCCATAGGTAATTTCCGCTGGAATAACCGTAAGAGGTATTGAGCCCACCTGCTGAAAATATGTAAACTGGGTTATCTCCATTCCGTCAAGCCACACTTCCCAGCCCAAGCCTTTTGCGCCGAGAGTCGGTGATTCCCAATCGTCTTCTACGAATCTGATGTCATGCTTCCTGATATCAATGCCTATGTATTCCAGACTCTTCATATAGAGCTCCTGAATGTTTTCCGGAGCCGGCTGCATGATAACTTGAAACTGATAGAATTGCTGAAACCTGTTTGGATTCTTCCCATACCTTCCATCTTTTGGGCGTTTGGAAACTTCCACATAAGCGGCATTCCACTTTTGATTATCTAAAACTCTTATGAATGTGGCAGGATTGAATGTTCCGGCACCCACCTCACTGTTGTAAGGCTGAAGGATGGAACAATTTTTTGAACTCCAATATTCTGAAATCTTCAGAATAATATCCTGAAAATTCATCACTCTCCTTTTGTTAAAATATCGGAGCGACTGGATTTGAACCAGCGACCCCTTGCACCCCAAGCAAGTGCGCTAAACCGGGCTGCGCTACGCTCCGATATTTATTAAGATTTATTATTATATATATTATTTAATTTTTTGCAATAGTAACATTTCTCTCTCTATGCCTTAGGCTTATATGCGAATGAGCGCTACACCTGCCAACAGCCCCACAAGTCAGCCTTGAGCCGTGAGCCTTGTGCCGTGAGCTTAATACGGGGAGCTGATTAAATGACTTGGCTTTACAGTTCCGAGGAAAAATTCCAGTGCATCTCCGCACTGCTATTCGATGTTTTTCCGAGGACAAGCAAGTCAATTCTTATTGAAAGTGAAAGCTCAAAGTCGGCGAGGACGCTCCGCGCAGACGCCCATCAAGTGGTTGTCCCCTTGCTACGCTATCCCATCTTGATAAAGCGGCGAAGCGGAGTGTGCGAGCCGACGCTACGCCCGCGTGTAGCCCCAGCTCAATCTTCAATTATCAATTAACAATAAACTGATAGACCCTTCACGATAGTCATAACCACAGAGGCGTTCAGGGTGACACTGCTGAATAAGATTTTGTCTTTACAGTAATCTTCACAAAGTTCTGGTGCAACCCGATAACTCTATCATGTGCGTTCGCACACATTCCACCCTCGCCAATGTGGGGACATTCCTTCGGTGTGTCCCCACTGCAATAGGCAATTAATTAACTTATAGAAAGTGAAAGCTCAAAGTCGGCGAGGACGCTCCGCGAAGACGCCAATCAAGTGGTTGTCTCCTTGCTCCGCTAACCCATCTTGATAAAGCGGCGAAGCGGAGTGTGTGAGCCGACGCTACACCCGCCAGCAGCCACTAAATCAGCCTTGAGCCGTGAGCCTTGTGCCGTGAGCTTAATACGGGGAGCTGATTAAATGACTTGGCTTTACAGTTCCGAGGAAAAATTCCAGTGCATCTCCGCACTGCTATTCAATGTTTTTCCGAGGACAAGCAAGTCAATAACTTATTGAAAGTGAAAGCTCAAAGTCGGCGAGGACGCTCCGCGAAGACGCCCATCAAGTGGGCGACCCCTTGCTCCGCTAACCCATCTTGATAAAGCGGCAAAGCGGAGTGTGCGAGCCGACGCTACGCCCGTCAGTAGCCTATAAACAAACTTCAATTAACAATAAACTGATAGACCCTTCACGATAGTCATAACCACAGAGGCGTTCAGGGTGACACGGTTGAGTAAGATTTTGTCTTTACAGTTTTGCTGAACAGTTCATTTGATCAGGTGCTTCACTCCTGAAAGCAGTGTCAATACCTGAGTCTTCTCCTTGAGAGTTCCTTTTTTATACAGATACTCTGCGTCGCTCTTTATTCCTTTATCAATAAGGTGCAGATTTGTATTGTAATAATTGTCAAGTTCAGTCATCAGGACATTGTTTCTCTTCATCCATTTTTCCCACGGATTTTTTGACGGCCTGTATCCCAAAAACATCGTAGCTATCCTCTTGCCTGCTTTCCTTGCGAATATCTCTGCTTTTGTAGATGAGAGTTTAGCCCCAGCTATGTGTTCCCACCTGTAATCATTCACATGAGGTGTCTTTTTGAGAGCCCATTTTACATATATACCCGCATTGAATTTCAGTTTGGGGTCTATCCTCATTATATATTCAAGAGGAAGCGGATGAATGGACGGAGATGCAAATTCAGTAAATTGCTGAATCTGCATGAATGCATTGTACATTCCGTTCACGCACTTTTCATAGAATGCCATCTGCTCCATTGTTTCGTATTTTTCACATAGAGGCCTCAGCATTGGAATCGCCCTCTCATACAATTTTGTCGAGTAAAATATTATCTTCAGCCTCTCCGGCGTCGGCTTGTCGTGATACGGAAACTGAAGGGATGTATAGAGCACCTCATTTCCAGCCACTCCTGTGTGCATGAGACCATAACCTTTGAGATTAAGTCTCGAAATCATGGAATACATATATGATGAACCGCTGTAAAATACAAGAGAATCATTCGCTCTGCTTGAGCTTTCAATATCCCTGAGGTATGTGCCGTTATTGAGAGAATAAAACATATATTCGTCTTTCATATCTGCAGCTATCTTTTTCGATATTGTCTCATCAAGGTAATTGTTTTCAGAGAAACAAATGCTTAAGAAATCCTTGAATCCGAGTCTGTGCGCATTGAGCACATTCATTCTTGAATCAAGGCCTCCTGAGAGTGTAGAAATATGCCTGTATGAATATTCAAGATCCTTCTCATACTCTGCCTTTATCGCTTGTATGTAAAGATTGTCAAGCTCCTCTATTATTGCATCCTCTGATTTTTGTATGACAGGATAAGATGAGATTTTGAAATATTTTTCCTCTATGATATTATTCCCGTCATAAGAGAGAATTGTTCCGGGTTCAATTTTCCCGACTCCTTCAATGAGGGTGACATCTCCTATCATATATCCTATTGAGAGCATGCAGTTGGCTCCATTCTCATCCAATTTGACAGATATGCCGTTTTTCCTCATCATCTCTGCAACAGCTTCAACAGTATTTGCAAACAAAAGAATGGATTTTTCTTTGCTTAAATAATAGAACATCTGCTTTGCGCCGTTCTGGCATGTGAAGAGAGTTATTCTGTCGGATGATTTGTCATAGACAAATCCTGAGAAGTTCCCGTGCATTGATGAAGGAAATGACTTTACGGAAGTTTTGAAATTCTTCTTTATAAGCTCAAACATTGAATTTACAGAGGATTGCTTTTTTAAAACATTTGAATTGAATACAATACCTTCACATCCTATCATAAACTCTTCGTCTTCAAAGAATACCTTATCATTCAAAAACTGATTGAGAGTATTTCTTCCTGCAAAGCCGCGCCCCATATTCTTCATCTCATTGATTTTCAAATGGTCATTTGAAAATTGCGCAAAATCCTGCGCAATTTGAATCTGTTTTGAATAACATCCGTACAATCCTATCATACATTCTCCTCCATTTTAATATCTCTCGTAATATTCATAAGATAATTTTTGTAATCACTCTCAGGATATCCACTGACCAATTTTCTATATTTCGGATAAGTTAAAAATCCCATTCTCAATGAAACCTCTTCTATGCATCCCACCTTCAATGACTGGCGCGACTCAATTGTTCCTATAAAGTTTGAAGCATCAAGCAGTGATTCAGGAGTGCCTGTATCAAGCCATGCGAAACCCCTTCCGAGCTTTACCACTTGAAGCGCTCTTTTTTTCAGATAAACATTATTCACATCGCTGATTTCGAGTTCTCCTCTATTTGACGGTTTTAGAGACATTGCAATCTTCGGCGAGTTCGAATCATAAATGTATAGCCCCACAACAGCGTAATTGGATATATGATTCTTCGGTTTTTCAATAATCTTCTTTGCATTATCCTTTCCGTCAAACTCTATTATTCCGTATCTTTCAGGATCTTTGACATGGTAAGCGAATATTGTGGCATTTTCATTCTTCTCCTTTGCCCTTCTGATTTCAGTAAAATCTCCGTAAAAAATATTGTCTCCGAGTATGAGCATTACATTCTCTTTTTTTATAAAATCTTTTCCGATTATGAGAGCTTCAGCTATTCCCTTCGGCTCCTTCTGCTCAGCGTATTTTATATCAAGGCCTATGTGCTTTCCGTCTTTGAAGAGAAGTTTGTACCATTTCAGCATTTCAGGAGTTGAAATAATCAGGACTTCCCTCACTCCGGCAAGCATAAGAGTCGACAGCGGGTAATAAATCATCGGCTTGTCATAAACAGCAAGAAGCTGTTTTGAATAAATCGAAGTCAACGGATATAGCCTGCTTCCGCTTCCTCCGGCGAGAATTATTCCCTTAGTGTTCTTCATTTGACTGCCTTTGGTTTATAGTTCTTTTCATAATATTCCCTGTATTCGCCTGTGATGCAGTGCTCTACCCATTTTTCATTTGACATGTACCATTCTATTGTATTTTTAAGCGATTTTGAAAACTCATGCTTAGGGAAAAATGCCAGTTCTCTCTCTGCTTTTGAGGAATCAATAGCATACCTTCTGTCATGGCCCGGCCTGTCATTTACAAATTCAATGAGTTTTTCGCTCTTTCCGAGAATACTCAATATTTCCTTAATCAAGCTAATATTTGTTTTTTCGTTTCTGCTTCCGAGATTGTAAATCTCATTCTTTCCGCCTTTTTCAAATGCCAGCAGTATTCCCCTCGAATGGTCTTCAACATGTATCCAATCCCGGATATTCATGCCGTCTCCGTAAACAGGAAGCTTCTCTTCGCGCATCGCTCTATATATAATCAGCGGTATGAGTTTTTCAGGGAACTGATAAGGTCCGTAGTTATTTGAGCATCTCGTTATTATGACATTCTGACCGTATGTGCGGCTGAATGCCAAAACAAGCATATCCGCCGCCGCCTTTGAAGCGGCATAGGGAGAGTTGGGTTTTACGGGAGACTCCTCTGTGAAGGCAGGTTGTAAAGAGTTTTCAAGTTCGCCGTAAACCTCGTCCGTAGAAACCTGATGAAATCTTTCGATTTTCTTCATTTGAGAAATCTGAAGAAGATTCAGAGTTCCCTTCACATTCGTGTCAATGAAAACGCCCGGGTCCAAGATTGACCTGTCCACATGGCTCTCTGCGGCAAAATTTATTATGCCATCAAACTCATTCTCGTCAAACACCCGCCCAAGAAGCTCTTTATTGCAGATGTCGCAAAGTATGAACTTGTGCCTTAAGCCGTCAATAGTTCCTTCAAGATTTTCAAGATTGCCTGCGTATGTCAGAGCATCAACATTCACTATGTCATAATCCGTATTTTCAAGAATATAGCGTATAAAATTAGACCCTATAAATCCGGCTCCGCCCGTTACTAAGATTTTTCTTTTCATTGCCTTAACTTCCTTTTTTAGGATATTATCAGTTAAATGCTTTTTAGTCAATAAACTACTTTTTTTCGTAGATGTATATTGTGCCGTACCCCTTTGTCTTCAATGAATCGATTATTGTTAATTTCTCTTCCGCATAGCGCAGAGCTCTGTAGTAAAATCTTTCAAAGTCCTCTACGGATTCTTTCTTCTCCTTCCTCCCGCTTGTACCGGTTTCTTTCGAGATGGCTGAGCTTGAAAGCACAGCATAGTCAATTTCGTCTGCAGAAAAAATCGAGTCCAGATCTCCCTTAGGTGTGAGCTTATAAATTGTGTAGTCATTGTAAAGAATGTTGTTCTTGAGAGGAAAATAGTAATTGATGTGGGACAGCACGACTTTCCCATCCTTGACATTCTCATCTATGAAACTCTCGACAACCGAGTAGGAGGTATTGTCTCTGTCTCTATAAATAACATAACCGACTGCGGCGAGATTGTTTAGAATGTATGCCGCGCCTACAAAAACCAGCAGTTTTCTTGGCTTCGTTTTTGCTCCAGAAGAGTCAATCATCAAGGAAAATAAAATTGAAGAGTAAAGAATTATCGAAATGAAGCCCCTTGACACTATTCTTTCAAGAAACACCAGAGAAAAGAAAAAGAAAGCTCCTCCGAGAAGCGACAGGATGATTCCGTTTTTGTTTTTTCTCAAGAAAAGGATACCGCACAAAAAAATCAGAGTTTCAAATAAAAGCACATAAATTCTCTTTAATCCAAGAGCATATTCGGAAATGAGATTTTTTGCTTTAAGAATCAAATTGCCCAAAAGAGTCCCTTCGTAAACTGAAAGTCTCCTTCCGTAATAAAGATAAAAGTCATAAAGAGTCATATCCTTCACCAGATAGAGAAAGAGAAGGAACAAGAGACCCGTAAAAGCCACGCCTGCCGCAAAAAGCAAAAAGGGAGCGGGCTTCCTTCTCTTGAAAGAAATTGCCGCAAGCAGTATTCCCATGGCTACCGCGAACATTGTCTCATCCGGATGGCATAAAGCGGCAAAGGTTATCAAAGAACCGGATAAAATAAAATAAAGATTATTCTTATTTATTCCCTTAAGCAGAAACAAGAGTGAAAGTGATGAGAAGATTATCTTGACGGATTCCGGACGCACTGTCCTGAATGCGATATATACAGTTGAAGAGAGTACAAACAATGCATAAAACGACGCGGTTCCTACTGCCGACACTTTCAGTTCCTTGAGTATGAAATACACAATCAGAAGAAGCAAAACTCCGCAAATAACAGAGAAGAGACGAGCCGTGAAAAGAGAACCGCCGAAAAGCTTCATGAAAGAACCCAGAAGGAGAGGATAACCGAAAATCACATCTCCGCCGTACATACCGACTACATTTTCATTTGTAAATCCCCTTCCCTGTGAAAAGTTATACGCTGTTCCTCCGTACCATGGCTCATCCACCCACACCTTTGATATAGCTGTAAGGTACGGCAACTGCAGAAAAAGGAAAACAATTATGGCGGCAAATAAAATCAAAATTCTTTTATTTTCTTTCACTCTCTCTCCTTTTTTAATTCAGACCGTCAAACAGAACTCTTCCCAAACGGAGCATATTTGAATGATTTTTCAGAGCCAGTTTATAATCATCCGACATACCCATTGAGAGTATTTCACAATTCATGAATTCTTTCTTTATCTCCGAATATGCCTCATACGCCGCGATAAATGACTTTTCAATCACTTCTTCATCTCCCGCATGCGCTCCTATTGTCATTATGCCTTTCAGCACTATGTTTTTCAGTTTTGATATTCTTCTCCATCCATTTAAGGCATCGTCCGGATAAAAACCTGCTTTCTGCTCTTCAAATGATGAGTTTACCTGCATAAGGGCGTCAATTTTCCTTCCTTCTTTTCCAAAAGATTCATCGACTGCAGATGCAATATCAAACGAATCCAATGACTGTATCATCGAGCAGTTTTTTAAAATATACTTTATTTTATTTTTTTGGAGTCTGCCTATGAAGTGAAGACAGACATTTTCCCTTGAATAAAAATCCGATTTATCCCTGACCTCCTGAGCTTTATTCTCTCCGAAAATTCTCAACCCGGCATTGAAGCCCGCATTTAGAATCTCAATGGGCTGATTTTTGGAGACTGCTATTATTTCAACTCTTCTGCCAGTGAAAGCGGTTATTTCCGAATCAATTCTCTTCAATCTTTCTCTTAATTCAGATGCGATATTATTTGTTTCCATTATTTATAAATTGCGCTACCTATATAAGAATAGGAGCCTCTTTTCTCATAGATTGACTGATTGGAGAAAAGGCAGAATCCCATAACAGGGTATCTGGAAAGCGCTTCATAATTGGCTTTGACATTCAGCACAGTCTGGTTGTATGTTCCGAGCCCTATCACGACATTTTCAAGGGTAGTCTTTGAGTTTATCTTTTCAATCTGCTTTTTTAATACATTAAGAGAGGGAGAATATGCCATCACAGCGACAAAATCAATGTATCCTCCCGAGAGCCATTCCCACCAGTTCTGATAATAATTCACCTCAGCAATTTCAACATCCGCTATTACAGCCGAAGAGAGCTGAATGTTGGGGTTTGCGAGTTTGACATCATTGTAAATGTTTCTGATAAGCTCGTTAAGCTTCTCCTTTGGAAGTCTAAGCCAAAGGTTTTTCAGAAGATTCGCTCCGTTTTTGCCGAATATCTTTTCTGTGGAAGGATTACTCAGCTCCTCATAATTTATCTGGCATTTGCGAAGAAAATCCGATTTGAGATTATTGTCATAAATGAATTCTCTTCCGGGAAACCTTGTATAATCAAGATGAATTCCATCAACATTGTATTTTGAAATTATCTCCTGAATGATAAAAATGATATAGTCATATACTATTTCAGAGGATGGAGAGACATAGATTCCTTCAATGTTTCTCGTCTTTAGTCTGTCAATGGAATAATCAAGCAATGATGTGTTTTTATCATCGACTATAACACTCTCCGGATACCTGTTCACTATGTGCATTTTGTCATCAGTCATCTCCTGTCTGTCCCACATATACAAGAGGTTTACCCATGCGTGAACTCTTATGCCTTTCTCATGGGCGCATGTGACAAAAACATCGAGAGGGTCAAAATCCGTATACTTCTTAGGTGCGATTTTTGAATCAAAGTAAGCTGTTCCAGAGCCATAGACCTGAACAAATGCGTCGGTGACATTCGCTTTTTCAAGAGAATCAAGCATCTCTTCTATATGAGGCTGGGAATAAATATCCCATCTGGTTATCCAGACTCCCTTGATGGTTGTAGAATGTGCGTATAAGGGAAGAATAAATATCAAAAAAGCCCATAAAAATGGGCTTTTTATCTTATTCATTTTTATTACTTTTTCTTATCCGTCTTTTTTTCGTCTTTCTTGGCAGGCTTCTTCTCGACTTTCTTCTCTGCTTTTTTCTCTGCCTTCTTCTCTATCTTCTTCTCAGTCTTTTTTTCGCCCTTCTCCTTTTCCTTTGAAACCGGTTTCTCGACGAGTTCAAGTATTGATGTCGAAGCTCCGTCTCCTCTTCGGAGTCCTACGGAAATAACCCTCGTGTATCCTCCGTTTCTTGCTTTGTACATAGGGGCTATCTCTTCAAAGAGCCTCTTCACTATTTCATTTGAGCGGATTCTTTTTGCTATCTCACGCCTTGCATGAACCGTGTCATCTGTTTTTGCAAGGGTTATCATTCTCTCTGCAAGCTTTCTTGCCTCTTTCGCCTTTGCGGTCGTAGTAATCACTACGCTCTTCTCAAAGAGCGATGTGACAAGATTGTTAAGCATTGCATTTCTGTGTTCAGTGGGTCTTGACAGTTTTTTTACTTTATCATTGTGTCGCATAGGTCCCCCTTAGTCATTCTCTTTTTTGAAATATTTGCCTGTCTCCATGCCGAAGTGCAGTCCCAGTTCCTTCAGTTTGTCTTCAAGCTCACTGAGCGACTGGCGTCCGAAATTCTTGTATCTGAGCATTTCATCTCTGGTCTTGACAACGAGATCTGCAAGAGTTTCAATGTTGTTGGTCTCCAGGCAATTCTTCGCCCTGACTTTCAGTTCAAGGTCTGTTACTTTCTTTGAAAGAAGTTCGCGCATCTTCAGCACATTGTCATCTTCAAACTCCTCTGTGATGACAGGCAATCTCTTGTCTCCTATTTCAAAGACATCAATATGCCCTTTAAGTATAATTACAGCCTGTTTGAGCGCATTATCCGGAGTTATTGTTCCGTCTGTGGTAATTTCAAGAATAAGCTTGTCAAAATCAGTCCTCTGTCCGACTCTCATGCTTTCAAGTGTTGTGACAACCCTTTTAACAGGAGAGAAGAAAGCATCAAGCTGAATTGATTTGATGTTCTTGTCCGGATTTATATACTGCGATTGCAGGTACCCGCGTCCCCATTCTATCACAAGTTCAGCTTTGACTGAAGCCGGCTTTGTAATGGTGAACAGATAAAGGTCTTTGTTCACTATCTCAATGCCTGCCGGAAGAGCAATGTCACCTGCGGTGACTTCCTTGGGACCCTTGATGTTCATCACAACTCTCTTGTCATCCATCTCCTCATCCATTTGAAAACGAATTTTTTTGATGTTGAGGACTATGTCAGTAACATTCTCCTTGACGCCTTCAATTGTAGTGAATTCATGGAATGCATTGTCGAATATTATTTTTGTTATGCTGACGCCGTGTATGCTTGAAAGAAGTATCCTCCTTAGGACATTGCCCATTGTTGTGCCGAAGCCTCTTTCAAACGGTCCGATGACAAATTTCCCGTAAGTATTGCCGCGCTGTTCTTCAAGTTTGACGCTCTGCGGCATCTGAAAAGGTTTTAACTTCATTTGCTTACCTCTTCGTTAATTGTTATTTTGAATACAATTCTATGATAAGCTGTTCGTTGATATCTGCGTCTATGTCAGCTCTCTGCGGAAGCTGTTTAACTGAGACGGACATTTTGGGAAGATCAAGTCCGAGCCATTCCCTTGTCTTTCCGCCGTTCTTGGCAAGAGTCTGCGTTATCATATCAAAATTTTTTGATTTCTCCTGTACTTCAATGATGTCGCTCTCCTTAACCAAAAAGCTTGGTATATTTACTCTGTGCTTGTTGACCATTATGTGTCCATGGTTGACGAGTTGTCTTGCGGCCGACCTCGACGGGGCAAATCCCGCTCTGAATATCACATTGTCCAGTCTCCTCTCCAAAAACTGAAGAAGAATTTCGCCTGTGACTCCCCTAATTGAGGCGGCATTTTCATAGTATTTTCTGAACTGCTGTTCGTGTATTCCGTAAATTCTCTTCACCTTCTGCTTTTCGCGGAGCTGTGTGGCATAACCAGAGAGTTTCTTTCTTATCTTCTTTGCGGGCTCTCCGGGTGTAGTGCGGTTTCTTTCAATCGCGCACTTATTCGTATTGCACCTGTCTCCCTTGAGGAAAAGCTTCATTCTTTCTCTTCTGCAAAGCTTGCATTTTGCTTCTATGTATCTTGACATTATTCCTCCTTAGACTCTTCTTCTTTTTGGCGGCCTGCATCCGTTGTGCGGTATCGGAGTCACATCCTTAATCGATGTTATCTTGAAACCGAGGTTGTTCAGAGCTCTGACTGCGGTCTCTCTTCCGCCGCCCGGTCCTTTTACGCACACTTCAAGCCGTTTCACTCCAAGATTTAAAGCGTCCTTTCCGGCCTTCTCCGCAGCTATCTGAGCCGCAAAAGGAGTAGCCTTCTTTGAGCCTTTGTAGCCGACATTCCCTGCTGATGACCAGGCAATCACATTGCCTGTCGTGTCGGTTATTGTCACTATAGTATTGTTAAAGGAAGAATGCACATGGCACACACCCTGCGATTCTATTTTTCTGACCTTTTTCTTTACTCTTTTCTTGACCTTTTTTTCTACAGCCACTATTTCCTCCTTTTATTTCTTTGCCGCTGCTTTCTTCTTCAGAGCCACAGAGCCTTTTGACGGTCCCTTTCTCGTTCTTGCATTGGTTCTTGTCCTCTGCCCTCTGACGGGAAGACCTTTAATATGCCTTATTCCGCGGTAGCACTGAATCTCCTTAAGCCTTTTTATATTCTCTGAGACTTCGGCTTTTAGAGCGCCTTCAACTTTATAATCTTTTTCAATGACCTTTCTTATTTTCTCAACATCGTCATCTTTCAGATCTTTGACTCTGATGGACGGTGCGACACCGGCCTCTTTGAGTATCTTTATGGACGATGTTACGCCCAAACCGAAGATGTAGGTAAGAGCAATTTCAATTCTCTTATTTTTAGGCAAATCAACACCAGCAATACGAGCCAAAATGACCTCCTTTATCCTTGTCTTTGCTTATGTTTAGGATTCTCGCAAATTATTTTTACGACACCCTTTCTCTTAATGATTTTGCATTTATTGCAAATCTTTTTGACAGATGATCTTACTTTCATTTGTCCTCCGTTATTTGAATCTGTAAATTATTCGTCCCTTTGAAAGATCGTACGGTGAGAGTTCAACAGTCACTCTGTCGCCCTTGGCGATTTTTATGTAGTTCATCCTCATCTTTCCGGAAATATGCCCTATTATCTGATGCTTGTTATCAAGCTGTACCTTGAAGCATGCATCCGGAAGCAGATCAACAACCGTGCCTTCAACAAGTATGCCTTTTTTTGACATTCTATTTCAGCACCTTTGCAATCTTTTCAAAGACCTCTTCAGCCGTCCCCGTGCCGTCTATTTTTTTCAACAGGGAGATTCTGTCGAAGTATCCTACAAGCTCCTGCGTCTCTTCTTTGTAGACGGCGAGCCTCTTTCTTATCACATCAGTATTGTCATCAGTGCGTTTTACAAGTTTCTGATTGCATTCCGAGCAGTTCTCCTCTTCGTATGAACCCGGGTACACTTTTTTGCACCTCGAGCACACAAGGCGGTTTGTGAGCCTTTCTATAACTGTTTCATCATCAAGAGAGACAAGAACCGCGCAATCAAGAGTCGAAGAGTTGTCTTTCATGACTTTTATCAGCTGTTCCGCCTGAAATATTCTCCTCGGAAATCCGTCGAATATTACCTTTTTTTTATAGAGAGCATTCTTTTCAATATAGTTCAGAACATATCCTGTTATCTTTTCATCAGGCACAAGAAGTCCGTTGTCTATGAACTCCTTCACCTCTCTTCCGAATTCCGTCTTACCTGCTATCTCTCCCCGAAGAAGGTCTCCTGTCGAGAGATGTATGAAACCGTTTCTCCTGCTGAGCATCTCCGCCTGCGTTCCCTTTCCGGAACCCGGAGGCCCTAAGAAGACTATTCTTTCCATTATTGTCTGCCCTTTATCCTTCCCTTTTTCATGAAGCCTTCATAGCTTCTCATGAGGAGGTAAGATTCGATCTGAGAAACAGTCTCCAGAATAACGCCAACTGCGATAAGAATTGATGTGCCGCCGAAATAGACGGGGATTCTCGTTACATCAATAACTATTATTGGAACTACCGCTATCAGTGCAAAGAATATTGCTCCCGGGAACGTGATTCTTAAAATCACTCTGTCAATGTAATCCCTCGTCTGTTTTCCGGGTCTGAGACCGGGGATGAATCCGCCGTACTTTTTCATGTTCTCGGACATATCCTGAGGATTTATAACCACGGATGTGTAGAAGAATGCAAAGAAAATTATAAGCAAACCATATGTTATCAGATAAACCGGTCCGCCCGGCATGAATGCCTCAGTTATCCAATTTGCCACTGGATTTCCCCTGAAGAAATTGGCGATTGTGGTGGGAAACATTATTATTGACTGTGCAAATATTATAGGGATGACTCCGGCCGCATTTACATTCAGAGGAATGTATGTTGACTGGCCTCCATAGACTTTTCTTCCCACTACTCTCTTGGCGTACTGCACGGGAATTCTTCTCTGCGACTGAGTTACAAGAACAACTGCCGCAGTCATAAGAACGACTATCGCGAGGAAGATTACAACATAAGTAAAGTTGAGGGTTCCAGCAAAAACAAGCCTCACAACACTTATGATGTCCTGAGGAAGCCTCGCGACTATTCCTATGAGGATTATTATGGATATTCCGTTGCCAATGCCCTTGTCTGTTATTTTTTCTCCAAGCCACATTACGAACATTGTACCTGTCGTAAGGGTGAGCATAGTAAGTATCCGGAAACCAATTCCCGGATTGGGAACTATCGTGAATCCTGAAAGACTCAGGCCTTCAAGGAAAAATGAAATTCCGTATGACTCAACAAGAGCAAGAATTATAGTCAGATATCTTGTGTATTGAGTTATCTTTTTTCTGCCTTCATCGCCCTCATGCTGAAGCTTCTGAAGATACGGCCAAATTGCGCCGAGAAGCTGCAGAATGATGGATGCTGAAATGTAGGGCATTATTCCAAGAGCAAAGATTGTCGCCCTCTGCAGGTTTCCTCCGGCAAATACGTCATAGAGACCCAGCATTCCCTGCTTCTGTGAGTCAAACCAGCTCGTAAGAGCCTGAATGTCTATTCCGGGGAGCGGTATGTGTGAACCTACTCTGTAAACACCCAGAAGAAGCAATGTGTATAGAAGTTTCTTCTTAAGGTCCGGAATTCTGAACGCATTCTGGAAGGATCCTATTATGTTAATCAATCGTCACCTCCACCCTGCCGCCCTTCTCCTCAATCATCTTTTTTGCGCTCTCAGAGACCTTTTCAACATGCACTGTGAGCTTCTTTGTCAATTCCCCTTTTCCGAGTATCTTGACCGGTTTCACAGATGATGAAATGAGGTTCATATCCTTAAGAGTCTCATGATTGACAGTCTCTCCGTCATTAAATGCATTGAGTTGCTCAAGATTAACTATCTGATAAGTTTTTCTTGTAAAATTTTTGAAGCCCCTCTTGGGTATTCTTCTTATGAGAGGCATCTGGCCGCCTTCAAATCCTAACTTTGCAGAGTATCCGGTTCTGGACTTGGCGCCCTTCTCTCCTCTGCCTGCTGTTTTTCCGTTTCCGGAACCGGGCCCCTGGCCCTTTCTCTTTGCTGTTTTTACGGCGCCCTTTGGTGGCTTCAGTTCATTGAGTTTCATCTTTATTCTCCATCCTTTATTTCTTCGACTTTAAGCAGGTGTTTCACCTTGAAGATCATTCCGCGAATCGCCTGATTGTCCTCTTTAATAACCGTGTGGTGAGGTTTCTTAAGTCCGAGTGCCTTCACGGTGCGCTTCTGTGTTTTTTCAAAATTAATGTCGCTCTTCATCAATGTAATTCTTAGTTTAGCCATTGGCGACCTCCTCATTCTTCTTTGTATAGACGTGACCTCTCTTCATCATCTGAATGTCTTCAGGAGAGTAGAGAGCCATCATCCCGTTGAATGTCGCCTTGGCAAGGTTGATTGATGTATTGCTACCGAGAGATTTTGTCAGTATGTTCTTTATTCCTGCGAGTTCAAGAATATTTCTGACGGACTCGGTTGCTATGATTCCGGTTCCTTCAACCGCCGGCTTCAAAAGAATCCTTGATGCGCCGTTCTTTCCTATTATCTCGTAAGGAATTGTGCCTCTCGGATTGACATAGACTCTCACTATGTTTTTTCTTGCGGCCTCTGTTGCCTTTTTAATTGCATCAGCCGTCTCAGTTGCTTTGCCTATGCCCAGTCCTATATAACCGTTCTTATTGCCAACTGCGACTATTGCCCTAAGCTTGAATCTGCGTCCACCCTTTACTACCTTTGCCACTCTCTTTATGTCTATGACGCTGTCAACCAGCTCAAGCGATGAAAGGTCGATTTTTGGTCTTACTGTTTTCAATATGCCTCCAGTTTAAAACTCAAGCCCTGCTTTTCTTGCTCCGTCGGCCATCTGTTTGACTCTGCCGTGGAACTTGTAGCCGTTTCTGTCAAATACTATTTTCTTTATGCCCTTCTCTACTGCCTTTTTTCCGAGCGCCTCTCCGACCTTTTTAGCTTTTGCTTTTTTGTCTCCCTTTGTCGAGGCAATGGTCTTTTCCAAAGAGGATGCCTGGCAGAGCGTGATTCCTGAGTTGTCATCAATTATCTGCGCATAAATGTGATTGAGGCTTCTATAGACAACAAGGCGCGGGCGCGCGGCTGTGCCAACAACCGAACCTCTTATCCTGATATGCCTCTTCTCGCGTTTTTCTCTTTTCAAAATGTTTTTATCCATACTATACTCCGGTCTTTCTCTCTTTCTTTCTTACCTTCTCGCCTTTGTACTTAATGCCCTTGCTTACATAAGGCTCCCACTTTCTCAGCTTTTTGATATTTGCGGTTATCTGTCCGACCAGCTCTTTGTCCCTGCCGGAGATGACAACCCTCTTCTCCTCAGGCACTTCAAACTTTATGCCATCCGGCGCTTTCATAATCACCGGGTGGGAAAAGCCCAAAGAGAGCTTCAATGATGTGCCTTCAAGCTGTGCTTTGTATTCACGGGCTTCAAGGATGAGCTCCTTCATATATCCATGAGTCACGCCAATCACCATATTATTGATGAGGGACCGTAAAAGACCCTGGTTCATGTTGGATATCTTTGTTTCATCATTTCTGCCGACCATTATCTTTTTTTCCTCTATTTTCACAGAGACCCTCTCCGGAAAACTTCTTGTGAGCTCTCCCTTAGGTCCTTTGACAAAAATAGAATTATCCTTTAGAGTCACATTGACTCCCTCTGGTATGCTTATCGCCATCTTTCCTAATCTTGACATTTTTCCTCCTGTTACCAGACCTTGCAGATCACTTCTCCGCCAACCTTTTCTCTCTTTGCTTTTCTGTCAGTCATGACGCCTTTGTTGGTAGAGATAATTTGAATGCCCATTCCGCCCATTACAGGTCTGAGCTCTTTATAGGAGACATACCTTTTGATTCCGGGCTTTGAAATGCGCTCTATTGAATGTATGACCGGCATGCCGTTCTTGTCATACTTCAGGCCTATCGATATTGATGTCTTTCCCTTCTCTTCACTCATCTGGAAATCGGAGATATATCCTTCATTCCTGAGAATTTCAAGAATCTTCTTTTTCAGCTCTGAATGAGGCATCGCAACAGTGTCCTTTCCAGCATTCTGTGCGTTGCGGATTCTGGTGAGCATATCGGCAATGGGATCTGTCATTGTCATCTGTGTCCTCCTTACCAGCTTGCCTTTTTGATGCCCGGCAGAAGACCCTTGTGAGCCATCTCCCTGAGGCAGATTCTGCATAATCCGAAATCCCTGTAGAAACCGCGGGATCTACCGCAAACTTGACATCTGTTTCTCTTTCTTATCTTGAACTTTCTTTCCCTATTGTTCTTGATAACCATACTTTTCTTTGCCATTTATCCTCCGTTATTTTTTAAAAGGCATTCCCAACTTTTTAAGAAGAGCGAAGGAATGCTGGTCATTCTTTGATTTTATCACGAATGTTATGTTCATACCGAACGGATATTTGATTTTTTCATATTCGATTTCCGGAAATATCACATGGTCTTTTATTCCCATGTTGAAATTGCCGTACCCGTCAAACGAGTCTGAATCTATGCCGCGGAAATCCCTGATACGAGGAATGGTTATATTGAAAAACCTTTCCAAAAACTCGTACATTATATTCCTTCTGAGAGTAAGCTTCAAACCCACTTTTACGCCCTTTCTGAGCTTGAAATTTGAAATTGATTTCTTTGCTTCGGTTATGACAGGCCTCTGTCCTGTTATTGCAGAAATGTCTTTCACTGCCTCGTCATAAATAGCCTTGTCCTGCAGTGCTTTTCCAAGACCCATGCTGATGACTATCTTCTCAAGCTTGGGAACTTCATTGATGTTTTTGAGCTTCAGCTCTTTCATCAGTTCTTTCTTCATTTTTTCATTATAAAGTTTCTGTAATTCTGACATTTTTACCTCGCTATCATTTCGCCGCACTTTTTGCAGACTCTGACTGATTTATTTTCAGTTTTTGTGTGGCTCACTCTTGTGGGCTGACCGCACTTCGGACAGACGAGCATAAGATTGGATACAGCTATCAATGCCTCCATCGTCACTATACCGCTCTGTTCACCCTGTTTTCTTGATTTCTTGTGCTTCTTTACAAGGTTGATGCCTTCAACTATCGCCTTTCTCTCTTTTCTCGCGACTCTGAGGACTTTGCCTTTCTTTCCGGCATCCTCGCCCGAGATCACCTGTACGGTGTCGTCTTTTCTTATGTTGAGCTTTTCCATTACACAACCTCCGGTGCAAGTGACACTATCTTCATAAATTTTTTATCCCTAAGTTCTCTGGCTACCGGACCGAAGATTCTTGAGCCCTTCGGTTCGTTTGCCGCGTCTATGATGACGCAGGCATTGTCGTCAAATCTGATATAACTTCCGTCCTTACGCCTATGCTCTTTGCTTGTCCTCACTATTACAGCTCGCACGATTGCTCCCTGCTTGAGCTCGGACTCGGGTATCGCATCTTGCACTGCCGCAATAATGATGTCTCCAAGGTATGCGTACCTTCTGCCTGTTCCGCCGATAACTTTGATGCATTTCACTTTTTTTACGCCTGTGTTGTCGGCAATGTTTAAACGCGAATATTCCTGTATCATCTATGCCTCACTTTGTTTATTCAACTACATCTGCCTTTTTCATCACTTCCAGAAGACGGAACCTCTTGTTCTTTGAGAGGGGCCTTGTCTCCTCAACCTTGACAATGTCGCCTATTGATGCAAGCTGTTTCTCGTCGTGCGCCATCAGACGGTATCTCCTCGAAACGAACTTTTTGTAAAGAGGATGCTTCTTCTTGCGGTTGATTATCACGACAATGGTCTTATCCATTTTGTCGGAAACAACTTCGCCTGTATAAACTTTTCTCTGTTTCTTCTCCATTATTTCTCCTGCTTTTTAATTCTCTCATTCTGTATGGTGAGAATCCTCGAAATGTCCTTTCTTATGTTTTTGAACTGTGCATTGTTTGTAATCTCATTAGTCTTCGTCTTCATCCTGAGTCCGAAAAGCTCGTTCTGCAGATCATGAAGCTTGCTGTCCAGTTCTTTCTCATTGAATTCGCGTATATCTTTTATCTTCATCTGCTACACTCCTTCTCTTTTGACGAATCTCACCTTTACGGGGAGTTTGTGGGATGCGAGCTCCGTCGCCTTTCTTGCTATCTCTTCCGTGACTCCGGCCATTTCAAACATAACCTTTCCGGGCTTTATGACAACCACCCAGAATTCCGGCGCTCCCTTTCCTTTGCCCATTCTTGTTTCAGCCGGTTTCTTTGTGACCGGTTTGTCCGGGAACATTCTCACCCAGAGCTTGCCGTCTTTGTGCAGAGTCCTCTGTATCGCGACTCTGGCAGCTTCAATCTGTCGGGCTGTAATCCAGCACACATCCAAAGACTGTATTCCAAAATCTCCGAAGGAGACATCGAATCCGCCTTTGGCTGCGCCTTTTCTTCTTCCGCGCTGCTGCTTTCTGTATTTTACTCGTTTTGGGATCAACATATTTGTGTCTCCTTATTTCTTCTTTTTCACCTTGATGTTGGTTTCATCAGTCTGAATACCTTTATTGGTATGCTCGCCATTGTAAACCCACACCTTTACTCCTATTGCCCCTGCAGTCGTGCGCGCCACCCTGAATCCGTAATCAATGTCGGCTCTCAGAGTCTGAAGCGGCACCCTGCCTTCTCTGTACCATTCAGTCCTTGCTATTTCCGCGCCATTGAGTCTTCCGCCGCAGGCGATCTTTATCCCCCGTGCGCCGAGACGCATCGCATTCTGCACAGAGCGCTTCATAGCTCTCTTGTATGCTACGCGCTTCTCAATCTGGCGTGCTATGTTTTCAGCTATCAACTGAGCGTCAATAGCGGAATTTTCTATTTCATTTATATTGATGTCGACATCCTTTGCAGTGACCATTTTGAGTTCTTCCTTCAGATTGTCGACTGTCTCTCCCTTTTGTCCGATTATTATGCCCGGCTTTGAGGAGAATATAATCACCTTAACTTTTTTTGATTTTCTTTCAATCACTATCTTCGATATGCCTGATGTCTCATCCTTCTTGTCGCTAGCTTTGACTATCTGCTCAATTTTGCTTGTTATGTATGTGCGTATCTTTTCATCCTCTTTGAGGAGAATTGGATACTCTTTCATGTTCAGCCATCTTGAATTCCAGTTTTTGGTTATTCCGACTCTGAATCCGAATGGATGCGTTTTCTGTCCCAAAAGCAACCTCCGTTTATTTTGTTTCTACGACAACAGTTATATGACTCATTCTCTTCCTGATGAGGAAAGCCCTTCCGCGCGCGCGCGGCTGGTTTCTCTTCATCATGGGTCCGCTATTGACCCTGATCTCTTTAACGATGAGATCCTCTTCCGAAAGTTTGCTTGCACCCATCTGGCTTATTGCATTTGAAGCCGCAGAGTGAACAAGTTTGTAAATAATGCGAGCCGCCTTCTTCGGAGTGAACTGAAGCGTATTAAGCGCCTCCGGAATGTTCATTCCCCTGACAAGGTCTGCCACCAACACTGCCTTTTTGGCTGATATCCTTGTATATTTTGCATGTGCTACTGCCTGCATATAAATCTCCTTTATGAAGCTGTGACTTTTCCTTCTTTTCTATCGCCCGAGTGCACCCTAAATGTTCTTGTGGGAGAAAATTCGCCCAGACGGTGCCCCACCATGTTCTCGGTGATGAAGACAGGAATAAATTTTTTGCCGTTATGTATCGCTATCGTGTGCCCCACGAATTCCGGAGAGATCATTGAAGCACGTTTGTACGTCTTCAAGACCTTTTTTTCTTTCTTTTCATTGAGTTCGTTGACTCTTTTCATAAGTCTCTCGTCAATGTACGATCCTTTTTTTAATGAGCGTGCCAAAGTTCATCCTCCTATTTTTTTCTTCTCGAAACTATATACTTGTTTGAATATTTCTTTTTCCTTCTTGTCTTAAAACCCTTTGCTGGCATGCCGTTCCTGTTGCACGGATGACGGCCGCCGCTGGTTCTTCCTTCACCGCCGCCCATTGGATGGTCAACCGGATTCATGGCTACAGCCCTTACTCTCGGCTTTATTCCTTTGTGAATGTTCACTCCGGCCTTTCCGATGACAACCGATGAATGCTCCGAGTTGCCCACTTTGCCCACTGTCGCAAAATTGTTGAGATGAATGAGCCGCACTTCGCCTGACGGCATTTTTATGTGGCACCAGTCGCCCTCTTTCGCAAGTATCTGCGCTGAAGATCCGGCTGAGCGCACTATCTGGCCGCCCTTGCCCTTTGTCAGCTCTATGTTGTGTATTTCTATTCCCACGGGAATATTCTTGAGAGGAAGAGCATTTCCAAGTTTTGCAGGAACATTCTCGCCTGCTATCACTTCGTCTCCCGCCTTCATTCCTTCAGGCGCAAGTATGTATCTCTTCTCGCCGTCCACATAATGAAGAAGTGCTATGTTTGCGCTTCTGTTGGGATCGTACTCTATAGAGAAGACCTTTCCCGGTATATTAAACTTGTTTCTTCTGAAGTCTATCAGACGATATTTTCTCTTGTGTCCTCCGCCTGTCAGCTTGCTTGTCACTCTGCCCATGTTGTTTCTGCCGCCTGTCTTTTTCAGAATCGATGTCAGTCTTCTTTCCGGTTTTGACCTCGTGATCTCTTCATAAGTAAGAGTCTTCTTAAATCTCAGTCCCGGCGTAATCGGCTTGTATGTCTTAAGTCCCATATTTACCTCTTATGCTCCTTCAAATAGTTCAATTCTCTGATTTTCCTTCAAAGTCACGTATGCCTTCTTTACATCCTTCCTCTTTCCGAACCCGAACTTGCTCCTCTTTATCTTGCCGAGCACATTCAAAGTTCTTACATCGCTTACTTTGACATTGAACAGCTTTTCCACTGCCTGTCTAATCTCTATTTTGTTTGCATCCTCAGCCACTTCAAAGACATATGTCTTGACAGAGGCTTTTGAGTATGCGGCTTTCTCCGTTATTATCGGATTGATGATTATTTTTTTTGGATCTTTCATGGTTTGAACACCTCTTGAAGTTTTTTTAGACCGCTCTCTGTAATGATAAGATAGTCGGCATTCATGATGAAGTATGTGTTCACTTCATGCGCCATGACAGGATATGATCCTTCCATGTTGCTGACGGACTTATACAGATTAACGAGATATTTGTCAGAGATGAAGAGTTTCTTCTCTGATTTCTTTATATTCATCTTCTTTGCGAGGTCTCCGAAAACCTTTGTCTTCGGGGTCTCAATATTCACATCTTCTATGACATATATTTTGTCTTCCTTCGCCTTTAAAGTAAGCGCGGAAAGAAGAGCAGACCTTCTCACCTTCTTGTTTATCTTGTAGCTGTAATCCCTCGGAACCGGGCCGAATGCCGTTCCGCCGCCGACCCAAAGAGGAGAGCGTATTGAACCGGCTCTTGCGCGTCCTGTGCCCTTCTGCTTCCATGGTTTCCTTCCGCCGCCGGAAACATCTCCGCGTGTCTTTGCTTTTGCTGTTCCCTGGCGCTGATTCGCGAGATACTCTCTGACAGCCTCGTAAAGAGCTGTTTCGCTTACCTCAACATTGAAAAGAAAATCAGGAAGATTGATTTTCTTCGTGCTCTTTCCGTCAATTGAATATATCTTTGCTTCCATTTTTGCTCCTTATGCCTGCTTGACAATCACGAGAGAGTTCATCGGTCCCGGCACAGCGCCTCTGAGTATCAACAGATTTCTCTCCTTGTCAACGCTGACGACCTTTATGTTGAGAGTTGTGACCCTTTCATTTCCAAAATGCCCAGCCATCCTCTTTCCGGCGATAACTCTGCCGGGAAATGTGTTGGCTCCAATAGAACCCGGGCGTCTGTGAACTTCATGGGCTCCATGCGATGCGGGGCCGCCCTTGAATCCGTGCCTCTTGACCCATCCGGCAAAACCTCTGCCCTTTGATGTGCCCTGCACATTTACTCTTGCTCCCACATCAAAAAGTGTGACATCCAGATAGTCTCCGACATTGTTTTTCTCAACGGATGCCTTGTCAAATCTGACTTCTTTGACTGTGCGAAGCGGATTGATTCCTATTTTTTTGAATATGCCGAGCTGCGGCTTGTTGAATCTTGATTCTTTGTTCTCTTCAATGCCGAGCTTTAAAGCATTGTATCCGAACTTCTCATCAGATTTCTTCTCGATGATTCTGTTCGGTTCCATATATATGAGAGTCACGGGAATAACATTCCCCTGCTCGTCAAACATCTGGTTCATTCCCACTTTTCTGCCGATTAGACCTTTCATCTGAATCCTCTCTTTTAGTTGTCGTATGTTTTAATTTCTATCTCCACTCCCGCCGCGATGTCAAGTCTTGTCAAAGCCTCCATCGTCTGCTGGGTGGACTTTGAAACAAGGATCATTCTTTTGTGTATCCTTATTTCAAACTGCTCCCTTGATTTTTTATCAACATTGCTCGCCCTGTTGACCGTGTAAACACTCTTCTTTGTGGGAAGTGGAACCGGACCGCTTACCTTTGCTCCGGATTTCTTCGCCACCTTGACTATCTCTTTTGAAGCAGAATCAAGAAGAGCATGGTCGTATGATTTGAGTTTTATTTTGTAATCAAGCTTTTTAGATGTCATCTTACCGCCTTATGCTATTATTTCAGTTACGACTCCGGCGCCTACCGTGCGTCCGCCCTCTCTAATGGCGAACCTCAGCTCCTTCTCCATCGCTATCGTTGTTATAAGCTCCACTATGAACTCTGTATTCTCGCCC
>JBFXGO010000021.1:0-41616 GCA_050239825.1 bacterium
CGTAACCTACCGAATCAAGAAGAGTGCCTGATGCATTGTAAATTTTTATAATTGCACCGTCATTTGGAAAACCCTTATCTGCTACGAAGTTTGCAGTATCCATAGTAAAGGATTTATATCCTCCAGCCGCAATAGTGAAGGTCTTAAAAGTCGTACTGTCTGTAGTTGTGGTTCCCACTACATATATTCTGTAATTTGCCACATCAATTGATGCTCCTGTCTCATTATAAAGCTCAATTGCTTCAGATTCATTGGGGTTGACTATGAACTCATTGATCTTCAACGCAAAAGCATTGATAGATACGAGCAAGAGAAAAGTCAAAACAAACATCCTTTTCATTTTGCCTCCTATGTTATTTTTATCAATTTTAAATTCATTTTTTGTATTTTCCATTAAAAATGTTTTAATTTTATGCATACTAAGGCTCCGTTCTGTCCATTGTTCTTGCAAAAGGTATGACTTCCCTTATATGCTGGGTCTTTGTGACCCATTGAACAAATCTTTCAATTCCCATGCCGAATCCGGCGTGAGGAACGCTTCCATACTTTCTCAAATCAAGATACCAGTTGAATGCCTCCTGCGGAAGCTTGTGCTCTTCAAGTCGCTTCAACAGAACATCTATGTTCTCCTCTCTCTGCCCACCTCCAATGGTCTCTCCGTAACCCTCGCCCGCAATCATGTCAAATCCCAAAGCAAGGTTGTCATCATCTTTGTCATGTTTCATATAGAATGCCTTTATATTCGACGGGTATCTGTGAATAAATACAGGCCTATCGAACTCCTCTGAAATTGACGCCTCGTGGGGGGCGCCGAAATCGTCTCCCCAATTAATTTCAACTTTCTTCTTTTTGAGAAGCTCTATTGCATCAGTATAGGATAATCTGTAAAAGGGTTTCTTTACATTTTCAAGCGGCTTTATATCGCGTTCAAGAATTTTGAATTCCTCCTGACGCCCCTTAAGGAGTCTCTGTAGTATATAGAAAACCATATCTTCAGCAAGTTGCATATCCTGATCAATATCAAAGAATGCGACTTCAGGTTCAATCTGCCAGAATTCCGTGAGATGTCTTCTTGTCTTTGATTTTTCTGCTCTGAAAGCAGGTCCGAAGCAATATACTTTTCCAAAAGCGAGAGCCGCCGCCTCCATATACAATTGACCCGACTGTGAAAGATAAACTTTCTTGTCGTCAAAATAATTCACATCAAAGAGCGTCGTTGTACCTTCGCATGCCGAAGGTGTGAATATAGGAGCATCAATGCATAAAAAATTAAGGTTATTAAAAAACTCACGGGCATAAAATATAGTGTCCGAACGAATCTTCATTATCGCCATCTGCCTTTTCGAGCGGAGCCACAGATGTCTGTTTGACTGAAGGAAATCAACCCCATGCTCCTTTGGGGAAATAGGATAGTCAACGGATTTTCCAAGTATTTGGAATTCTTCAATGTCAAGCTCCACACCTATCGGAGACCTCTTGTCCTCTTTGATTGTTCCAGTAACCTCTACAGATGTCTCCTGCGCAAGCTCTTCAAATCTCTTAACCCTATCTTCTGTGTGACTCGGGTGAAAGAGTACGCACTGAACTATTCCTGTGCCGTCTCTAAGCATTAAAAATGAAATCTTCCCGCTTGAACGAGTGTTATAAACCCAACCCTTCAGAGTTGCCTTCTCTCCTACATGTTGCTTGAGTTCGTCAATGTAATAACTCTTCAAAAAACCTCCGAAAATTAATATTTTATGTGGGCAGATTATAAGCCGAATTCTGTTCAACTGGCCATCTGTCTTGAACAATCGTTGCCGATTGCTTCATGCGATCTACCCGAGGTATCGGCCGGGCTAGCCAACCTCTGTTTGATCTTGCTCCGGATGGGGTTTGCCAATCAGCCGGTTGCCCGGACTGATGGTGAGCTCTTACCTCGCCTTTTCACCCTTACCGGCAAAGCCGGCGGTTTATTTTCTGTTGCACTTTCCGTGGGCTTTCGCCCCCCGGGTGTTACCCGGCATCCTGCCCTGCGGAGTTCGGACTTTCCTCAAGCCAAAGCTCGTAGCCAGCAATCTACCCACAATAGTTAAATTATATATAGATTATTGAATAAAGTCAAGTATTTATAGAATAAAATATAATAATACCTCAAAATATGTGTAATTTTACACACAAATTCACTTCAATATTATCACCTTTTTTGTTTCAGAGGGAATGCCCAACAAGTCAAGGAAATATTCGCCGCTCTTCACATCACTCAGATCAATTTCATTTAAGATATTACCTTTTAATTTGAATTTTTTAACGATGCTTCCGTTTGCATTGAATAGTTTAGCCTCAATCAGATTATTTTTTTCGGTAAGTATTTTTATCTTAAAAATTTTTCCTGTCACATTTGAAGTTATTACTGCGCTCTCCTTGGTTTGATGCTTTATGTTAAGCGGGAAATCCTGATTTAAAAGTCCGAGAAGATAATTAAACCGTATTCTTCCGGATTTTATCAGTGGTCCTCTTTCAAAATGAGTCGGCTGAACTGAAAAATAAAAAGAAGAGTCGCTCTCAGAAAGCTGTATAAATGTGTCTAAATTCACCGTAGCATATAGAGAATCCTTTGTGAATGAAACAACGGGATATATGTCATCAATATAAAATCCCGGACCGAATGTTCCGTCATCAAACATTACCCTCGTTCTTATGAAAACCTCTTTCCCTGCAAACTCGGAGAGAGATTTGGAATAGTATCTCCATCCAAAGCTTGATTCATTGAATACTCCGCCAAGAGTATCCAATGCCTTATACTCCATTCCGTCTTCGCTTATTTCAAAGAGAGCCATGTCGAATGAATCTTCAAGGTCATACCACACATAGCATTTGAATGAATCTCCATCCTCTACTTTTCCAGAATAGTATGGTTCGCAGATTGAATATGAGAAGACAATGTTTGAAGCCATAAATGAGTTTGGAATTGTATGTGACTGACCTGATACAACTACAAAATTACTCATGTTATACATGGAAATAGTGTTTGCCGTATCGCGCACATCAGTCTCTCCCTCGTACCTGCGCACAATGCTCTGGTACTGTTCGCCGCTGTTTGTCTCTGTCCATTCCATTTTATTGTCTGTTGAAAAGGCAATAGTCGGTTTTAAAGGAACCTCTTTTAGTTTTCCGTCAAGAGAATCGCAGTAGAAAGCCGAATATAATATTCCTGCGAAGACTCTTCTGTGAAGTTTGTCAAGATTCGCCTCCGGAGGAGAGAAACCCGTGTCAACTTCAAATGTAAACGGCAGTGTCGTTATTCCTTTTACATATTTTGTATATCCGTAAATCCAATCATCGGAATCACCCGTAGTTGGATAAAGGGCATCCGCCTTCTCCGGAGTATAGTAGCCGGTCCCATTCTGTTTGAGAATTTTAGCCGCTATCTTTGTGCCGAGAGAAGAGATGAGCTGATTATCCAGAACTGTATCAGCGCTTGAGCCGTAAGGCCAGAGAACAAGCTCCGAGTATGAGTGCAAGGATATTGAAATGTCAAAATCATAGTCCTTTAAGAGTTGTTGAATAAACTGCACCTCCCTCTCGCTGTTCGGATAGGGTCCGCAGTATATGTCTGTCGCTGGATAGTGGGATGTGCTTGAATTGTATATATTGCCCCATTCTCCGTCTCTCTTACCGTCGCACGAACCTCCGTAATTTCTGTTAATGTCCGCTCCGTAGAAGCCCCCTCTGAGAGATCTGTTCTTTCTCCACCATTCATCTGAAGTTCTTGAATAGTTGTATCCGTCAGGATTGACTGTGGGTATGACTATTATGAAAGTTGAATCAACAAGGGATTTTATCGCCGCATTGGAAGAGTATGATTTTAGTATGGAATCTGCGAAAAAAAGCGCTGTCGTAACTGTCTGCCACTCCCTTGAATGATGGTTAGCCATGAGAAGAAATTCATCGCTGACCATGTCAAAAACAGGATTAACTCCGTTTATTTTAAGCATCTTTATGGGATTCCCGTTTACAGTAAAACCCAATGTCTCCAAATCAGTCAATGAAGAATAGAGCAGATGAAGCTTGTCTATGGAATCATTAACCTGCATCAATGTCGGATATACCGCCTTTGTCTCCGGTCTCACAACAACAGAGTATTTGACAAGCATGGCATCAAGCATCTGCTTTTGCGATTCATCAGCTACGATGTCTATATAATCATTCCTGTATCTTCCGGCAATGTCAAGCTCCTTAAACTTGTTTTGAATACTCAGAAAATCATTTTTTGAGATTCTCAGGAGTTCTTCTGAACATAATGCGGAAACAGTTAATACAAGCAACAGAACAAATAAACTTCTTTTCATTTCAGCTCCTTATCACAAATCCTTTTTCTTTCATTATTTTGGCATAACCTGCATAAGAGACCGCATGCTTTTTAAGCTGTTCTATAATCTCCTCGGGTAGTCTTTTCTTTATAATCCCGGGCACACCTGCCGCGAGAGAAAATGGAGGAACAACCATACCCTCTTTAATAACTGTGCCTGCGGCGATGATTGACCCTTCTCCAATGACCGCATTGTCGAGTATTGTGCTTCCCATTCCGATTAAAACATAATTGCCGATTTTACAGCCGTGAAGGATAGCGCCATGGCCTACCGTGACATAGTCGCCTATTATGCATGGTAGTTCTTCTGTGACATGACAGGCGCATAAATCCTGTACATTTGAGAATTCTCCAACCTCTATGTAATTTATATCGGCTCTCAAAACAGATTTAAACCAGACTGAAGACATCTCCCCGAATCTCACATCTCCTATGAGCGTGGCGTCTTCTGAAATATAATACGGGTTTTGAGGCTCCTTGCCGGCGATTTTAATCAGCATTTGACTTCTCCTTCATTTTATATGAAAGTATCTTGAAATCGGCCACAATGTCAAGATTCATGGCAATTATATTTTTTGTGTCACTTACAATTGTCGGACTCAGGTTGAGCACAGATTTGACATCCGAATTCTTCACTATGGACATGATCCCCGGCACCTCTTTTGCGGGAATTGCCATCACTACAATCTCCGTTTTATTCTCAATCAGATATTTATCAAGGTAGTCTATATGCCTTACCAATATTCCGTTGATTTTTTTCCCCACCTTGTCTTTCGAAATGTCGAAACCTGCTTTTATTACAAAGTTCGCCTGCGCAAGCCGTTTATAATGCATCAAAGCGGTTCCAAGTCTTCCCACGCCTATCAACACTACAGCGCACTCCCTGTCAAGACCGAGTTCTGATTCTATTACTTTGATGAATTTATCCGTATTGTATCCGACACCCCTTTTTCCGATTGAATCGAAGCATGATAAATCCTTTCTCACCTGCACATCTGTTATATCCATAAGTTTAGCAATTTCACTTGAAGATACCGTCGAAATTCCCTTCTCCCTGAGGATGTACAGAACATTCAGATAATCCGTGATGCGTCTGAGAGTGTACTTAGGCAGAACTTTACAGTTGTTTTTCATCTTATTATTCCTCCGTCTCTGAATTTGTATTCTGCAGGTGAATTGCATTTGCAGGGCAAATCAATTCGCAAAGCATGCACCTGATGCAAGAATCGTCAACCTTATGAGAATCGCCGACTTGTCTGATTGAAAGAGTGTAGCACACTTTTACGCAGTCTCCGCAATTTGTGCACTTTGAAGCTTCTATTTCGACAATCCCTCCGTTCTCAGCTGACTCATCATAACCTTTGCTCTCGCTCTCTCTTGCAATATACTTCAATTGCAGGAGCGATTCAAGGAGTCTGCCTATTTTTATCATATGTGCATCTCCATTGGAATAAGGAAGAGAGACGAAAGAACAAGGTCGATATCGTCTATTGAAGTGTTATTTATCAGATTCTTTATAAAATCGCCTGCCAAATGATACATCGGGCTTCTGAATTTTATGTTCGACGGTTTTGATGAACCGTCGGATTCAAGCATGCAGATGAATTCTCCATTAACTCCTTCCGCTCTTTTTAAAGCAACTCCGGCTTTTACTGTCAGCTGTCCATGTTCGTACATATCAAGATTCGCAAAATGCTTTTCATACGGTATATTTGCAAAAATAAACTTCAACATTTCTATTGAATCCGATATTTCATTTCTTCTGCACAAAAGTCTGTCATAAACATCCGAATGTGAATAGAAATGAGGATTTGTCTTGAAATTTCCGTAAATTTCATAAGGTAGTTTTTTCCTAACATCAAATGACACATTCGCCGCCCTTGCCACAGGTCCGGTTATTCCATAATCCGCTATCTCTTTCTTTGTGACAGTTCCCACCCCTGCAGTGCGCATTCTAAAAAACTCGTTTTGAAACAATAGTTTATCATAATCATTCAATTTGGTTTCAATCAGAAGAATCTCTTCCTCAATAAACTTCATGTTTTTAGAAAGAACTGCGCACCTGACGCCTCCCGGCACTATGTAGGGCGCAAAATACTCGTTGCCTTTCACTTTAAATATCAGCTGTTGAATTCTTTCCCTGTCCGCCAATGACCACATACGGGCCACCTCAAATTTCAATGCGGAAGAGATGTTGTAGATATTTAAAAAGAAGCCTGCAATCCTCGACAGCTCCAAAATCAAAGTGCGGTAATATTTGGCTATTTCAGGAACATCGATTTTGTTAAGCTCTTCTATTGCGGAGGAATACAATTCTTCACAGGTATGATTCTCCAAAAAACTCAGCCTGCTTACAAGAGGAATATTTTTCAGGTATTCATTTTTGCAGAAGGAGTCGGACTCATTGAATCTTTCATTGTCAAAACAGAAAGAAGGAGATGAAATACCGCCGTTTTCAATTTCATAGTCGATAGTGACGCGTCCGTTTACCGTGCTGAACGGAGGAGAGTAGTAGAATCTTGGAAATCTCTTATTCATCCTCTTTCTCCTCAGACAGAATATTCTTGACATAGTAAGAGACAGTATAAGGATTTCCTTCAAAAACGATTCCAAAGTTCCTGTATATCTCCTCCTCATACTGAAATGCGCTCTTGTAGATCATTCCGATTGTAGTAAATACGGGTGTAGATTTCAAAACAGATGTGCGCACAATCACAGGCACCAGAATCTTTCTTGAAGAAAGAACATATGTCAGTTTATACTCATCGCTTTCTTCTCGGCACATAATAAGAAGAAGATAATTAAACCCCCACTTTGTGAAAAGAAAGTCAAGAAGAAAAGTAAGCGCTTCCCTGCCTGTGTTTACTATTATATTTTTTGCCTCGTCTTCATAAATCGCATTGGCTCCGGTCACCATCCTTATGTCATGCGATAAAAATCCGGCTTCATAGGATCTTCCGCTCATTTTTTTTCCTTTTGGGCGGATTGTTTCCATCTATTCATCGAATCCAAAATTGATTGAGCGCCCGGTGGGCAACCCTTAATATGCATTACTATTCTGTTATTAACAACCGGATAATCTCTCAAAACCAAACACTCTTTGACGATGCACTCGCCTATTTTTATTATCGAAGACTCTTTAGAATCAAATGACAGCAATTCAGAAAGCTCTATCGCTGATTTTTTGTTTATGCATCCGTAGAGAAGAATCAAATCTGCCGATTGTATGGAAGCAGTCTCAAAGAACCCATTATCCTCCAGTTCCGTTCTGAGGCGAGACAATCCGATAACAGAGGGCAGACAGCATCCTGCACCTGCCAAATAAAAATATATTCTGTCATTTCTCAAAATATCCCTCCGTATGTCAAAAATGAAATCATCAAAATTAAAAGCATTGCCAAATTAAATGTGAAATTTTCTCTTATTCTCATTTTGGGAAAAAGTGAAGAAACCATTGTGTAAAAGGTGTTTATTATGATTAGTTTTACAAGCATTTGAAATATTCCTGAAGCACCGCCGAGAAACAGGTTGGTGAAAAAGACAAAAAGAGAGTACCTGAATAATCTTGAAAGAAGCCAAAGCAGACCTTCGGTTGTCTTCTCTTCGTAGGCCAATTGAAAGTCATTTTCATAAGATATTCCGCCAAACGGAGAGAATCCGGCAAAAGCAAATATTGAAATTGCCGATAAAGCAAAATTGAGAGGGTCTTGCGAAACAAACCATGATGAATAACCGTTTTGCTGAATGAAAACCGCACTGGAGATGTAATCCAAGCCATGAGTGTTGAGGAATAATGCTGTAATTGATGAAAACACCAAACCATTTGATAAAAATATCAGCATGTTTATATTAAATCTTCTTGACTCTATCATTTTGCTTTTCCCGTAAACCAGATATCCGTAACAAAAAGGCAGAAGAATCAATGCGAAAAGCAATTCCATGCATTTCACATTAGGGAGAAAAAGGTTGTTGTGGGATGAATTAAGCAATGCCACTGCAATATATGCTGAAATTATGAGATACTCTGTGAAAGTGTATTTTGCAAATAAAGCGTTTCTTATCTCTATGGTCAATCCGCGAATCCCTGATATCCTCCTTCCAGACATTCTGTTTAATATGAAATGTTCTGAGACTCCTGCAGTCGTTAGGAATAATATTATAAGGACGACGCTCTGAATAATGTTGATCACTTCCCGCCTCCAATGAAAACAAGAATGAAGGAGATGTAAATCAATAGTATGAGCAGAACTGCAGACATGCTTCTCTGATACAGTTTAACAATGAAACCTCCAATATCCGTAAATGTTCTGCCGACTAACCTTACAATATTATCGAGGTCAGCATATTTTATTTTTCTCACAAGTTTTTGTTCGTCAAATCCATAAAAATTAAGGCCGTTTAGATTTATGTTCCTCTCTAACATGTGAGGAGCATTATCGTCGCTGTATTTTATCTCTCTTTTGAACTCTCCATTGAATCTTTTAGTTGAATGTAAATAAAAGCGGGATGTTTTAATGTATATGATAATGAATAAGATAGAAGCAAGGTTTACATAGGATTTAAACGAGAATATACCATTTGGATAAAGAATATATTTACGGGAAGACTCACTTCCCAAAGCACCCGATAATTCCAAATGAAACCCCAGCGACATCGTAAGTGCCAAAATACTAAACATCAACAAAAACAAATAAAACACATATTCTCCGCTTCTTTCGGGATATATCTTTCTTGAAACAGTCTTATATGGCGCATCAGTAAAGAAAAGCAAAGCAATTATTTTAAAGAAAACAGCCCAAACGGAAAAGACATAAAAAACAAATATTAATTTAAAGGCAAGAGGAGCAGAAATAAAAAGAGGATTTGAAAGAGCGGAAATCGATAAAGGAAAATAGGATAAAGAAACAAAAGAGAATGCAAACAAATAGAAAGATAAAGGCATGTAATTATGAATGCTCTCCAGCTTTGTCAGATCCGTAGAAGAGAATATCTCCTCTATCTTGTCGCAGGTTGTGAATAACACTGCAATTGAGAGTAGTGATCCGCCCGCAGAAACAATAATGAATGAAATGTCCGTTCCCTGAAGGAAACTGAATGAAAGTTGAAACGAGATTGTCATGATGAAGAGATGAAAAAATGTATATTTAAGATTTCTCGATGAAATTGCTTTTAAAACAGAGAGAAAAAGAAACGGAACAAAAACAAGGTATGAATACCTAAAATCAATTTTATAAGCCAAAATGTTCGTAAGAAGGTCATAAAGTGATATACACGAAATGAAGATGACGGACATGAGATAGCCCAGAAGAATTATGCTCGCCTTCTTTAAGGAGTCAAATAATTTAGTATTTAAAGGAATCATGAACACTCGTCCGATTAATGCGGAAAGAAATACCGAAGATGAAGCGGAGATACCGCTTTTGAAAAATATTAGAGACAAAATAAAAGCCGCAGTTAAGATGGAATTTACAAAAACAAGATCATTCATTGTCTTTCTATCATTTAAATTGGTAGCCATTAAAAACAGCATGAAATACACAGCTATTTCGAAGACAATAATAGAAGTTTCAATGTTCTTCGAGAAAAAGAGCATGTTTGAGAAAAAAAACAGAAAAAGCATATTCATGAAGTAACTGCTTTCGCTCTCATGTTTTTCTTTAAAAAGATCCCTTATTAGATATATCAAGAATATCAGGTGATTGAGAAAAGAAAGCAAAATTCCATGCCTGCCGGCTCTGAATCCAATATCAATGATATCAAAAGGCATTGCTTTGAAGTCGAAATTTATGCCTCCTTGACTGAAAATACTAACAACAGAATAAAAATAAATTATCAATATGAATATATTGCGAAGTATTTTTGACACATTGCCTACTATGTAAGTCATCAAAATCGATAGAATCATCGAGTAAATGAATATGTCATTCATGATTATTCAATAAGAAATTGTTTTTGATTCATCTCAGGAGAATTTTCCATAAGACCGGCCTCTTTCGATTTTATAAATTCTCGCGCTACCTCTCTGTACTGCGCGGATGTATATTCCTTCATCTGCCTTTGCGTATAGAAAAAGAAAACCGAAGCGAAGAGAGCGGCTGATAAAAGAAACAATTCAAACTTTACATTTCTTTTCTCCCAGTTGTCCTCTGTCTGCTCAGTTATGAACATCGTAAACAGCATTCTCAGAAGAACAAACGCCTCTATTGTGAAAGCCGTCAAAAGGATACCGACTGGAAAATATCTGTTTTCCGAAACCAGTGATTTTATCATCTCATATTTAACTATGAAGCCGAGAGATGGAGGAATGAATGAGATTGAAAATGCCGATATAAGAAATGACAGTACAACGAAAGATTTGTTTTTAAAAGCGCCGCGGAGATTTTCAATGAATTCCCTTTTAAGCAAGTCAATTGAAATCAAGAGCAAAACACCCATGAAAATCAATTGAATCGCTCCTGATGAGTAGAAAGAATCACCTTTAATAACGCCGAAAAGATACACGGAGAGAGTTTCGGATGAGAGAAGAATCACAAAAGAGGAAGAGAATTCGGATATATTTTTCTTGACAAAAAGCAAAAGAGAAGAAAAAAGGACTGAAACAGTCGAGAGCAGATAAACGAAATAGAGTGAATTTTGATTTTCAAAGACAAAAAAGAATGATTTGCCTATAAATAAAACCGCGGGAATTGATATGAACGAATACCACATTGCCCTCTTCCCTTCCTTTAGATTTGCCAGATAATCGTAGGAGAATATGTTGAATGGGAATCCGCCTGTTTGAATGAATAACGCCAAAGATAGAAGGATAAGCATCAAATTGAAATTTTGTTCGCCTGGAATAATGCCGCGGCTTTCAATAAAAGCTGTAATGGAGAGCGCAGCGGCCGACGCAGCAATTGCAATTGAAATAAATATTCCCGATAACAGACGGCCTTTGGCGAAACCGGATTTTGAACTTGTGTTATCATCGTATAGTAGAAAGATGAACATTGCCATATAGGATAAGAATACGAAATGCAGAATATCTGCAGATTGAACGGACAAAAGAGCCATGGCGGAAATAAAAGAGAGAAGAGAATAGTCCCTTGAATCAGCATTCTCTGATAATAAAAGTCCCACTGCGAATATAATAGAAATAATAGAGACTGCAAGAGATGCAACAAGAGTGAGGGTTGAAAATTCAAGAAATGAGCTATGCATGCCTTTAAAGCCAGAAAGAGAGATTATCTCAGTAGAATAAAGAGAGACAGGTATCCGAAGCGCAAATACGAGTGAGTTGAAAATAAAAATAAGTAGCAGTGAAAACTTCACCACGTTTCCGAAAATTGATTTAAGCATTAAAACAGTTATTCCAGCTATTAACAAAAGGGCGGGAGGCAAAAACAGATTAATCATAATTTTTGGGCCTGTAATCCTTTTCCATCATTTGATCGTCATTCGAATGCATTTTTAATGCAAATATGTAAAGAATCATTCCAATAAATTTAAGGAGAATGAAAAGCAGTGCGAAGAGTTCAATATAGCTGTATACATCCAAATCTTTTCTGCCTGCGCCTGCAAAATAAAACAACATTGCATACGCTATTACAGCATCCGTTACCATGGAAATAAAGAGCATCATCTTTATAACATTCTTTGTCAAGAGAGCGCCGATCAATCCAATTGACAGGAGCATAAATAAAATAAACACAATAATGTTGAAACTAATCATCATTTTCTTTCTCCATGAGCAATGCATCAAGCAAATATATAATGCATAAAGCAGATGCCAAGGCGACTATGAAACAAAAAAGCGCGTCATAAATATCAAATCTTCCCGCAAAAATCATTTTATGCATAAAATAAGGTTTGATAAAAAATGAATTGTTTGTAATTATTCCGATCATCTGAAGAAGCATCATACAAAGGAATAAGATTGATGCTGAAAGAAAAACATTCATTGTTTTTAATCGGGATGCCGACAACATAATTATAAAAAAAACCGAGGAACCGGCAAAAATGCCAGTTCCGAACTCAAAATGAGGCACATTAAATCCATTAGCAAAATAGAAAGAGAGAGAGATTATCGAAAATATAGAAACCAGCCGCCCAGTTCTCTTCATGCTCCTGCGGGAGTTTGATGAAAATATGACGGAATCGTTGCCGATGAAAGGGGTCAAAGACAATGCAAATATTAAGAAAATTATTAGAGAGATAACATATAACGGGTGTGATTCAGACTGTTCCGTTTGACCTGTGCTACTTGAATGATTATTTAATACAGGTCTGTTCAGTTCAATTCCTGCATAAAGAGTGAAAAGAAAATAAGCGCTTGAAGCAGCTGCTATCACAAACAAGAGAAATATAATGTATTTCATTTTTTCTTAGATGGTTTCAGAGCTTTAATCATAAATGCGTTTATAATCAAACATGAGAGCATCAGATTAACCAAAGCAACATTCACAAAACCGAGGCTGAACATTAAAAAACTCAAAACAAAATTGTAAATGAATGATAACAATATAATTGAAATAAATCTTTTTACAAAGTAAAGCATGAATGAGGCGGATGCCATCAGAAAAACTGTTAAAATCAAATAAAGTTCAGCTATCTTCATCTTTTTCCGCATCCTCTCTCTGAAAAAGGTAAGGCAGGGTTTTGGAAAATAAAACGAAACCGAGAATCAACGATTGAATAATATAATATGCAACAAACATGTCAATTATCAATGCCGACAACATGTAAAGAAGAAGTGAAATTACCGATAATACCATGAAAACCATGCTCGCCTTTTTGTTAAACCATGTTGTCTGCTTGAACATGTAAACCAGAGAAAAGAATGTGAATACAAAAAATAACAGAAAGAAAAGCGCATCCACCTAATTCTCTCCTTCTGTGAGATATTTAAGCAGAAAGAGCACAAATAAGAAAAATGTAATGTTCGCGAGATTCATGAAACTAAGGATGGAAATATCGGTTTCAATTTTATAGAGGTAAAATGCAAAAATGTTGAAATAAACATAAAAATAACACAAACCGAAAATTTTATCTTTTACATTGCGCCTCTTTGATATAAAGAGTATAAGAGCCATGAGAACGACGACAAAAAGCGCAATGAAAATCATCTTTTCACCATTTTGACAAAAGAGTCAAATCTTTTAAGAATGATTGAATCAGATTTATAATTGACATAAACTATTCTGGCAGCCTCCCTCGTTATGAGAACTGAATTTATATTGACATCAATATAAAAAAATGATTTTAACAGTCTTCTGTGATTTTCGGAAAACCCGGCAATCGGAAGTTTGACTGTCTTGGATTTATCTGTTTCATCTGATGAGAATAGATTTTTAAAAATGCTGAATGCATCATGAACAAAGACCTTAAAAAGAATTTTCAAGAGAGTAAAAAATCTGACACCTTTAGCATTCATCTGTTTCACCTGCTTTTAATATATTCAATTATCAAATCTCTTGTCGCATTAAGCGCTTTTATATGAGTTCTCTCGACTCCGTGGGATGCTGAGACTCCGGGCCCTATTAGAGCCACCCTCAAGTCACAGCCTGCGGATAATGCGGCGGACCCGTCGGAACCGTAATAAGGGAATATGTCAAGCTTGTAATTCAAGTTTTTGTCTTTTGCCAATTTTAACAGTTCTGCGGTAAGTTCATAATCATAAGGCCCAGTCGAATCCTTCGGGCAAATCGACACTGAATACTCATCTCCCTCGACTCCTTCTCCAACGACGCCCATATCGGCAACCAGAAGTTCTTTTACAGAGGAGGGAATTCCTGAAGAAGCCCCGTGTCCGACCTCCTCATAATTGGAGAAAAAGAATCCCACACTGTGATTGTCGATTAAATCCTTGCAGTTGGACAGCACATCCATAAGAATCCCTACGCAAGCCTTATCATCAAGAAATCTTGACTTCACAAAACCGGTCTCTGTAAACTGGTATTTCGGATCGAAAAGAACATAGTCACCCACCTCTATCCCGAGTTTCTTTGTAGCTTCTGCAGACACCACCTCTGCATCAAGCCTGACAAACATATTATCCGTGCTCCTTTCGGTCTTCGATACATCCCTGTTTACATGTGTCGAAGGATTATTGATAAGATAAGTTCCGGAGTAAATTCTGTTGTCCCTTGTGATTATTTTTACATATTCTCCTTCAAAAGAATTATTCGGATACCCGCCGATTTGAGCTATCATTAAAGAACCGTCGGATTTGATTCTCCTGACAATGCCGCCTAATGTGTCAACATGAACAGATACGGCGCAGGAGACATTTTTTCCGTTTGAGACAAAGAGAGCCTTTTTGTTTGTGACGATGGTCTCATATCCTATTTTGGCGAATTTTTCTTTGAGGTGTTGGATTGCTTTATCTGTATATCCAGAGGGAGAATCAATCTTTACAATTTCACGAATGTAATCATTTATCATAGTTTCTCCTTACTTTAATATAAGTTGTTTTGTAATTTTATTGCTTCTGCTGTCATATAAGAAGTAAACCCCGTTTTTTAGATTTTTTTTGTTCGACCCTGTCTTTCTTCCGCTTGAGTCTATATACGACATGCTTTCAAGAATGGCATACGGTTTTTCATTTTTTTTCACAGGATCCTCTTTTTTTAAAGTGAGATTTCTGGTCAAAAGCAAAACAGCTCCTCCTGAAAAAACAAGAACAGCGGTAGTATCACATATAGACGCATCAACTATGCCGGAATACTCTTTCAGCGGAGGCGCAACGGATGCCATGGTTGAATCAATCAAAATCAATGAATCTGGAGTGACAATCAAGAGAAGATTCTTTTCGTTCTTCATTCTTCTGTAATCGCCGTTATAAAAAGTGTCAAGAGAGGTTAACAAAGAATCTGTCTTCATAACCATCTCCCTTTCAACTCCTATGTACAGCTCTCCTCCTGCCGATTTCACTTCATTTATCAGTCCCTCTCCTGAGAATACCCTGAAGAGCAAGGATAGAGAATCAGGAACGCAGAGTCCGTAGAAGCCGGATGCGGCTTTTAGCTGTCCGTTATAGCTGCAGATATCATATACAGGAACTCCGAGAAGAGCATTGACTTTAAAGTTTGAACCATCCGTTCCGCATGAGGCGATCGCTCCCTCCTTTGACGACAGACAAAGAGAGTCCACAAAGCGAGCCGCTGACGAGGGGATGAAGAGAGATTGTATCGTTTTGAATGAGTCGCCCTCACAAATCAATATTGTAGAATCATCATATACAGCATATAAGTCCCTCTGAAATAAAAATCCTGTTTTTTCATGGAGAAATGAGAGAGAATCATTTAAAATGAATAGTGTGTCTTGTGAAAACAACATATAGCTTGATGAATCGGAGCAGACGTTGAGGATGTTTTTCGAGAAACCGATTGTTGAAGCTGAAGAAGCGTGAATTTCTTTCGATGTAACATTGGTTTCTGAAAGAACATAAATGGAATCTCCCGAAATAATCACATCTTTTGTCTTGCCTCCGGCATAAATAGAATCAATATAGGTAAAGTTTACGGAATCGGTGAATTGGATTATGAATACCGAATCATCTGTTGCAAGAGCAAAAATCGTGTCAAGGCAAAATGAGCTGATGAAGCTCTTGCTTACAGGATTTGCAGATAATCTGCTTATTGAATCATTGTTAATTGAATAAAATTCCAGAGTATTGCCTGATGAATTTGCCACAAACACCCCGAAATCATTAACAAAGACAAATGAAGCATTCTCTGTTTCAATGAAGTTTGTCTGATGGTACCTGCCTCCGGATATGAAACCAAAGGAAAGAATCTCTCCCATATTCTTCATAGATACGACAGCTGAATCCTTAACGGCCATGGATAGTACATTTGACTGGTTAAAGCCGGAGATGTTCTCGAAAGAGAACGTATCAATGCGAAGAAGTTTTGAGCAGTTCTTAAAAGAAGCCAGAAGTATATTTTTTGAAAATTTTATATCCTCTGCACCCGCGAGTGAGGAAATTGTATAAAGAATTTTTACACTATCCCCCTCCAAGGAATAAACATTTACTCTCCCGTCAAAATAAAGCGAAAACATAAGGTCATCTTCAGACGATATGGCTTTCGTGTTGCCGTTGAATGAAAATATCTGCGCATTTTGTGATTGGATATCAAAAGAACCGAGATTTGTGAGAACCTCACTGCGGTTTATAATTTTCTCTCCCCTTCCTATGTCAACTATGTCAGTCAACTGCCAGTTCTCCGCAGCTAAAAGCACAATAAAAGGAAGAGAGAATAAAACAATCAAAATTTTCATAAGCTATTATTATAATATTAATAATATAATAGTCAATAAGAGAGAGGGGGGCTTTCGCCCCCCTCTTTTTATTGTTTTGCAGTATTACTGATTATACTTTTTCACTAACCATTTTTGCCTGCAGGAACAGAAGCAGGTAATCTGTACCTCCAGCTTTGGAGTCTGTACCCGACATGTTGAATCCTCCGAAAGGATGCACGCCAACCAACGCTCCGGTGCAGCCGCGATTGAGATAAAGAGTTCCTGTGAAGAGCTCCTTTGCCGCCTTCTCAAGATTAGCTCTTGATTTTGTGTAGATTGCGCCAGTCAAACCGTAGTTAGTGTCATTTGCTATCTCTATCGAATGTTCAAGAGAATCAGATTTGATTATTGAAAGCACGGGACCAAATATCTCTTCCTGCTCCAGCTTGGATTTCGGTTTAATATCAGCAAAGACGGTCGGTTGAATAAAATATCCGCCGTTAATATCCAAAGCAGAACCTCCTGTTACAAGTCTGCCGTTCTTCTTTCCGAATTCAATATATTCCATTATCTTCTCTTTTGACCCTATATTTGCAACCGGACCCATGTTATAGTAATGAACCTCCGGCACTCTGAAATCTCTCGTGTCTCCCACTATGATTTTTTCAGTTCTCTCCTTTATCATGCTCACCATTTTATCATATACATCTTTGTTTATGATTGCCCTTGAACAGGCAGAGCATTTTTGCCCCTGGAAACCGAATGCTCCCTGTACTATGCCATTTGCCGCGGACTCAATATCTCCGTCATTTTCAACTATTATGTAATCCTTTCCGCCCATCTCTGCTATAACTCTCTTGAGCCACTTTTGACCGGGATTAACCTTTGAAGCCCTCTCATAGATTCTTATTCCAATCTCCATTGAACCCGTGAATGTTATGAAACGGGTCAAAGGATGGTCAACAAGAGTGTCTCCCACCTCTCCGCCGCTTCCCGGAAGATAGGTTAACACACCGTCAGGAAGACCTGCCTCTTTAAGTATCTCGTACAATTTATATGCAATCACCGGAGTGTCTGATGCCGGCTTTAAAATAACAGTGTTGCCTGTGACAAGCGCCGCGGTTGTCATGCCTGTTGTTATTGCAAGAGGAAAATTCCATGGCGGTATTACTACACCTACTCCAAGGGGTATATAAAATTGTCTGTTGTCTTCTCCATTGATTTTGACTATAGAGGTGTCTTTGGAGTAGCGCAGACCCTCTCTTGCATAGAATTCCAAAAAGTCTATCGCCTCTGCAGTGTCTGCATCCGCTTCAACCCAGTTCTTTCCCGCCTCTGTAACCATAACCGCATTAAGCTCCATCTTTCTCTGCCTCATTATTTCTGCGGCTCTTAAAAGTATTGCCGAGCGCTTTGCCTGACTCTCTCTGCTCCACCATTGAAAATTCCTGTGCGCTGATTCCAATGCCTCTATCGCCTGCTCTTTGGATGCCTTTGAAACAAAACCAACCACCTCTGACGGCTTTGACGGATTGACGGATTTGATCTTTGCCGAATTCATTATCTCTTTTCCGTTCATTACAATCGGGTACTCTTTAGAGAATGTTTTCTCCACCTTTTTAATTGCTTCCTTCATTAGATTCTGCTCTTCGGCAGTCTTAAAGAAGTTTACTTTGTTGTTCTCAAACTCCTTCGTTATCATTGTTTCTCCTTTTTATTTTTTTATGAGACTGTTTATAAAACCTAAAACCTTCTTGTTGACAAATATATTATTTTCAAAAGACCACAGATCATATATATTATACGAATTAAGCCTCCTGTCAATATTTTTGATATAGTATGCTTTGTTTTTCATCCTCTCTGCGGCACTAACTTCCTCTTTTGTCATGACTGTCCTGGATAAAATTAAATATGCATCTCCCGATTTTGCATAGAGGTTGGACAGGTCATCAACTTCTATTGAAGAATCCATCGCCTCAAATGCCTTGAATTTTCCAAAACTTGTGAAAAGATACTCTTTTTTTGCGGAATATTTTGCGAACATCATCCTCTCCCATTCGTTTAATTGTGTCAACGGAGGATTTATCAGAATCTTCTTTGAGTTGATTTTGCTTCTGCACAGGTCAATGCAGATATCATTAAATGCTATAAATATGATTTCCGAATAAGCGCTCTTCAACTCCTTTTCGAGTTTATTTATTCTCTCCGGAAGCTCGCATCTGCTCTCTCTGTCAAGATCTATCTGAAGAGATATTACCGGGCATGTCAAATATTCAGCAATCTGTCTTGAAGTATAGGGTTTTATTGAACCACCTATATTTCCATTATAATCGGATGAGAATGAAAAAGGAAGAATGACAACGACACTCTCTTTTAAATTATCATAAGACAATTCTCCCGAAAAACAGTCGAATGAAAAGAGAATGTGCCTCTTTTTAAGAGTAAAATCATCCTCAGTATATATTTTTGAAAAATTAATAGAATAGGGGTTTTTGAGTGGCACAGGATTCTTCTCTCTGATAATCTTCAATCCGTATATAAAGGCAGAATCAAAAGCAAAGTTCTTTGATTTAAAAACTCTGAAAGACTCATCCTTTATTTTTACCGATTTACCGTCATATTCCGAATAAAAATAAGTATTTCTGTCAAGGTCAAAAGAGTAGAGTTTTTGTTTCATCGATGTCAGAGAATACAAAAACAGAGCGATGCTGCTGTTTCTCTTTATATAATCGGTTTTATCAAGAAGAGATATTGAGACATTTTTTTCAGAGAGTCTCTTTTCCAGATTTGTGCCGTTTAAACTATATATTAAAGGTATCTTATTGTTTTCATAGTAAGTTTTACTTGAATATTTCAAATAGTCGCCGAAGCTTGTTTTGGTTTCAGTATATTCCTTTGAGTACCCGTCAAGCCAGAGCACTCTTTCAAACAATGAATTTTTGTCTGCGGTTATCTCTGAAACTGCTATAAGCTTTCCCTCTCTATAAATGGAATAATTATCACCCGGAAAAACATATATTGCTGAAAGGGCGAGAAAAATAAAGAGAATCATTCACCAAAAAAGCTTCCCGAATCACTTAGAAGCTCAAGGTAGATTAAAATGCTGTCAGAAGAGTATGATTTTAAATAGAATCTTGCAAATATGCTCTCTTCAGTCATCAGATAGTACCAGTGTCCCGCATTGGGATACTCCATGTCATTGTACCCTGATGTGGGAGCGTATGAGTATGAAAATGCACCGTAATCAACTATGCCTGTCTTCTTAATGTTTCCTTTTGATATAATTGAATCCTTTGAAGGTGATAAAAAACATATTGAAGAAGAGAAATAGGATGATATTATCAGATCGGAGCGAGAGGTTATAGAATCAACAGTCACTCCATCTTTATCAATAATTAGGGATGAAAGAGAGTTAAAGTCATTATTGTAAACGATTAAATCATCATAAGAGACTATGTTTGGAGAACTCTTCTCTGATAGAGAGCATGAAGAAATCAAAACCAATGCAAGAATCAAGAGTGTTTGTTTCATATAGAATAAAAAGAGAGGGCTTTGAAGCCCTCTCTTCTAAAGATGTAAAATCTTATTATTCTTCTGTGCTGAAGTATTCGGTTCCATCTGTCTGGTAGTCGTAATCGAACTCTACCATGTCGTAAGGAGATGTATAGCTTGTTATATGAAGCTTTGCATAGTCGCCATTGTCAAACTTAACCCAGTACCATGCTCCTGTCTCAACTTTAATTGATGTAGCAGTCATTGTGGCGGGTGCTGTCATATCTGCGCTGTCTGCTGTTGCGAAGTATGTTGTCTTGGGAGTATTGTCGTCGCCCCAATAATACACCTCTGAGTCGCCGTCTGCTGAGACAAAGAATGCGCCCTCTGTGTAATCTCTGTCATTGTACCAGAAATCAACTGTGCCGCCGTTTCCGGTGACTGAGAGTGCTTCGCCCTCTCCGGTTGAGTCATCAGAAATCCAGAATCCTGATGCTCCGGCCTGGTCAAAATCCCACATCTGTATTCCTGTGTATGACTCGACTGTCTCTGAATGGTCTGTAACGGGAGGATTTATAATTGAGCATCCTGCAAAAACAAGCGCAAATAATGCAATAATTCCAAAAACTTTTTTCATTCTTCCTCCTTATTTACTTTGTTTTGGGCGGTGCGTTCTTAACCGGCTCGTTTGTGGTATTGACTTTGCTTCCGCCGTCAGTCTTTACCTCTTCTTTCACAGGATTCTTGATTGCTTCGATGTCAGCTTTGAGAACTGTGATTGTTGAATCCATCTTTGCCATCTGATCTTTGAGTCCCTGAACATCTGTTTTCATCTGTGTGTCCGTGCATCCTGCAAAGACAAGAAGAAGGACTGCAACTGAAAGTACTACGATAAATCTTTTCATCCAACCTCCTGGTTAATTTTGATAATTATAATTAATTTGTCCATAAAAGTCAATATACCCTTATAATAAGTATTAGGCGATTCCAAAATACTTATCTGCCTCTTCTGAAGTTGTCTCTTCTCGGTCCGCCGTTGCCTCTGCTCTCTTTCGGTCTTGCCTCGTTTACTACGAGGTTGCGTCCCATGACATCCTTCCCGTTCATTGTCTCTATTGCTTTCTTTCCTTCTTCATCTGCCATCTCTACGAAACCGAAGCCGCGGGGCTTGTTTGTTTCGCGGTCTTTAATGAGTGTCACTGATGTGACTTCGCCGAAAACCTCAAATTCTCTCTTGAGATCTTCTTCTGTGCATGTGTAAGATAGATTACCTACATAAATCTTCATTTGTTCTCCTTTTTGTGTTTTGTGAATATATGGAAATCGCCTAATCTCATAATTGGACTGTTTAAGTTTAGTTTAAGGAAGAATTCGAAAGGATATTCCCCGCCAGATTAATAGAGGCTTCAAAAACCATCAAACCACTTCCGAGATTCAAGAACCGAAAAAGTTAAATTTAAAATTCATACAAGGAGATTATATACAAATTTTAAAATTTTTCAAGAGGGGGTATGCTGATTTTGCTTTTTTGCTAAAATCTGAATAAAACATAAAATCCCGCCGAAAATGTCTGCCTCTTGTCTCCCCTCTTAATATCTTCGCTCCTGACAAATCCTATGTTTAGACCTCCTGTGACATTGTTTGAAAAATTGTAATCTGCTCTTGGTTTTACATCAAGCATTGTCCTCTCTTCAAGCACATTCTCATTTGAAATGTCTGTTTCAAGAGATTTTGAAAATGATATATCTAACCCGGTATTTAAGTTGGATTTGAATTTTATTCTTTTATTGAGAACCGGAACATTTATCCCGGTTGGCGATGAGAAGGAATAGCTGAGAGAGATGCTGTGTGAAAAGCTTTCACTCTTTCTCACGGTTTCGATTGCCCCAAAATTTGACTGCAAGCTTGTGGTATAGTTGTAATTATAGCTTGCATTCATGCCAAAGAGCATAGTGCCATTCACTCCCACTACAGGAAGAAAATCTGCAGATTCCGTGACCCTGTTCGGCACTGAATCCAGCTTCCCGGACTGGGAGATAGACTTGTTGAAAGAGTTTCTCAGAGAGAGAGACCTGAATGCTTTGTTCAAAAGCACAAGCTCCTCCAAACCGCTTATCTCAAGTGAGAGCGACGGCCACTTGGTATTTATATCTCTGTTGATGTTATCAGCAAGGCCGGTTGTCGAAACGGATTTTGAGTATGAACCTCTGAGAGAGAGATTGCCAAAATCAACCGATGAAGAGAGAGACCTGCTTTCAGATGTGTTTTTTCGGAGGTCGGTCATATCTGAATACATTTCATAGGGAATGGAGTCGGTAAGCCCCAGCTGAAAGAGAAGAGGCGCTCTTGAAGAGACATACGAGTATGAATTTGCGTTTGATTTTGAATAACTGTAATTCAGAGGAGTGAATTTATTTGTAAAGGATTCCAAATACTTTGCAATCCACGGCGGGCTCATAACTATCGCTGAAGAATCTTTCGCTTCATCTCTTAAACCCATAATCCAAGAAAGAATAAACGGATAATCGAAAAAACCGCCCAGCGAGAATCTGCCGTTATTAGCAAAGTCCGTAATATTGTAAGGGTCATCGGTGACAATCAGGTTTTGATTGTTCCTTTCATTATATGAAGTATTAAGGTTTAAATTGTGAGTAAAAAATTTCACGAAGACAGGGTTGTACTGCACTGCAATGTTGTGATTCTTTCCCGTTTCAAGTCCGAGCATGCTCAATCTGCCATCTCCTTCATAGGCAAGGTCGTTTGTTCTCTGCTCGGAAAAAGTCAAGTTGAGAGACCTGAATATCTTATATGAGGTTGACAGAGAGCGGCTGACGGTCTTGTTATCGGTTGAACCCACCTTTACAAATCCGGTATCACCCAGAATGAATGATGAGGATGAATTCTTGTTAAATCCAGCCGAATAGGAAAATTGTGAAGGAACAGGATAAAACTCCATTCTATTAAAGAGCTTCAAACTCTTCACAGCAGGAGTGAGCGAATATGATCCGCTGAATGAGTGGGCATTTGTAGTATCAGTCCTGCTGTATGACATAGAGTTGCCGTTGGAATAACCGTATGAAAAGGAGAGAAGGTCAAGAGTATAATGAAGCACAGGATTGAGAAATCTCTTTGATCTTCTAAGACTGGCCGAATAGCTTTCGCTGTTTGAATAGGAGCTGTTTTCCGATACTTCCTGACCGGACATCCTGTAATCAGTGCCCACTCTGAAATATGGCATGTATCGGGAGGGGCTTCTGCTGTATGCCAGCGGAATCGAAATTCCCATGAATTCAGGAATAAGTTTTTCTCCATTAAGAGATGCATTCACTCTGTAGCCGCTGTTGGTGTTGCCGGATCCGTTTGTCTCATTTATTGTGACAAAGAAAGGATTTCTGTAATTGGCTGAAAATGATACTGCCAAGAATTCCGGAAGAGAGAATGATGCTGAAATATCCCCTGCTGTTCCAACCTCTCTCTTGGGAGAGAGAAGCATTATATCATCAATCCATACCTCGCTGGTGATGGGAAGATTTGAATTATTCATAACAGTGAATTCGACATAGTTGATATTTGTGAGAGAAGGAGCACCTTCATATCCGTACATTCCCTCTTCATATGAGAGAGAACCGGGATGACTTCGTTTTATCGTAACAAGAGTTTCAAGAGGAATTTCTATGTAAGTCCACTCTTTGACGGGATTGAGTTTCAGATAGTAATAATTGAGAGAATCTCCTCCGAATTTGAAGTAGAGAGTCAAAGAGTCTGATTCGGTGGATTTGTAATACATTGTAAGCGTTTCATATCTCTCATAAGAATCTTTTATGCTCAAAATTTTATAAACCCTTCCCCCCTCTCCGTGAAAGAGATTGTTGTTGTAAAGAACCATAGATTGCTCTCTCTTGGATTTTCCCGAATAATCTGTGCCCGGGTCATACGGAGGTTCATAGTCAGGGTCTGTCTGATTATTCTTTGCTCCGACATAGAATTTATCTTCAAGGGTATTTATTGAAAAGTAATTCTTCCATTTGTTTGATACCGCCGATATCTGGTAAATTGAAAGCGTGTCATCCGAATGAGAACCGCTCCAATACATTCTTGCGTATTTTATGTATTTCAAATCAGGAGTGCCTACTATCTCAACATTCTGTGATGAAAGCGGAATTCTGTAAAGCTTCCAGCCTGTTCTCAGATTTTCATATACCATATCTTCATTGCTGGAAAGAGAGATTATAAACCTGTAAAGGTCGAGGTTTGTGTTCAGGGAACCGTCCCTGTCAAGGTCTTCAGTATCAAGCGAGTTGTTGTTTTCAGTGCCGTTTATCTGCGAATAATCATCAGGGTTGGCTGATTCGTATCTGTAGTCGTCATTGCCGTCATCTCCGGCGATATTCTGCGAATCTTCTCCGTTAACATTGTCAAGTCCGGTATCCTCATTCGCGTCAAGTATTCCGTCATTATTTGCATCCTCGGACTGAAGGGTATTGTCAGGACTCAGAATGTTTCCATTTTTGTCTTTTCTTACCATGTCTTCTGTAATATTTTTGCCTAACTCCACTGTTAGAACTCCGGACTCTCCCTTGACCCATATTTCAAAAAACATCATGTCTGACATATCTATTCCAGTGCGTGATACGGATTGATTGAATGAAACAAAAGTATTTGACGGGTCATCAACGTTGACATTCATTACAAGAGTCAGTATTGAAACATCGTCATCCTTGTCAAGCTCTGGTAGCAGTTCATTTATATTTCCAAGAACCTCTCTGTCATTAAACCACTGATACTCCTCTGAGAGGTCAGATGCCGACATCGACGGAGGAAGCGAGCCGCGCACCCATGATTTTCTGTCTATTGAAATATCATTTGAGGCAAGCACAGATTCCATATTGTCTATGAATGCCTTTCCTGTCGAGTTGGGATTCGGATATGAGACTGCCGCCTTGGTTGAGACGGATAATGCCGAGGGAGCAGATGAATAATAGAACGGAAGCATATTTGCAAGATCGGTCAAAGCGAAGTATTTGTCATTGTAAGATATATCGAACTCACCGACAAGCGCCTCCTGAGGTTCCTCTCCCAATCTCGGATAATCCTCAAGTGCATAGGAAAGAGTATTGTAGAGCCAATTTGAGTTTGAAGTGAGTTTGTCGGAAAAAGAATAATCCAAATGAAGGCCGAGAAGATTTTTTGAAGCGAGAGAGAGAAAGGGGGAATACTGATAGTCAATAGTAATGTCGGCATTCTGGGCATTTGCCTCATCAGTGATGAAATTGACTATTCCGTATTCATAATCAATGGTGTAATCCTTATCCTTCTCCATGGTCTTGCCGTTTATCTTGACAACTTCACTGCCTTCAAGAATATTGAAGACACCCAATGAGTAAATTGATTGCGAACCTCTATAGAATATATCTATGTAGTATAATCTGCCAATATAAGTGCCTGTCTCCTGCGAAGTATAAATTATGGAATCCGGTTCATTCAGACTCTCGGAGGCAAAGGGCAGCAATTGAGGAAATACAATATACCCTCTGTCAAAATTGATGTAATTGAGGTCCACCTTGCCGTCATCGTTATTGTCAAGACCCAGTATCTTCAAATAAGTTCTTTCGTTTTCAAGTTCGTAATCTTCTCCGGAACCGTAATTTACCTTCTTTATGTTCAACACGAAAGTTTCGGGGATTATATTGCGCGATGAAAAAGTATATATGTTTTTCATCATGTACTGCCATGTCAAAGATGAAGGATAATCATCCTTCTGTTTTATGGCTTTGATTATAAGGGTATCTCCGGATTCGTAGGTCACGCTTCCTATGGTGTCTATAGAACCGTCCTCTCTCTTTATTATATATGAAATTCCTATAACTTCGTTTGAAGAGAGGGTTGAAAGAAATTCTATGAATTGCCCGGTTTTATTATAATAATAGTCATTATTGTCTCCACTCTTTAGGAGTATGAACATGCCTTCAAACATGGATGAATCGTAAACTCCGGGATAATAAACTATTTTACCGGCAACAGCGCCCTGTTCGTCATTGTTCGTTCCGATTCCGTCATCCTTAAATACATTAAGTTGTATAATGCTGTCTGATGAAGAGATGCCTAAAAAGAAGAATCTGTTTTTGTTGTACTCTGCATCATACAGTTTCATGGAATCAAGTTTTGTATTACCCACAAACTGCTTTTGTTCGCTCTCTCCATTCTGTTTACTCGCTATGGCTGTAAAATTCACGCCTCCCAACTGACCCGACCCCTTTATTCCGAAAAGCCCTTTATGCTGAGGCGTTCCGCCTATAAGCTTTATCCCGGGAAGAGAGAGGTCAACATCCCCTGCTTCGATTTTTTGGAGTATATCATCATCTATGCCCTGATAAGAGACCTTCACCTTATTGTCAGATTCCCTCTCGGATTCAGAGTCATGGTTCAGATTCACCTTTATCCTATCTCCCACGGAACCGGTCACATTGACTATAAGATGCTGATAAAGAAGGAATTCCGGTATCAGCGATGAGGCTGATACTGTAGTGTCGAGGCCTGTAAGGTCAAATGTCTTTGAGCCGGAATATTCGACCCTTTCGGATCCGTCAACAACAAGCTTTCCTCCCTCTCCGAATAGAGATGACATCTTGCCGAATGTTATGGGAAGGTCAATATCTCCTATGAGTCCGTACTCCTGAGCATTCGATTCAAATGCCTTAATGGCATTCTCCCGAAAAAGTTCATTGATATATTTTTGGTTTTTACCGCTAAGATAATCGTCAAGCATTTTGACAGAGTCGACGCTGACCATGTGATCTTTGAAATAAGTTTTAAAAAAGACAAGCTTGTTGGCTTCATCTATTTCCACTCTCTTTTCATACCCCTGGGATTCCAACCTGTTTAAAAGCAGTTTGTTTTCCAGCTCTTCATTGGAATAATCCTGAGGATTTATCATGATAGAGCCAAACAATAGCAACAGTACCAAATATCTTTTTTTCATCTAATTGTTTATCAGCCTTTTTAAAACAACTATCTCTTTTTCAAAATCTTCATAATTGCCGGGGACTTCGAGAATCATAGGAATATCTTTGAACCTCTTGTCATTCATAAGATATGCAAATGCATCCTGCCCGATAAAACCTTTGCCTATGAATTCATGCCTGTCCTTTCTTGTGTTGAATTCATTCTTTGAATCATTTAGATGAAAGAGTTTCAATCTTTTGATGCCGATTATTCTGTCAAAAGCATTCATTGTCTCTTCGTAAGAAGATTTTGTCCGTATGTCATACCCTGCGGCAAAAGTGTGGCATGTGTCGTAGCAGACAAAAAGCCTCTTATTGCTCTTAACTGCGGATATAATATCGCGGAGATGCTCAAATCTCCATCCGACGGATGTACCCTGACCGGATGTCGTCTCCAGAAGTACATTTCCGCTCTCTGTCTCTTTAAAAATAATGTTTATGGCTTCTACAATTCTCCTGACGCCAAGACTCTCTCCGATTCCGAGGTGGGAACCGGGATGAAGGACAATGTCATCTATTCCGAGTCTTTCTCCCCTCTTTAAGTCATCAATCAGTGATGATATCGATTTGTTGAAAATTGTCTCATCCAATGACGCAAGATTTAGAAGGTAGGAAGCATGTATGCCGATATACTTCACTTTCGATTCAAATAAGCTCTTTTTGAAGTTTTCACATACTGATTTTTCAAGAGGTTTGCTCTCCCATTGCCTTTGATTTTTGGCAAATATCTGAATTGCTTCGCAGCCGATTCTATCGGCCGCGAAGAACATTTCAGAATATCCTTCAGAGACGCTCAAGTGAGCGCCCAGTATAGGCATTGCTGGGTATCTCCTTATTTCCTTTTCAAGGCTTCCCTGTATGAGTCCCAAGTGAGAAGCTCTTTCTTTATCTCTTCCACCTGATTGTCGCCCGGTCTAAGAGCAAGCCATACATTCAAAAGTTCGAGAAGAATCATCGGCTCTGTCTTCTGCATATACATAAATCCTATAGTGGAGCCCAGTCTTTCAGGGTCTGTTTTCAAAAGAGAAACAACCGAATTGTAAGCGGCTGTGTCGGCTGTCTCTCTGTATATTTTCAAAAGCCCTGAGTAGCCCATTCCCTCTTTGGGAAACATTCCTGTAATCTCTATATAAAAGTTCAGTGCCTTGCCGTAATCGCCCTTCTCAAGGTTGATTTCTGCAAGCATCGCTTTGAGCATAATCTTTTTTTCTTCATTCAATTCCTGACTCAATGCATCGGAAAGCTCCTTTTCTGCTTCATCATACCTTTCAAGGTCAAGGAGAAATCTGGAAATCTGCATTGTCACGGAATTTCTGTCATACACATAGAATTTTCTTCCCTGCCTCAGGTACTCCACGGATAGTTCAAGAGATTCAAGCTGAGCATAGTGAAGACCCAACTGCAGAAATCCTGCAGCATAATTTGTCATGATTCTGTCGATATTGTCATCCTTCTTGATTTTTTCATTTAGAATGTAGTCGTATTTGTAGACATCGAGTATGTTGCGCTTTGTTGTTTCAACATCAATCAAACTGGGATAATCTTCTGCCTCCTTCGTGCCTATTATCCTGTATGCAAGACCCTCAAGAAGCGCATTTTTCCTATAGGGAGAACGAGCATCTTCGGAAACCGTGACTGAAAAATAGACATTTATTGAATCGCCCCTGTAGTTGTCCAAAACAAGCTTTTTGAAATTTTCATTGCTTGCATACAGAAGATGCCTTTCTGGTTTCATGCCGGCAGAAGCGCATATAATGCTTCGTATGATTATATCCCTAATGTAAAGCACCTCATTGTTTTCAAGCCGCACGGGAACAAGTTTATCTATTTCCGAATCACTGAGTCCGATTGGAACTCCATAGGAGCGCATCTGTTTGATATACCATGGAGTATTAAGCAGAGAGAGATTGCACACCATGACACCGGTCTTGTTTTTTCTGTCAAGCACTCTGTAATTTTTCACAATCTGTTCAAACCAGAGAGGATAAGTGTCATTGTCTCCGTTTGTGAAAACCACAGCATTGTCCTTCGGAGTGTCCAGCATATTTTTGGCATACTCATCGGCAATCCAGTTGTTTCTTCTGTTTACATTGGAGTTGATGTTTGCAAATAGAGGGGTCACAGCCAAAACCGCAAGGAGAATTATGGAGACAACCTGCATTCCGGAAAGCAGGAATCCCTCCCTCTTCTTTTTCTTAAGAGAAAGAATCAGCTCTCTCACGCCAAATGCGAAAAAGAACATAAACATGAAATATGAAGGAGCGTAAAAATAGTCTCTCTCCCTCACCTCTCTCTCAATATGCTTCGGATTCATGTCGGATGGGGAATATTTGAGATTAAGATATGTCACCAGCCCGGCAGACAGGAGAAGAAAAATGATGAATATGAGAATGAATGTCTTCTTCTCTCTCCTGTAGTGCATATAAATGCCGTATAATCCGGTTGCGCTCACGAGAGCCATAAACAGTGATGAGAGTATTTTCACCAGAGCGGATGGCTGAAAAACCTCGGCTCTGAAGAAGGGAGAGAACTGCCATGAATAGTATTTAAAATACATTTTGAACTGCTCTGCCATTGCGCTTATGGTGCCGATGCCGTAATCGGTCTTTCTCGGAAGTATGTTCATCGGACCGTACTGCTTTCTGTTGAAGACATCCCAAAGCTCCTTCATTGTAATGGGAGCGGCAATGTTAATGTAAGGATTATGTTTGGCTCTGATTATCAGAACTGCATAGGTTGATATTGAGACAAATATGAGAAGAATGTAAACTCCAAGATAGGAAAAAACCTTCACATAGTTGACTCTTTTGGCTTTGTTCATTGAATCTATAACCACTACCGAAATAACAGCCAGGAAGATTCCGAGAATCAAAAGTCCGAGCACCTCTTTTGTCATAGCAAGATACATGAAAGCAAAGAAAATCGAAAATGCTATCAAAGAGACCGAAAGGTCATAATACTTGTTCCATGCTATGATTATAAAAAAGAGGAGGGCGCCGGGAAGAGCAAGTAGAGGAAGCATATGTATTCCTATTGAAAGCACTGCAATGTAGATTATAAGCATGACAAATTTGTCGTCATTTGACTCTTCAAGCCTATCCCACCAGATAAGCGACAAATATATGACCGTTAGAATCATTAAAAGAGCAGGATTGTACACCTCAGCTTCGACTGCCGACTGCCAGAATGAGTAAAGGAATGAAGAAAGCAAGGAAGCAAAAAACGCAACTGCATAGTTGACGGTCTCTTCCGCTTTGTCTGGCTGGGGATTGACTCTTCTGAATACCTTGATGAGTATGAGAAAGAGCATAACAACCGCAAGAGCGCTTGAAATCGCCGAAAAGAGGTTTACCCTTAGAGCTACTTCCTTGACAAAAAAGAACAATTTGATGAACATGTTTCCCAAAAGTATCATGAGGGGCGTTCCCGGGGGATGCGGCACTCCCAGCGAGTATGAGCATGATATGAATTCTCCGCAGTCCCAGAAAGGAAGAGTGGGAGTTATCGTAAACAGATATACTCCGAGCACCAGCGCAAAGAGTATTGCTGAAAGCACAAGTTCCTTCTTTTTCATCAGACCTCCTAAATATTATTAAATTTCAATTTCCAAAAGCTTTTAAAATCAGGAAGATAACCCACAGTCTCGATTATCGATGTAAAAATCGGATTATCTGTTCTACTCTTTCTGAGCATCGACAAAACATCCACCTGCACATAGAATTCATATCCTGCCATGTAAATCCACCAAGGCCACTTTTCGCTATAGTCGGATTTATTGAACATGTCCCTGTTGAAAGACCAGTAAAAATAAACATTTTCCATCACTCCATAGTGTTTCAGCAGAGAGAGTCCGACTCCTGTTACATTGGCGGCAAAATCAAACAAATCAAATCCCTCTCCAATCTGATGGCCATCCATGTATTCCTCCATCAGTCCGAAACCAACTACAATCGCGCTTGCAGAATAAACAGACCAGTCTGAGAGTCTGTTTTTAAATTTTCCGGAACTCATTATGTAATATGTTCTGTCAAGAAGAGTGGCGACCGGCATCACAGGAAGATATGAAAATATGAAGTGAACTCCTTTGTCGCATTGAGTCTCCTGCGCAATCTCCTCAGACCATGGCTTTATGTAGAATTCTCTGTACTGGTCGGGCTCTGCATGGTTAGGGCTTGTGAATCTTGTCCATCTATCGGCAAAATACCACCTGAACTCCTCATTGGATGCAAAAACAAGAACAGTTGTAAATACCGCCGCAGGCACACCTATCTTGAAGGCGTCAGCTAAAACTTTGTTGTCATATACAACAATTTCATCAGCAGAGGGCGTTTTCCCGCTCAGTGCGTCAAGTGCGTTTACATTCATGCAAACTGCAAAAATGAGCAGAATGCTAATAAAACCTGCTGATTTCTCTTTCAAGAGTGTTTGCATCGACATTGATTTTTAAATTTCCTTTCTCTGCAATGGATATGAATCTTCTCTCTTCTGATATCACTATTATAAGAGCATCCGATTCTTCAGAGAGACCGAGAGCCGCCCTATGCCTCGTACCGAGATTTATTCCGGGAAGCGGATTCTCCGATAACGGAAGTATGCATGAAGCGGCGACTATTTTTTCATCTTTGATGATCATCGCTCCGTCATGAAGGGGAGATTTAGGTGTGAAGATAGTCACGATAAGCTCGGAATTCAAATTGGCATTCAGAGGTGTTCCTGAATCTATTATGTGTTTTAAACCTATCTGCCCTTCAAGAACAATCAAAGCTCCTATGCCTCTGTCTGTGAGCTTCTGTACCGATTTGATAATTTCATCTATGATTGTCTTTCTTTCCTCTCTTATAAAATATCTTACTATCCTTGATTTTCCGATGTCAGTGAGCGCTCTCCTTATCTCCTGCTGAAATACTACTATGAAAGCAAGTATCCAGATGGATTTCAAGGAATTGAGGATCCAGCTCAAAGCTCTGAACTGCATCAGATTTGAAAGAAATGTGATGATTAGTATAAGGGCTATTCCGATGAACATTTGTGTTGCTCTTGAGCCTCGTATAAATCTCAAAATCTGATAGACTGCAAAGGCAACAAGAATTATATCCATTATGTCAATGATAGTTATTTTAATCCCCGGCATAGAGTATCTCTTCAGCTACTTTTAGAGCCTGATAATTCTCCCTTACATTGTGGACTCTGAATATCCTTGCGCCATTCAACAGAGCTGTTGTGTTGGCTCCGACAGTGCCCAAAACTCTCTGTTTTTCATCCGCATCAAGAATGCTTCCTATGAATCTCTTGTTGGAAACCCCGACACAGACCGGTTTTCCCAGAGAGCGCAGTATATCAATGTTTTTCAGCAGGTCAAGATTGTGCTCTTTTGTTTTGCCAAAACCTATTCCCGGGTCAACAGAGATTGAATAGGGGTCTATACCTGCTTTTTCCGCAATATCAACAGACTCCTCAAGATAGTCTGTCACCTCAAAAGGAGGATTTTCATAATAGGGGGAATCCTGCATCGATTTTGGAGAGCCCTTCATGTGCATAAGTATGCAAGCGGCTCTCTCCTTTGCTATGACTTCAGACATTCGTTTGTCAAATCTGAGTCCGCTTATGTCATTGATAATTGAAACACCCTCCTTGAGAGCGGCTTCAGCTATATTCGATTTATAAGTATCAAGAGAGAATATAATGCCTTCAAACCTCTTTATCGCTTTTTTCAAGAAAGGCATAACCCTTTCGATTTCAACCCTCTCCTCTACAGGCTCACTGCCCGGTCGTGAAGATTCTCCTCCGACATCAATAATCTTTGCGCCCTCATTAAGCATCTGCTCCGTCTTCTTCAGGGCATCATCAACAGTTCTGTATGACCCTCCGTCGTAAAAAGAGTCTTTGGTCAGATTGAGAATGCCCATGATTACGAATCTGTCTTTTTCAAGCAGATCCGCTCCCCTGACAAAGAATTTGTCTTTTAAATCAAGAGTCTCCACCATTGCATCTGCAATTTTTTCAAGAGAGAAGGGCTGTCCTTTCAGTTTTTCCTTTATCTTTTTCAACTGTGATTTTGTGCACATCACCATCATATCCGAAAGGTCTTTTTCTCCGGATATTACTCCCCTTCCCACAGAACAGTCGCATCCGACGGAAAGCGCTGTCTGTTTTATTATATTTGCGGTCTCTGCCCTCACGCTTTTAATGAAAAAAAGCGGAAGACTGCATTTATTGTTTAATATCTCAAATGAATAAGGGTCTGCCTTTGTTTGCTTTATCCAGTTCAACATGCTCTTTGAATCGCCTCTTAAAAGATATATTTTCACTTCTCTCTACCGGCTCCTATAAGATTCAATGCTTCTTCTCTTGTAATTGATTTTTTCATCACTCCTCTTACAGCGGATGTTGTCGTATTTACTCCCGGTTTTTTTATTCCGCGCATATAGAGGCAGAGTTGTTGGGCTTCAACTATAACAAGAACCCCCATGGGTTTCAAAAGGTCGACAAGAGTGTCAGCAATGTCGGTGGTCAGCCTCTCCTGAATCTGAGGCCTTTTAGAAAGAGTGTCCACAACCTCAAGAAGATTTGAAAATCCGGTTATTTTATCATTCGACGGTATGTATGCTATATGTACAAATCCAAAGAATGGCAATAGGTGGTGTTCGCACATTGAGAAGAACGGAATAAACCTGAGCACAATCATCTCATCCTGATTTCTTGTCGTGTATAAAGTAACCTCTTTCTTAACATCCTTGTAGAGCCCTGAGAATATCTCCTTATACATCTCTGCCATTCTTCTCGGAGTCTCTCTCATGCCCTCTTTATTGATGTTGTCACCCAATGCCTCAACTATGAGATTCACTCCTCTCTCAATTTTATCGACATCTATCTGTCTCTGCTTTTTATTTTTTAACGACATTTTCATCTTGAACACTCCCTTTTCCGGTTTTGTTCGGCAAGATGAAAGAATATTTAAAATGGAATTTCATCTTCCTTTTTCTCCTTCTCCTGCTCCTTTAAAATTTCTCCTGGCTTCAAGTACACTGCAAGGTCTTTTCCTGCAAGTATGTCGTCAATGTCGTCGCTATCGAGAGTCTCCCGTTCTATTAAGTAGTCGGCCATTTTTATCATTTTATCAATATCCGCTTTGAGTATATCAGTGGCTCTTTTCAGAGATCTGTCTATTATCGCCTTTACCTCTTGGTCTATCATCGTTGCAGTCTGTTCGGAATAGTCCTTCTTCTGCATTATCTCCCTGCCGAGAAATACGGAATCATGGGGATTTGAATACTGCAGGGTGCCCAAACTTTCGCTCATTCCCCATTCGCAGACCATCTTATGGGCTATCTCAGTCGCTCTCTCTATATCATTTGATGCGCCTGTTGTCACATCTTCAAGAGCAAGGATCTCTGCCGCTCTTCCTCCAAGAAGAGATACGATATTGTCAAGCAGATAATTCTTTGAATACATATGTCTGTCGTCAATCGGCAGAAATTGAGTCAAACCCAATGCCATGCCCCTTGGTATCACAGTTACTTTATGGACAGGATCGACATGCTTCAATCTTTTTGAAACTATTACATGCCCGGATTCATGGTATGCGCTTATCTTTCTCTCATCTGGTGAAATAACGGCCGATTTGCGGGCAAGCCCCATAAGGACCTTGTCTTTTGATTCTTCAAAATCTGACATGTCAACAAAATTCTTGTCCCTTCTTGCCGCAAGGAGCGCCGCCTCATTCACCATATTCGCTATATCCGCTCCGGTGAATCCCGGAGTTGATTTTGCGAGTATTGTGAAATCGACATCAGGAGAGAGAGGAACCTTTCTGACATGAATTTTGAATATCTCCTCTCTGCCTTTTATATCAGGCCTGTCAATAACTATCCTTCTATCAAATCTGCCCGGCCTTAAAAGCGCTGGGTCGAGGATGTCAGGTCTGTTAGTAGCCGCCATTATTATCACTGCTTCGTCAGTTTCAAACCCATCCATCTCCACAAGAAGCTGATTGAGAGTCTGCTCCCGTTCGTCGTGTCCTCCTCCGATTCCAGCTCCGCGGTGACGCCCCACAGCGTCAATTTCGTCGATGAAAATTATGCACGGAGAGTTTGCTTTTGCCTTGTTAAACAAATCCCTTACTCTTGAAGCTCCCACACCGACGAACATCTCGACAAAATCGGAACCGGATATTGAAAAGAACGGCACCTTTGCCTCTCCGGCGACTGCCTTTGCCATCAGAGTCTTTCCTGTACCGGGGGAACCGAGAAGAAGAACTCCGCGCGGAATTCTCCCTCCAAGTCGGATATACTTTCCGGGATGTTTGAGAAAATCTATTATCTCCTGAAGCTCCTCTTTTGCCTCAACCGCGCCTGCAACATCTTTGAAGGTTTGCTTCGGCATCAGAATCAAAGTCGCAGTGGATTTGCCGAATGTAAATGCCTTGTTCTGCGAATTTGACATTGATTTCATGAAAAAGTACCAGAAGAATACAATCATGGCGAGAGGTATAAGATAAGGAAGAACCTCGCTCCAAAAATTTGACGGCTCCTTCACTTTCACATCAACTTTATAATAAATCAGGTCCTGAACAAGGTTGTTGTCTTCATAGGGAATGAGGGTTTTAAACTCTCTCCCGTTCTTATATTTCCCGCTTATATTCTTTTCGATAATGACAACATTCATGATGCTGTCGGATCTCATATCCTCATAGAATTTCGTATAGTCAATCTCTTTATTCGCATCCGAAAGTCCGCCGATAATTGCGGGAAGAAATAGAAATGCCAATATCAATATTACCCAGACTATAATTGAGCGCACCCTCGCATCCGCAAAAAACCTGTTTTTTTTCATTCAACCTCCGTTAAAATTCCTATGTATGGCAGATTCCTGTATAGCTGTTTGTAATCAAGGCCGAAACCCACAACAAATCTGTCTTCTATTTCAAAGCATGAATAATCCGGTTTAATGTGAACTATTCTCCTTGACGGCTTGTCAAGCAGAGTCGCCAATTTGATTGATTTGGGATTGTTCACCAAAAGCTTTTCTTTTATCTTTGCAATAGTTTGTCCGGTATCCACTATATCTTCAACAATAAGGACATGCCTGTCTTCTATGTTTATTTTAATATCCTCTTCAATCCTGACATTTCCGGAAGAGGTCGTGGAATCCCCATAAGAAGAAATAGTCATGAAATCAATGTTCAAAGGCGTATCAATTCTCTTGACAAGCTCGGAGGCGAACATAAAAGCGCCTTTAAGTATTATTATGAATACCGGAGACTTTCCTTTGTATTCTTCATTGAGCTTAACAGATAGGGAATCTATTGATTTCATCAACTCTTCATTTGAAATGTATGGTTCAATTCTTTTCAGCATAGTATTTGTAACACCTCTTTTGTTTATTCAGCCTGTACAGCTCCGTTCTGCGAAGACTGCCGACAGCCAGTATTTCTTCCCTATCATTAACTAAAATAGGGATTCTCTTTCTCTCTTCAAGGGGCACCTTCATTCCCATAAGAAATCTGGATACGCGTTTTTTTCCTGCCATTCCGAATGGAATGAATTCGTCTTTCGAACATATTACGCGCACATGAAACTCTTTCCCGGCTTCAAACGGAAAGTACATGCAGTATTTTCCAGTCTGCTTCTCTTTGGGAGAATCCGTCTTCTCAATCTTCAGAGTGTAGCCGTTGAACTCTCTCTCTCTATCAAGAATAAGAGCCGCTCTCTCTTCAATCGGCGAGCCGGCTTCCCGGGAGAACCTTATCTCGTCATAAGATTTGATTATGGAAAGATTCTTCTCATAAAAACTTATGTTGGGCTTTTTTGAAAGCGCAAGGGCGTCAATTCTTTCAATAAGAGATGCATCCACATAAAATTCCCTTGAGAGTATGTAATAGAGCAAATTTTTTCTTAATTTATTATTATAATATAAAATCTTTGAAATATCAAGAATAAAAGGATTTCTGTTACGGACAATATGCAGGTCGTGCTCAATAATATAATCAAACATTTCAACAATCCCTATGGTATTCTCAAAAAATTTTGTGAAATTGTTTATTCCGTTTTTTAATGATTCGTCCAATACGGGTATTATCCTTCTCCTTATTCTGTTTCTCGTGATGGATTCGTCCGAGTTTGTCTCATCCGTTATGTACATTATCCTCTTTTTATCAAGAAAATCGGATATCTGCGCTTTTTTTAAAAAAATCAGAGGTTTGACAAATGCTTTGTTTATAAGTCTGTTGGATGCGATTCCCCTTATCCCCGTGCCTCTTTCAATATTTATCAGGAATGTCTCCACAGAGTCATCGAGATTATGGCCTGTCATTATAAAATCTGCCATAAATCTCTCTGCCTCATCAACGAACATCCTTCTCCTCGACTCTCTCGCCGCCATCTCAAATCCTTTCTCCCGTCTCACTTGAGAGTCGACAGAATCATCTGAAAAAAGTTCTATTTCAACAGAATGCCTCTTACAGAGATCTTTTACGAATTTTTCCTCATAATCCGCGGATTCCCTTTCGTGATGGTTCATGTGCAGAACTTTAAAACAAACTTTATGTTTTTTTCTGCAGTCGAGAAGAAACATGAACAGAAGCAATGAATCAGGTCCGCCGGACACCCCCGCAACAATTCTTTTGCCCCTTATATCTATGTTGTTTTTGAGCAGATTATCAAAAATTGCTTTGTACATATTAATATAATATACAAGAAAAATATAAATAATCAAGAACCAAAGAGAATAATCAAACGGATTGCATTATTCTGCTTATATTTACTCTGTCATTCTCCTACCCTTGACATTCCTATCCTTTATTTCAAGCGACCTGCACTTCATTATAGCCCACTCTCCGTATTTTTCGCGTATTTCATCAATCGCATTTGATATTGCGGGTTTTGAATCGGAAGAGAATTCAAGCTTCATTTGTTTTCCTATTGGCCGTAAATTTGATATTGAAATTCCTAAAAGGCGCACAGGCATTGCGAATTTTATAGTGTCGAATATAATCCTTGAATACTTTCCTATCTCTTCTGCGCTACTTATATGTTTTTGAATTTTTTTCTGTTTTGTGAAAGTGTGAAAATCGGCATACCTGACCGTGAGAGTCGCCACATTGCCCTCAACATTATGATGCTTCATCCTGAATGAGACATGTTCGGATAAAATTGAAAGAAGAGAGAGCAGGGTCTGCCTGTCCATAGTATCCTTCTCCATTGTATGAGTATTCCCCACAGATTTTATCTCATCTTCAAGATTCCACATCATGTTTACGGAATCCCTTCCGTATGAAATCTCCCTTAATATGAATCCGTAGCTGTTGAAGTGTCTCTTCAGAATATTCATAGGATAATCCCGCAGTTGCCTGACATAGTATATGCCAAGCGCATTGAGATGTTTTGTCGTCTGCCGTCCTATTCCGACTACATCCTCAACCCGCTTCTCTCCTATATATGAATAGGCATCCTTCACAAGAGTGAGTCCGTCGGGCTTCATTTCTCCGGATGCCATCTTTGCCACAAGACGATTTTTTGCTATTCCCGCGGAGCATGTTATTTTTAGATTTTTCTTTATCTCTTTTTTTATCTCCTGCGCCATCATCACTGCATCATCCATGCTTTCTGCGTGAAAGAATCCTTCATCGACAGAATATATGTCGACATTGCCCGCAATGCGTTCAACTATTGAAAATATCTCTTTAGAGATGCTGACATACTTATCCATATCCGGTTCAACAGATATAAGGCTGGGGCATTTCCTGTATGCTTCAAACATTGACATGCCTGCCTTTATTCCGTATTCACGAGCCTTGTAGGAGGCGGCTGATACGACTGTTCTGCTTTTTTCGCTGCCTCCGACGGCAAACGGAAATTTGGCAAAATAAGGCTTTGAGGCAAGTTCAACAGAGGCGAAGAATGCGTCCATGTCAATATGGGCAAACCATTTCATGCAAGTATACTCTCCACTTCAAGGAGATACCACCTGCTCATTGAGGGAATGTAAAGAAGATGGTAGTAAAAAGAACCGCATATAACAGAAAAATGCTGATTGATCCCTGTTTCATCAACTGTCTTCCACTGGTATGTCTGAGTATCTATTTTCAACTTTCTCTTATTCCATATAAAATATAAAGGCTTGATTTTACCCTCCGAAAACATTGTGATGACATATACGGATTCTTTCATAGAATTAAGTTTAATGTTTTTGTTTAAGTTTATATTTAAATGCTTTTAATATAACCGACAACCTTGCCTATTATCGAAAAATCATCCGTCTTTTTTATCATTATAGGAGAGAATTTTTCATTCTCCGGCAAAAGAGATATTTCACCATTTCTCTCCGCATATCTCTTTATGGTGAGTTCTCCATTAAGGAGAGCTACCACAATATCCCCGTCAATGCAATGGAGGGACTTATCAACGAGGACCATGCCATTATGTTCAAGACCTGCATCAATCATGCTTTCTCCGTTTATTTTTAGAAAAAATCTATTTTTGTTCACACCCTCCATAATGAATGAATCTTCAACATTTGATTCGCTTGCAAGAGGAAGACCTGCTGAAATTCTGCCAAGAAGAGGAACTATTGAAAACTCCCCTCTTGATATTATACCTCTTGATATTCTGTCGTTCTTATCTATAAGACCAATCTTCTGAAGATTTTTCACATGAACAAAGACCGCCTTTGTGCTTTTAAAGCCAAGGTCCGATACTATCTCCCTTACAGTAGGAGAGTAGCCATTCTTATTTCTGAACTTTTCTATTGATTCAAGAACCCGCCTCTGAGCTCTGCTTGCCTCTTTCATAATTCTCCTTTGTAAACATTTGTTTACATTATAGCAAAAAAGCAATAGATGTCAAGAGCATTCAACAGTCAATAATCAATAAAATAAAAGATAATTCAGTTTCGAGTTACGGGTTACGAGTTTAAATACAATACGGGCAGATGATTAAATGACTTGTCTTTACAATTCCGAGGAAAAATTCCAGTGCAGCCAGTAAATCAGCCCTGAGCCGTGAGCCTTGTGCCGTGAGCTTAATACGGGGAGCTGAGTAAATAACTTGCCTTTACAATTCCGAGGAAAAATTCCAGTGCATCTCCGCACTGCTATTCAATGTTTTTCCGAGGACAAGCAAGTCAATTCTTATTGAGAATGAAAGCTACAAGTCGGCGAGGACGCTCCGCGAAGACGCCCATCAAGTGGTTGTCCCCTTGCTACGCTATCCCATCTTGATTAAGCGGCGAAGCGGAGTGTGTGAGCCGACGCTACACCCGCGTGCAGCCCCCCAAGTCAGCCCTGAGCCGTGAGCCATGCGCCTTGAGCTTAATGCGGGGAGCTGAGTAAATGACTTGCCTTTACAACTCCGAATGAGAAGCCTGTCCACAGCGCTCGTCTTTTCAATGCTTCTCATGAGGACAATCAAATCAATTCTTATTGAAAGTGAAAGCTGCAAGTCGGCGAGGACGCTCCGCGAAGACGCCCATCAAGTGGGCGCCCCCTTGCTACGCTAACCCATCTTGATTAAGCGGCGAAGCGGAGTGTGTGAGCTGACGCTATGCCCGCGTGTAGCCCACTAAGTCAATCTTCAATAATCAATAAACTGATAGACCCTTCACGATAGTCATAACCATAGAGGCGTTCAGGGTGACATTGTTGAGTCATAACCACAGAGGCGTTCAGGGTGACACGGTTGAGTAAGATTTTGTTTTTACTGACTACTGATGTGAGAATGAATGCTACGCACGCGTGCCACCCCGTAGTTCTCCCCTTGCATAATTCTTTACAATATAATATACTTCTTTAATATGAGAAGAGCGGAATTTTTCGAACAACTTGAACACAACAAGGTCAGATGCACACTATGCCCTCACTATTGCATTCTTTCAGAGAATCAGACGGGGCTATGCTTAGGAAAAAAGAATATCGGAGGCGAACTCATTGCTGTTAACTATGAAAAAGTATTGACAATCGCAGATGACCCTATTGAAAAGAAGCCGCTCTACCATTTCCACCCCGGCACAATGATAATATCAACTGCCCAGTATGGCTGTAATCTCAGATGTCCATTCTGCCAGAATTACGACATTTCGCAGAGGTATGAAGAGACCGCTTCCCTTCCAATAGAGGGTCTGTACAATATTCTTAAAAGCAAAAATAGAAAATCAATAGCATTCACTTATACCGAACCTCTTATGTGGTATGAGTATATACTCGATTTCGGAAAAAAGTATTCAAAAGAGATTGAAATTGTTCTTGTGACAAATGCCACCCTCAATGAAGAGCCTCTGAAAATGATTATTCCTTATATTAAGGCAGTTAATGTTGATTTAAAATCATTTAGTAAGGATTTTTACAAAAGAGAGTTGAAGGGAGACCTTGAAATAGTCAAAAATGCAATCCGACTTTTTCATTCAGAGAGCGTACACCTTGAAATCACAAATCTTTTGATCCCCGGCAAAAATGACAATCCTTATGAATTCAGAGAGATGACCGACTTCATAGCATCAGTTTCAGATGATATTCCTCTTCATATTTCAAGATATTTTCCGAATTTCAAATACTCTCTT
>JBFXGO010000056.1:0-8943 GCA_050239825.1 bacterium
TTATACAGTCGCTCCCCGCGTGGGAGCGTGGATTGAAACTGTAATAATAATATAGCAATGGTAATGCCAATGTTGTCGCTCCCCGCGTGGGAGCGTGGATTGAAACTCTAATCTTCTTCTTTTTGCCTTTTCCTCTCTGCGTCGCTCCCCGCGTGGGAGCGTGGATTGAAACTTACGCCACTCTTTTTGCTTCGCGCTTTCTTTTGTCGCTCCCCGCGTGGGAGCGTGGATTGAAACTGTAATAATAATATAGCAATGGTAATGCCAATGTTGTCGCTCCCCGCGTGGGAGCGTGGATTGAAACGTAAACAACCGAGTTCTCTGATTCGACTTTGCGAGTCGCTCCCCGCGTGGGAGCGTGGATTGAAACAAATATGGCGAGCTGAATGCTCTTCAGTTCGCCGGTCGCTCCCCGCGTGGGAGCGACTAACTCCTATAATAGTCTCTTATAATAATTCTATTGATTATTCCGTATCATGAAATATAATCAGAAAAAAGGAGATTGTTATGAACAAAGAAAAAAAGAATGTCGAAAATCTGATAAATTCACTTGCATGGGCTGCTTTTTTTATTATGACAGGAATTTTATTGCTGATGCCGGACCGAGCTGTGCCTGATGGAACATGGCTGATATCTACAGGAGCAATCATGCTGTCGGCAAATCTCATAAAGAATTTTATGGGGATAAAAACCTCATCCGGATACTTTTTCGGAACCATCTTTACGCTATTCGGCATAATGCGCCTCGTAGAGACTCCTTTTCAGTTCCTTCCAATCTTTTTGATATCAATCGGTTCTCTGACGATAATAAGCGGTCTTCTTGAAATCCGCTTCAAATCATCGGAAAAGAAAGACAACGGAGGGGGAGAATAAATCAAATCAAAGCAAAATAAGCCCAATAAACGAGAAAGTTTACCGCAGTAAGAAAAAATCCGCATTTAAAGAATTCCATGAAAGAGAGAGTGATTCTCTCTCTTTCCGCTTTCTGTATTATTATCACATTGCTTGCGGCTCCCAATATAAATAGGTTTCCGGCTATGGTGCTTCCGGCGGCAAGAGCCATCATAATCTCAGTCTTTCCGCATGATTTAATAGTGTCTATGAAGAGAGCCGCGAAGGGGACATTGGAGACTATTTGGCTTATTATGATGCTGAGAGCGAGAGTTTGTGGAACATTTGCCGCTTGCCTGACTGCGTCGAAGAGGATGCGTGGCTCATGTTTCAAATAGAGGGCTTTCATCAGAATGAACATTCCGATAAAAAACAAGAGGGTTTTGTAATCGACTTTTTTCAAAATGCTCTTTTTTTTCCCCGATGTTGCGAGACCGTAAAGAGCCGGCAGAACAGGTATTGCATAGAGCGGAATTTCAATTTCATTAAAAATGAATCTCGACACTATCCACAGTAAAAGAACAGTGATAAGAAGAATCACCGATGCTTTCGCATTCCTGTAAAGAGAATAGTCCTCTATCTTCCTCTCTTCATGCTTTATAGAACGGCTTACTCTGAGGTCTTTGAAGAAAAATATCTTCAAAATAATAAAAACAGACAAGAGATTCACTGCCGAAGGAATAAGCAGATATTTCGCAAAGACCGTGAATGGCTCCTTCAGTCCAGATTTTACGGCAATCAAAAGATTTTGGGGATTTCCTATCGGACTTGCGGCGCTTCCCAATGTAATTGAAAAAGCAAGGGCAAGAAGAAGAATCTTTTGATTTATTCCATGCTTCTTTGAAAGAAAGAGCATAAGCGGGGTTGCAATCACAGCTACTGTGTCATTCATGAAGATGTATGACAGCATACCCATCGAAAAAATGACTGTCAGGAGAAGAGAATCCGTATTTTTTGCTTTGCTGAAAAGTTTGTATTCAAAAACATACAAAAATCCGCTCTGCTCAAGAACCTCTCCCAATACAAACATTAAAAAAAGAAAAATCATAACTTCGGTATTGATTGACTTCAATGCATCGTATGGACTTATCGAACCGGTAAACAGTACGAGAAGCGCTCCAATGCACATTATCAGCCAGATTTCCAATTTAAACGGAAGATGTGTCCTGATAGCCGTCACAATAAAAACAACTGCCACTATTATTATGGGAAAATAATTCATCTCTCAGGATTCTTTTTTCGTCATGGATTCCGCAACAGAGAGCAATCCCCATCCGGTGCGGTATATTTTCGCATTAATTATCAGATTTTTACCCTTTACTTCTTCCTCCACCTGCTGCATTTCTCCTGTTTTCAAGCATTTTTTGAATGCTTCAAAGTATTTCGTTTTTTCGAATTCCGGAAAAATCTCCAAAAGATTGCATCCTTCAAGATCTGTTATGTTCTTGCCTACAAAATCAGCGTATGACTGATTGCAGTAAAAAATCTCCATGTCCTCTTTCAAAGAGAGAATCGGCAATTTTATAGAATTTAAAAGCATCCTATGCTTCAGTTCTGATTGAATAAGCATCTCTTCTTTGATTTTGCTTTCGATTCCCCTTGAAATCTGCTTCGAAACAAAATATAGGATATTTTTATCATTCTGTGTGTAGAAATAATTTTCATCATAATGCTGAACCGCAATGACTCCAGTGAAAGATTCTCCAAGAAGAGGCACTCCGAGCCACTGCACTGGAAGTGTTCCAATTATCTCAATCGCTCCCTCTTTTGCCATTTTTTTTATCTCTTCACCGGAGAGAAGAATAGGTTTTTTCTTCTTCAGGGCATATTCTGTTAAGCCGTTGCCGAATTCTTTCGAAGGTGCATAATCATCCTTTTCATCATGATAGTATGGAAATTCAATCATATCCGAAGATTTGTCATAGACAGCCACATAAAAATTATTCGCATTTAAAACTTTTTTCAGGGATTTGTGTATTTCAGGATAGAGTGAATAAAGGTCCTTCACCCTGAATACGGAATCCGCTATGTCAAAAAGAGCTTCGCGGGTGTTGTTTGCCACAACCTCCTCGGTGACATCCTGAATTATTGAGAGTATGCACCTCTCCTCATTTATCTCAAGGTAATCAGCAGACAAAAACACTGTTCTTATCTCATTGTTTTTTTTCCGTATTTTCAATTCATAGTTTTTTTGCGGACCCTCTCTTAAAAGTTTGTCCACAAAGAAAGCCCTCTCTTCCGGTTTATAATAGAGTTTGCCTGCCGGCTCTCCGAGCAGTTCATCCTGAGAGTATCCGAAAATATCTTCGCAGGAATCATTTGCATCAATTATCTGTCCGGTGTCGGCTCTGCTTATCAATATGCCAAAAGGATTATGTTTAAAGACCTTTCCGAATCTTTCATTAACGGTCATATTGTCAAGTTCAATTCTCTTTCTCTCTGTGATATCTCTTGAAATGATCATTACTGTCTCTACATTTCCATTATTGTCAAGAAGAGGAACAAGGCGGGATCCGAGCCACACCTCTCCTTCTGGAAATACGGTTGCGCTTTCAAAGTGCATCTGTTTTTTATCCCTGAAGACAAGATCTATGACAGCATCCCTTTGCTTTGCATCATCGTTTAGAAACAAATGTTTCAGTTTTTTGCCGATTACATTCTCTTTTGATGACTTGAAATAATGGAGTCCGAATGAGTTAACATATTTAACAACATGTTTTTCATCAACTATAATTATTATATCCATAGCCGATTCTGCCAGCGCTTTGTACTTTTCCTCGCTTTTTATATACTCGGCATCCTTCCTTCTGATTTCATCATCTCTTCGTTTTGCCTCCTCTTCGGCTGATGTGAGCTCTTCACTGAGAGATTCAACCTCATTCGCCGATTTGTTTAGTTTGTCGCTCAAATCCTTGAGCCGCTTTTCTATATCGGAGAAGACGATGAATCCGAATCCGTGTAATTTCACTATTTTGAATATAAGCTCTATCTCCGCATTATCTGTCGCAAGTTCGATGCTCCCTTCATTTTTACCCGACTGCAGAATTTTATTTGCTATCGATTCGCATACATTGCACTTGCTCGTTATATGATTCACGCAAAAATCCTTTGCAGACCTGTTCTTAAAGATTGTCTTCCCAAGCTCATCTACAAGCAGAGCCGGTTCGCTTATAAGGTCGAGTATAACAAACAAACTCTCTTTTTTAAGTTCCAAAATTTACTTCCTTTTTAATTTTGAATTCAGGCAGTGTTTTGATTGCTTCAATGACATTGAAATGAAAGGGGCATATAGAGTATCCCTGAAAAACATATTTGTATATTTCGGAAAAGCATCTTGTATCAAGATAGGGGAACTCCCTGCATTCGGTTCCTCGGTATTCGTAAATCGTACAGAGATTCTCTTTCTGAAAATGGCATGGAGATTGGTTCATGACGAAGCATTTGAATTTTTCATACTTCTGAAAATACTTTTTCTCAACGGTTTGCCTCTCTTCATTCAGTCCCTCTGAAAGGCGTGCCATGTCTGTCTCCTCAAATACCACCAGAACATCTTTACAGCATTGTCCGCATTTTCTGCAGTCAATTTCTGATTTCATTTCCGCGAAGATTTGTTTCACAAAAGAGTCTATGCTTTCACTGTCAAAGATTCCGCTTTTCAGAGTCTCAAGAAGTTTTTCATTTTCTTCAGAGCCTATTCCAGCTGTCAATTTGATTTTTTGTATGTCTTTTTCAATAATCATAACTTCATAATCTTATATGAGAAGCCCGAATCGTCATCTTTGACAAAATAAATTCCGGCTGATATCCCAGCAATATTCTCTCTGCAAATCCCCGAATCATCGGATTTCATTATCTTTATTCTTCTTCCGGCTAAATCGACAAGAGAGAATTCGGTCTTGGGATTTCCTTTAATGTATAAAATCTCTCCCATTGTCCGTGCGTAGAGATGCTGTTCGGCAAGCGGCTCAACAGTGATTTCCATTGATTCCATTTCCTGTCCTTCCAAATCCGTAATTTTTACATTATATTTGCCGCTCTCTCTCCTGCATCTGATTTTATAAAAGTTTTTTCCGCATTCCGTATTCAACTCTGCCTTTAGTTCGCCGTCTTTTAAAACTCTTATGGAGCCTTCTGAAGGATCGCCGAGCGTGACATAGAAGCAAATCTCCTCTGTATTTACAGAGTATGATACATTGCACTCGGATGACAATGTATAATCATGAGTTTCAAAATCAAGGTCATAATCAAAATAGACCTTTAAGGCAATTTTCAGGATGGAATCAACGGGAAATCCCGCTTTTGTCTGATAGGGAGCCCTCAGGAATGGGAATGACAAAAATACCGAATTATGAGTTATTGACTGATAGCGGGTTCCACAGCAGAGTCTTACTCTTGAACCTCCGTATACAAAGAATGCCGTATCCGCATCAGTATTGAATGTTCTGATAATATCAGGTTCATACCCTCTTGAGGGTTTTGTCACAACGAATGTGTCTGTGACATCATTGTAATACCAGAATGACTGGCTTGAAGCATAGAAAGTGTCATTGGAAAATGAATCGTCCACAAAATCAGAACCAAGGTATTTTGTTGTAAATGGAAAGCCCGCTCCGTACTGCTCCGCAAAATTATCCGATGCAAGGAAAAGATTTCCTCCATAGTCCAGATAAACTCCGAGATTTAAAGTGTCCGTGGTTGTAAGCGTGGTATTCATTGTGTCCGTGTACCAGAAAACAGATGTATATGGCATAAGAGCCGCATGAGTGGGCGCGCCCTGTGTTGCAACCACTATGCTGTCATAATTTGCAAGCCGTGTCATTGCATTGTCAATGGAGCTGTTAATTGCAGTGGATCCGTCATCAACAACTATCAATGTTCTTGCAAGACCGAAGAACCTCAGCACATCCTTCAGATAAGCCATTCTTATATACTGGCTCTTAATGGAATCCGCAAGAGGCCTCTCTGTTCTTCCGTATGTCTGATAAGAGAATGCTCCGACATCAACGGATTGAATAAAGGTTTTTCCGGGAAAATAAAAAACCTTGCTATCCTTTGTCGCAGGCGGAGTATATGCAGTTGCTGTTGATTTATAGAGTTTTGATTGATTGTCAAAATAGAGGACTTTGAAATAGTTGGGCTCCCTAATTGTTGCATCTCTGGTTACTAAAAAATCGACTCCTGAATCAGAAACCGATGATTCCGGATAATTGAATCTGTAATATCTGCAGAAAGAGCTTCCCGGGTCTGTCATGAGAGAATCAATGGAATAACTTTGGGCGACAACCTCTATGGAATCATTGAAGTATCTTGAATAAAAAACCGGGTATTTCAACTTGAGATATTCCATCACATTGTTTCCTTCAAAATAAACACAACCGCCCCAATCAAGATATTTGGCGAGAGTGTCTATTTCGGATGCCGTGAACATAATTGTTCTAAAATCCACAGGATAGTGGCCGGTGACAATGAAAAGAGCTCCGTACTGGGAGAGTTTTGTGTACTGCCGCGGCATTGTGTCTGCTTCAAACAATCTTACATTGTCTGCAAATCCTATTTTATTCAAAGCTTTTTTGACATTATACTCATACCCAATGTTTGTCTGATCGTCATCAGGATTTAAAAAGACAGCCCCATAGTCATTGTCCCAGAGGTAGATTTTATAATTGTCGAAGTTCTGTGAAAAACAAACAAGATAAGCATTTAAAATCATAATCAAGACAAAAAATCTCTTCATTTTTACTCCCTTATTATTCAAAAGATATGAATTTAAAGACAATCACAGCGCCTATAAGAGCTTTATCACACTTGTTGTGAACATAACCTACAGTGTTATGAAGCGAATCCTCTATCCTCTCGCTGTATATATAAGCAATGGGGGTATGAGCCGCATCATAGAGAGTATCCCCCTCAATGTAGCCTATCGGGTCATGGTGCGTATCCTCCATTCTGCCAAAAAGAACATACCCTATCGTATTTTTATATGTGTCAAGAACCGCATCTCCTTCAAAATAACCTATAGGGGAAGATGTTGAATCCTCAATTGTCTTATCATGTATGTAGCAAAGGGTATTATATGAAGAATCTGAAATTCTTGTAATCAAAAAACCCCCTTTTATGCCCAAAAGCATGAATGCCAATTTTTAAAACCACCAATAATTTCATGAATTTATTATATAACTAATAATAATAAAATCAACATTTATTTTAAAATGTGGTGCAAATAAAATTATATGCGGCAAAGATTATGAAAGAGATTAACTTTTCTCCCTCCATTTGCTTGCTTTCAATCAACCGATATTCTAATGACAACATCGCCTTCATCATCGCTTACTTGAATATTCGCTATGTCAATCGGCGAATTTTCACACAGTGAATCAAGAGCTTTGAGAAATGCGTCAACATCCTCAATCTTTCCATTTTCGTCAAATTTCAAACCCACATTCCGCAGAGACTCTTTTACATCTTTATTCTTCCCCACAGAATCTATGGAGAACTTTCCCGTCGCCTTCACCATCATCTTTACAAAATTTATCGGCAGATTAAAATTTACATTTTTTTCACCCTCATCATCATCTTTCACTATGTTTATTTTTAGGTGACAGCCGCCCTTTCCCGGCTTATCCTTCATCTTTAGAAGCCCCAATATTGAATCTGCCTCTTCGGGTGACATTTTTCCCTCCTGAACCAGACGGAGAATTTTTTCAATTTTTGAATCCATTATTCCTCCCCGTTCATTTTTTTCATCGCCTCTTCAAGAGTTATTTCATTCTTGTGAAGTTTTTCCAGAATCTCTTTTCTGTTTGCCGATTCTTTCTTTTCTTCGCTTTTGCTCTTTCCGTTTGTGTTTATGTTTATAAAAGGATTACTGCACCTGTTTCCCCTCTTCAAAAGCAAAAAGAGCCCAACTATCACAAGTATCCAGGGCCAATCGCGTGAAAACTGGAAAACAGAGATGTTATAGGTTGAGAGCAGAAGAAATATGCCGATGATTATCAGCAGAAGACCGAATTTTGAAATTCTCATTTTATCCTCCTTTTTAGTTTTTCAAGCATCTCCTTTGCTTCAGGGTCTCCCCTGTCTATAAGGTCCAAAACCTCATCGACCTCTTCGCGGATTATCAGGTCTCCTCCGGGGAGTTTCTGCTTAATTTTGAGAAGTTTGTTTTTCAGAGTGGGATATGACAATCCTATTCTCTCTGAAAGGCATTTGAGATTTCCCTCGCAGATAAGGAACTCTGTCACAAACTTCCACTCATCTTCATCAAAAGGATTTGATAATGATGTGGAGAATGTTCCCGTTATGTCTGTCTTGCACGAGGGACAATGTAGCTGTTTTACAACCATCTCTCCTCCGCAGACAGGACAATTTTTTACGATTTTGTTTTCAGCCATTTTTATCTCCTTTTTCATTATTATAACTAAAAACTTAATTTTGTCAATAGGTATTTTAATTTTATTAAGATTATATTTAATATATTAGCTATAAATAATAATTATATTCCTTAATAAATTTCAGAAGAAATTCCTTGGGCAGGTGACTTTATTCAGGTTAGCGGTAAGCTGTGTGTTGGTAAAGTAAGCTTAAAAAACTCTAATCCGATAAAATAAAGATAATGGCTCTCCTGTCAAAACACAAGATTTTAATGAATTGTGTTTATTGTTAAGCTGTTTGAACATTCGTAATACCTCCATAAACTTCAGATGGAGATTTGTATTTTAATGATTGAGACCCTCTTTTATATTTTTTAATATCAACCTCACTTATTGCCTCCAGCGCCACACAACTTTCTTGACAAGTCTCTTGTTTTACCAGTGTACCAGCCCACAAGCTTACCAGCGTACTCTTTTTCTTTCTTCAACTATAAACCATCAACTATTAACTCTCAACTCTTATTTTACCAGCCCACAAGCTTACCAGCCTACTAGCCTACTCTTTTTCTTTCTTCAACTATAAACTATTAACTATTAACTCTCATCTTTTTCTTTTTCACACCTTCTTTTGTGTCTTTAACTATTAACTATAAACTATCAACTATAAACTATTATTTGATTA
>JBFXGO010000057.1:0-8892 GCA_050239825.1 bacterium
CCAAAACATGTCTTGCAATGACAACCGGTATCAAGCCTTTTAGAATGTCAAATACTGCAGTTAGAGCTCCCACTCTGAATCCCCCCTCCAAAAATGCATTTGTGGCTCCAATGTTCTTCCTTTGTCCATGCTGTCTTATGTCCCCTCCTGTCTTTATTTTAAAAAATAGGTATCCTGAAGGGAATGACCCGAAAAGATAGGACAACAAAAACAAAGAGAGAAGTTTGAGACACAAGAGTGTGACAGGACTCATTTGACACGCCTCCTTACTTTTTCAATAGCCAAGATACTTATTTATCCGAATCATATTATAGGTTCAAACTGTACCGGTCTTTAGCGGATTTTTACTGATGCAGATATTTTTTATTTTATCAGAAATATCTTTTTTTTTGAGTAAAGATTCTCTTTGAAGGATATGAGGAAATATACTCCTGCTTTCAGAGGCACATCACAGACAGTGAATTTTCCGTTTTTTTCAAAAACCTTTCTTCCGAGAAGATCAAAGAGAGCATACTTTTCAATTTTGTTTTCAATAATGTTAAGGTTTATCTCTTCCTCATGCTTTCCGCTCTCCGAGTATTTAATAAATATAGTTATTTCAAATGTGTCGGTCGCGATGTCGCCCTCTCTCACAAGAAAGAATTTTTCTGCGACAAGAGTGTCTTTAGTTATATTTCCTGCTTTGAAATTTGAATTTCTTGAACATTTCTGATTCGGAAGTCCGTTGTATCCGTATGTCTTCACGCTTGTACTGTCAATCCATTCATCCGAGTCAAAGAACAAAGACAAATCTGCAGATTTGATTTTCAAGAGTGTATCTGCGGATACAAATCCTGTATTGTTCAAAAATATTTTTATTTCAAAAGTCTCCCCCATTGTCACAGTGTCAGGATAATCAAGTGAATCAATTTCAAATACGCAGTCATTCAGAAGCGCTACATCTCCGAAATATTCCGTATATGATGCGTATGAAATCCACCCTCTTGCATTTGAATCCGGCAGCATAATCTTTGCCCAGTCTCCTGACAATGATTCAACTGCGAAGCACTGGCCTTTTGCTGTCTGAGTTAAAATCGGATATGCAGTTGAATGTCCCGAGCGGACATTGAGAAGAGATGCTGTCACTTTCACTATGGGAGTAAAATTGTTTCCGTCCATGTACTTCACGCTCACTCCGTCTCCTCCGTAAATGTATGCATAGTACGGAAATGAAGCGGCAGGATAATAAATTTTGTACCAGTATCCGTCATAATCAAATGCCACAAATTCATCCCCCGCATAGGCAGTATTCAGAATTTTATATTCTGTTGACGGACCCTCTCTCACATTGAGGGTGGGATTTATAACTTTCACAACATAGTGTTTTTCAGCTGGAACTCTCTGCAAAACGCTTCTTATAACATTCCACAAATCATCCTCCCCGTCATCATATCCCAAAGCCCAGCATCCGGCGCCCTGAAGAGAAGAGTCAACAGCTATTTCAAGCTTATTCATTATTGAAACAGAATCATCATACCAGCACTGATGCCAGGATGTAGAATAATAATTGTAATAGGGAGTCTGCGAGTTTGTGTCGAATTCATAACCGTATGAAACAGCATTTGTTTTTGCATTTTTGAATAAAACAGCAGTTCCGCTTCCTGTTGTTGAAGATTTTAAGGCATCCGAAACACACGGCCAGTCATAACCGTAGTAAGGCACTCCGAGAATCACCTTCTCCCTTGAAGCTCCGTAATCGAAATAGTCGCCCACTGTTGTGTTGACGGCATAGTACCCCCAGTATGAGGAATTGAATGTGGGAGCCACATGCCCGCTCCGAATCCAAGTTCGCGAATTCTCTCCGGAGCAGTTGAATATCCCTCTTTCATTGCCATCTCGACATTTTCAATGCCCGTTCCATTATCCTCAACAACAACCCTTACCTCATTCGGAGTTATTACTGCCTGCAGATGTCCGTCAGAAGCATGAACCACCACATTCATCTCAGCTTCATAGCTTGAAACGACTATCCTTTTTATGATATCATAAGGATACCCTATCTGCTTAAGAGTATTCTTGAGGGCGCTTGATGCAGAGCCTGCCCTGTCAAAATCATTGTGCTTAATGTCAAAATCAAGCTCAATGGTTGTCATGCGCCACCTTTTTGTGCTTTAATCCCTTTCCATAGAGGATTCCGCAGGTTTCAAACATATCAAACTCCGTTACAAGAAGCGCTATTCCATTCTTTTCAGCTAGTGTGACCATCTCTTTTGTAGGAGTCTTTCCCCTGACAAAAACTATACATGACGATTCAACCATTTCAGCGGACAGTTTAGAAGGTTCTTCAATTCAGACAAATTCATCATTACTCCATATATAATAAATTTGATTGCAGATGCTTTTTATTTCGGGAAAACTAACCCGAGCTTCAACCAATCTCAATCATGTACATCTACGAGCGTTTGCTCGTTATTTTTTCACTAAATGTCCATATTATTACAATAATTAAGCAAATAAAGTCAAGAGATGGAAACATAGGTTCAAATGTCATTAAATCCCTTTATTATCTGGGGATTATTTTCTAATTCTTAGTCTGCCGAGTTTAGAGCTGAACTCCTCGTACTCGCATCCCTTCATAATGGAACCTATATGCGTCATAGAGACAGAGAAATAGACTATCGACATAACCGCTGCCATTGTTATTATTGCTTGAGATTTCCCTATGAAATAGGCATAAAAAGGCATTGCCGTCATCATCAAAAGAGCCATCAGAGCTGGTCTCTTTGTTATAATTGCAAGAAGAATAGTTATTGCGATAAATATAAATATGATATCCGGAATAATCCCCATAAGTGCTCCAAGCGAAGTCGAAAGCCCCGTGCCCCCTTTGAATCCTATGAATACAGGGAAAATATGCCCTAAAACCGCAAAGAGTCCGCAGATTATAACGGCAATTTCATTATTCAAAGTCAGACTCCCCAAAACATGTCTTGCAAAGACAACAGGTATCAATCCTTTAAGAATGTCAAACACTGCTGTCAATGCTCCCACCCTGAATCCCCCCTCCAAAAATGCATTTGTGGCTCCAATGTTCTTCCTTTGTCCGTGCTGTCTTATGTCCCCTCCTGTCTTTATTTTGAAAAATAGGTATCCTGAAGGGAATGACCCGAAAAGATAGGACAACAAAAACAAAGAGAGAAGTTTCAGACACAAGAGTGTGACGGAACTCATTTGACACGCCTCCTTACTTTTTCATTAATTAAGATACTTATTTATCCGAATCATATTATAGGTTCAAACTGTACCGGTCTTGTAGCGAATTTTTACTGATACAAATATTTTTCATTTTATCAGAAATATCTTTTTTTTTGAGTAAAGATTCTCTTTGAAGGATATGAGGAAATAGACACCGGATTTAAGAGGAACATCACAGATAGTGAATTTTCCGTTTTTTTCAAAGACCTTTCTTCCGAGAAGATCAAAGAGAGCATACTTTTCAATTTTGTTTTCAATAATGTTAAGGTTTATCTCTTCCTCATGCTTTCCGCTCTCCGAGTATTTAATAAATATAGTTATTTCAAATGTGTCGGACGCAATGTCGCCCTCTCTCTCAAGAAAGAATTTTTCTGCGACAAGAGTGTCTTTAGTTATATTTCCTGCTTTGAAATTTGAATTTCTTGAACATTTCTGATTCGGAAGTCCATTGTATCCGACTGTCTTCACGCTTGTACTGTCAATCCATTCATCCGAGTCAAAGAACAAAGACAAATCGGCAGATTTGATTTTCAAGAGTGTGTCTGCAGATACAAATCCTGTATTGTTCAAAAATATTTTTATTTCAAAAGTCTCCCCCATTGTCACAGTATCAGGATAATCAAGTGAATCAATTTCAAATATGCAGTCATTCAGAAGCGCTACATCTCCGAAATATTCCGTATAGGATGCGTATGAAATCCATCCTCTTGCATTTGAATCCGGCAGCATTATCTTTGCCCAGTCTCCTGACAATGATTCAACTGCGAAGCACTGGCCTTTTGCTATTTGAGTTAAAATCGGATATGCTGTTGAAGGTCCTGAGCGAACATTGAGAAGCGCGGCATTAACCTTCACAACAGGAGTAAAATTGTCTCCGTCCATGTACTTCACGCTCACTCCGTCTCCTCCGTAAATGTATGCATAGTACGGAAATGATAAAGCAGGATAATATATTTTGTACCAGTATCCGTCATAATCAAATGCCACAAATTCATCCCCCGCATAGGCAGTATTCAGAATTTTGTATTCTGTTGACGGACCCTCTCTCACATTGAGGGTGGGATTTATCACTTTCACAACATAGTGTTTTTCAGCTGGAACTCTCTGCAAAACGCTTCTTATAACATTCCACAAATCATCCTCCCCGTCATCATATCCCAAAGCCCAGCATCCTGCGCCCTGAAGAGAAGAGTCAACAGCTATTTCAAGTTTGTTCATTATTGAAACAGAATCATCATACCAGCACTGATGCCAGGATGTAGAATAATAATTGTAATAGGGAGTTTGTGAGTTTGTGTCAAACTCATATCCGTATGAAACAGCATTTGTCTTAGCGTTTTTGAATAAAACAGCAGTTCCGCTCCCTGTTGTTGAAGATTTTAAGGCATCCGAAACACACGGCCAGTCATAACCATAATAAGGCACTCCGAGAATCACCTTCTCCCTTGAAGCTCCGTAATCGAAATAGTCGCCCACTGTTGTGTTGACTGCATAGTATCCCCAGTATGAGGAATTGAATGTGGGAGCCACGGGTCCCGCTTCGCTTGAACCGGAGTAGTGATAATCATAGCCCATTATGAAGAGTCCGTCCGCATCATCCGACAGAGACGCATAGTCATACCCCGGGTACCATGCGGGAACTGCGGGCATTGCAATATAAAGTTCCTTTCTTCCTGATGAATTCAAATGAAGGGAATCCGCGAGATTTTTTATGAAGAGAGAGAATGAATCCTTCACTGATGCTGTAACATATTCAAAATCGATATTTGCCCCTTCAATTGAGTATGCATCAACAAAATCGATTATGTTTGAAATCGCCGCATTTCTTGCAGTCCTGCTGTTAAGAAGATTAGAGACGCTTGTGGAGCCGAATAGCGTGAATGTCATGTGCACTCTCACGCCTCTCTTGTGGCATTCTGAGTAAATCTTTGTGAATCTTGATGGATTCGGCACAGTTCCTATTGATCCGTCAGTATTGATTCCCACTGAGAAATAAGCCACATGAGTTAGAAGTTCATAATCAAAATTGGCATAATTGAGTGTGTCAGTCCAATATGGCAGGTATCCGTAATAATTGAAGAGCATTCCCTTTGCCGATTTCTCATTTAACTGCACCAAAATTTTTTCCGGATTGCCGAATTTTGCACTTGAGAGGTTTTCATAATACTCTGCTTCATGTATTGATGCAAAGAGAGAAATGGAAATAAATAGAATTACAGTCAGATACCTCTTCACCTTCCTCTTCTCCTTTTGACTGCGGCATATATCACTATGAATCCTGCTCCGATTGCAATTGGCAGATACTGCGCAGTATTTGTATTTCTTTTGACAGGCTCTTCGACGCCGGATGTATCTTCATACGCCTTTGTCTGCAATTCATGTATTGATGTTCTGTTTGAATCCGCCATGTCAGTCTGGGAGAAGACAAAAAACGGAAGAATAACAAAGAGAAAAAGAAGAATTTTTTTCACAGCTTCTCCGCCATTGTTGAAAGGAATATTCTCTCTTTGGAAATGAAAATGTCATAGAGGGCAATCAAAAGTATTAAAATTATCAGAGTGATGAGTCCTGCAATGCCGGTCATTCCAACAGTAAGGTCGTTTCCACCCATGATATAAAGCATCGGAATCCCCGCGCTCGCATTAAGAGTGCCGTGGATTATCGCGGAAGAGAGAACGGACTTTGCCTTTATTCTGATATAACCGAATATGAAGGAGAGAAGGACGCACCAGAGAATCATCATGAAGACTCCGATTGACGGATGCTCCGGATAGTTGTGCCCCATTGCGATTATCGGAGCATGCCAGACACCCCAGAGAAGGCCTATTCTGAGGTTGGCGTCAAAAAATTTTTTCTCTTTCATCTCGCGCATCAAAAAGCCCCTCCATCCCGCCTCCTCGCCGAATGCGGCAACTGCATTTATCGTCACTCCTGCAATGAGCATCTGCGCCAGACCGAGAAAGAAGAACAAAAGCTTGTTGTCAAGCATCTGTTTCTTCATCTCGATAGCCTGCTCTCCCTGAATCATGTCTGCATATTTTGTAAAGAATCCCTCCATTGAAGGAGAGAATGAGACTCCGGGCATCAGAACAGAGAATCCAAGAGCTACAAAGGCGGCAAATATCATTATGAACCATGAGACAAAGAACCAGCGGTTTATTTTGAATGAGAGGCCAATGCCCTCCTTAAAGGATTCCCTATGCACAACTTTCAGAACAAACCAAGATGCAATAAGGGGACCGAACATATACACAATCAGCAGAATACCCGCCAATGAACTTCCAAACGGTATTCCTGTGAGTAAAATCAATAGTAATATAAGCCAACTGAATGAAAATGCAATTAAAGAGTAAAGAAGAGTGCGCGGAATTTTTTTCTGATAATTCATTGCTACCTCCATACGAAATTATACCCCCATCTTGGATTTTTTCAAGCCTCAAAACAGAGTTATTATTTACAATATTTTATAAATGTTGGGTATTTAATTTTTCCAGCGTACCAGTGTACTATCTTATTCTCACCATCTTCTCTGTGATTGATTGATTTTCGGTACTGAGTTTTATAAAGTATATCCCGTTCTTTAAGTGTCTGATGTCTGTTTTGTGTTCGCCTGTTGTCTTTGATTCCTCTTTAATTAATTCTCTTCCTGATATGTCGTATACTGTTAATGTTGCTTCTGTATTTGTATTCCATATTATATATTGGCTCTTGATTGTGGGGACAGTACAAGTACATGTCCCCAAGCTCAAGGCACACGGCTCACGGTTTTCCTGTATCCCTGTCGGCCCAAAGCTCCCGCTTATAACTATCGGTTTACTTGCCGCATAAGCAGGATACTCAAAACTCTTTATTGTTATTCCGTCAGGATATATTGTATCTCCCACCTCTACTGTTGGGGACGCCTGTATCTCTGTTAATTCTATATAAAGCACACTCTTCGCATCCTCTATCTCCCATCTGCATGTGTCAAGATACTTACCATTCGCAAGATAGCTGTCTCCTCCCGATAATCTCAATATGCTGTCTATATTGCTCTTGTTTAGCTTCGGCTCATTTGTTAATCCCTCAAACTCTATCCTGATATAATCATCATAATCTACTCCCTCTCCTACTATCGCCCCGTCATTCGCCTCAGCAATAACTATTTCCGGTGCAGACGGCTCTCTTGTCGGATCACACTCAAATATCCTTGTGCATTCCTCTCCAGCACTCTCTCCGCAGCCGCTGAACACTATCTCTTCTATTCCATTCTTATTGAAATCATGGCACTTTATATGGCTCTGAATTGTATAATAGGTCGGGTCTGTCCATTCCCACATCCTTTCAAACTGATTATCCCCTACAGCATCCCACACCTCTATGTGTCTCCCACCGCATATCACAAGTTCATTCACATTATCCCCATCTATGTCCCCATAATCCATGTCTCCTGCATATACATATATATAATCTGTCACTGAATTGAAATCCCTTCTCCATATTGTATCATATTCTCCTGTGCCGCTCGTGTCCTCCATAATCACATATCCGTATGATACATATCCGCTTAAATCTAAATAATTAACACAATACTGCATATATTCATTCCTCCCGTCTCTATCTATATCAGGTAATATCAGCGTTGATAATGGTATTCCACCATCAACGGGTTTCGAGCTTATAAATTCAAATGAATCATCATCAATCGATACTGATTCAAAGTACTTTACATTACCATACATCGGTATTACCACATCCGTCATGCTGTCATTGTCAAGTTTTCCTATGTCCATATTGCTACTGCAATATGTATCCTCCTCAAATGTATTCAACACTTCATACTGATTATCTCCTGTACAGGTAAAATAATACCAACCGTATCCCTTTGTCGGTGTGGATAACCATGGTATCCCTGCTCCGAAGATTCTGTCAACTTCGTCCCCTTTGAGCTTGTCGGTTAACTCAAGATTATAAATTGATTTGAAGACTGTGTCCGATGTCCATGTCAGCGTATTAAAAAATGATGTGTTGTCACTCTGTTCATATATGAAAATAGTATTGATATCAGGATTTCTTAATAGCATTTCCAATAGACTATCTCCGTCCATATCCCCTATTCCTGCCGTCCACAGCAAATCCACACTATCTAAATAAAATTCGTTAATTAATACAAAAATACTGTCCTCTTCATACTCGTAAAAGTTTATTGTATTGGTGTGTCTTATTACTATCTCCTCTTTTGTATTTTTATTATAATCTGTAACGAATGGACCCATAATATCGCCATAATCGTTAAGCCCTCTATCTAAATATTTTATTTGTGAATAATTTCCGCAATATGCTAATGAATTCATTAATATTATCAATATTGTCAATGCAATAATTTTCATTATAAATCCTCTTTAAAGAAAAGCAGGGTAGATTAACTTAATCTACCCTGCAATTTCATTTTATTGTATTATCTTATTACATTGATTCGTTCTGTTTGCGTTGTTACTTCATCCATTATCTGTATGAAGTAAACACCCGATTTATTGATTCCGTTTAACATAAGCTTGTTTGCTCCTGCTTTTACCTGTCTCTTTGTGCTTGTTATTTTGCTTCCTGTTATATCATACACAGTCACTTCAACTTCTTTTGATTCAGTCGTTGTGTAATTGATATATACCTCTTCCTTTG
>JBFXGO010000058.1:0-8554 GCA_050239825.1 bacterium
TCTTTTATGACAGCGGCTTCAAAGTGATAAATAACAAAACATTTCTCTGTCTAAGGTATGACGGGCTTCTATGGGATGAGTACTATGATGACTACTCTCTCCCTGAGCTCTTTGATGAAATGGATTATATAGTGCTCAGGAACGGTAAGCTTCACAACTTTTCAATTTATATAGAGGAGAGCTATTTTGAGGATAAAGACCTTGACATTCTATATAAAATGGTTGAGAGCGTTGAGTTTGAATAATCATTCCTGAGTGGAAAACAAAAACCGTAGGAGCAATGAAAAAAAAATTATCTGTTTTGCTTTTGACAGTTCTTATCGTCTGCATCTTTTCGCAGGAGGCGGAAGAACAGAAGACAATGAGCTTCGACAAATTCGGATTCAAGATGAAGGCGCCTGCCGGCTTAAAGGTAAAGCTTCAGACAGATTCGACTCTCTCATTTGAAACATTCGAAGGGTTTGACCTCTATATTAAGTATTCTCCATTTGACACTACAGGCGAGAAGTATAAGGATTTTTCTTCATTCACGGAGACTTACAGAGAAAAATTCAAGGAAACTGTAAAGGATGACATTTATTGGGATTATTACTATATGTCCTATGATCTAATTTTTTCAGTAGACAAATACAAGGAAATCAATGGTAAGAGCTTCCTCTATATTGTTTATGACGGAGTTTACTATGATGAAATGTATGAAGATTATGACTACGATGATTGTTTTGAGGTGGAGGAGTATTATGTAGTATCAAAAGGAATGCTCTGCTTGTTTATATTTAACTCGGGGAGTGACTTTTTTTCAGACAAACAGAAAGAAATTATAAATCAAATGATGTCAAGCATAGTTTTTTAATAACTATGAGGCAATATGAAGTGCAATGTAGGAAAGACGGACAGAATAGTCAGATTTATTCTTGGTATAGCGCTTTTGGCAGGCGGATATTTCTTAACCGCTTGGTGGATGTACATAGCCGGCGCTCTTTTGATAGCCACCGGGCTTATGGGTTTTTGCCTGCTCTATGTGCCATTCAAGATAAATACCTGCAAGAAGTGACTTGCCGGAACTGATTAAATCTTTGATTTGATTTTTGTTGCGCCCCTCTTGATTTTTTATCAGAAGGGGTTACAATTTAGTAAGAAATATGAATGGTATCATTGCTTCTCGCGTTATTTTTTGTTTGGAGTTAAACAAAAGGGAGGATATATGCGGGAAAAATCTGAAGGCGAGGTAAAGAAGAGGTCGGAGCTCTTAGAAAGAAGGGAGAGGGCTTCTCAGGAGAGGATCGAAGATAAGATAAAGAGGTTCGGGCATGAGGAGAAGGCTGAAAAGTGGCGGAGGTACTTCAAGACAGGGAAGGGAGATTACGCCGAGAATGACAAATTCATCGGTTTGGAGATGCCTGAAATCCAAAGCTATGTAAGAAAATACAAAGAGATTGACCACAGACAGCTTTCAGAGCTTCTAAGAAGCAAATACCATGAATGCAGAACCATTGCTCTATCGATTATGAACAAAAGATTTGAAGAGGGAGATGAGGAGAAGCGCAGAGAGATTTTTGAATTCTACCTTAACAATACCGTGCATGTGAACAACTGGGACCTTGTCGATATATCTGCCTCCACTATCGTCGGCTCATACCTTATAGATAAAGAGATAAGGATTCTTGAAAGGCTTGCGCACTCTGAAAATATGTGGGAGAGAAGAATTTCTATAATAGCGACTCAGGCATTCATCAATAAAGGGTCATGTAAAGAAACATTTGAAATTTCCGAAATACTTTTGAGTGACAAAGAGGATCTTGTGCAGAAGGCTGTGGGATGGATGCTCCGCGGGGTTGGCAAGAAGTGCGGAACAGAGAAGGAGGAGGAGTTTCTCAAAAAGCATTTTAGCGTGATGCCGCGAATGATGCTCAGATACGCCATTGAAAAATTCCCTCCTGAAAAAAGAGAATATTATATGGGAAAATAAAAAGGGCGGCAAAGCCGCCCTTTTTATTTTCTACTGTTTTATAGTTTTACTTTATTACAGTCAATTTTCCGGATGCTTTGTACTCTCCAGCCGTAAATTTGTAAATGTATGTACCGGAAGGAAGAACCTTTCCGTTATTGTCTTTAAGGTCAAATATCACCTTGTGTGTCCAATCTATGCTGACGCCTTACAAAACCTCCACAGTTTATCTATAATTTTCAGGAACACCGAATTTCTTTCTTAAATCCGCATTATATCTTTCGACTTCCGCCAATGCCGCCTCATAAGTGATTAAACCCTCTTCGGAACTTTGCATATTGCTTGAACCTATATTTGCCATAACATATCCTGCAAGACAGCCCACGATGGAAGCTGTTCCGATATAGGGGAGCAGCGCATCCACATCCGTCGGGAAGTCAGGCCAATTTAAAAGTATACTGCTGAATGTGAGCCCTGTTCCGATGAGACTTAAAACCATCAACACACCTCCGGAATTGCCGAGCAGTGACGCTGAATTGTATCTCTGTCTGATTTTCTTTTCCAAATCAAAATTGCCTGTGATTTTTGCAAACTCAGAGATGGTTATTCCTGTGGGTCCCTTATAAAAACTCAAGTTTGTTGAGACTGAGAGTTTTACGGAGTCATATTTGGCTATCTCAGTGCTATAAATCGCCAGAAGTTTCTTCTGCATATCAGGAGTGTCTTTCAGAACCACAGTCGTAACAGAGTTTTCTTCAACAAGAGCAATCTGCTCGTAGATTGTGACAGTGTCTTTCTTGATTTTTAGATAGTGCGAACCCTTCTGCACATTTGCAATCTCTTTGATGTCAGTGCCCCTGAACTCTTCATCAAGGTAAACACTGATGCCTTTGACTTCCGAAAAAATTTTTATTGACCCTGTCTGCGCAGATGTGATGATAGCAGTAAGACCTGTAAGAATGATTAATAGAATTTTGATGTTCCGCATAAAACTCCACCTTTGTTTATTTTGTAATACAATTATATCATAATAATCCAAGTATTCAATAAGAAAAATCAGAGGTGTGCAAATAATAAAATTGCCGAATATTTTAAATTTCTATTGAATTTATAAATATAAACGAATATAATAATATAATATGAAGTTTATGGATTAGGAGAAAAGCCAACAAAGGAGGAGCGATGAAAAAAGTTTTTGTATCTGCAGTTTTTGGATTTTTATTGATTTCTTTGCTTTTAACCGGGTGTTTTTTTTCTATATCAAGCGACCCGGATGATATAACCGACTGGTACACAGAACTGCCGGCAGGTACAGTTCTTACTTACAGTCTGAGAGCGTATGTCAACGGCAATACACAGGATTACTTCACATTTACAGAGACAGTTATTAAAACAGAACTGATAAATGGAATAAAGTGCACCGAACTTTTAACTCAAAATGATGAGGGATCATCAACCCATTACATACTTGTCGACACTGAAGAGGGCATAATTGCGCGAAGCTTCGATAATGTTCTTGACAGCGGCGATGATATTTGTTTCATGACTCCTGTCGCGATAGGAACTTCATGGTATGATTCGTATGGAACTGATGAATATGAAATTAAGAATATTGATTCTTTTTCGGATGTGGATGCCGGAAAATATTATGACATCATAGTAGTTGAAGGAGGAACGGAGGGGGGCGACTGGTATGAACTCTCCCATTACTCAAAATCGCTCAATACATTTGTATTCAATAGGTATGACATGATTCTTGGAGATAACACTCTATCAGACCATGTCGAGCTTATAAGCGTCGAATGATTGTCTGGCAGATTCAATTTCAAGTATTGACATAATGAGTGAAATTGATATATAATTTTATAAAAAAATGGAGGAGATATGAAAATAGCATTGGTCTTCTTTGTTTTGTGTTTGATGTTTGTCTTCGGAATTTTCCTAACTGCGGAATCATTCAGTCAACACACTATATCTTCGCTTCCTTCTGCATACTCATGGTTCAATGACTGCGATATCGCAACCGGTTTATATGGAGCCTCTGTCTCCTCTGCAGGAGATGTCAACAAAGACGGGTATGACGATATAATCATCGGCGCTTACCTTGCGGAGAGCGGATATTCGGATGAGGGATTGGCTTTTGCATATTTAGGTTCCGACAGCGGTATATCGACTGTGCCATTCTGGACGAACGGGCCAAATCAGGAGACTGCACACTATGGCATATCAGTTGCTTCAGCAGGCGATGTAAACGGCGACGGATACGGCGATGTAATTGTGGGAGCGGAATTTTTCGACAGGGACAATGTAAATGAAGGACAGGCATTTGTTTATCTTGGAGATTCAATAGGACTCGGAGCATTCCCGTACTGGACAGGAGAATCCAATCAGATGAATTCTAAATACGGCTTTTCTGTGGCATCTGCCGGAGACATTAACGGCGACGGACTCGATGATATAATCGTCGGCGCCTATATGTTTGGCAGTGGTCAGATAGAGGAGGGAAAGGTCTTCCTTTACTACGGCTCTGATTCTGTGATTTCCGCATATCCGGATTGGGAGGATGAAAGCAACATTAGTTACGCCAGTTTTGGTTGTTCGGTCGCCTCCGCAGGTGATGTAAACGGCGACGGTTATGATGATGTGATTATCGGCGCCTATCTGTATGACTCATTGGGGTCTTATGTCGGTTCTGCATTTGTTTACTACGGCTCCTCTTCCGGTCTCTCATCAACCCATGACTGGCAGGCAGTTTCAAGCCAAGTGAATTCGCACTTCGGCTATTCTGTCTCCACTGCAGGAGATGTAAACAATGACGGGTATGACGATGTCTTGGTGGGCGCGCACACTTATGATAATGCTCAAACAGACGAAGGAGCTGTTTTTGTTTACTTTGGTGACTCACTCGGTCTTGGAAACATTCCGCAGGTTATTGAGATAAACTCAGCGAACTCTTATTTTGGATTTTCAGTAGCGTCAGCAGGCGATGTAAACGGCGACGGCTATGATGACATAATGGCAGGTGCAAGCCATTATTCCAACTCTCTCACTTACGAGGGCGGGGCATTTCTCTACTATGGCAACGCAGGAGGAGTTGAGACAACTCCCTCATGGACATATGAATCAAACCAGTTTCAGGCAATGCTTGGCTACTCTGTATCTTCCGCAGGCGATGTAAATGGCGACGGATACAGCGATGTTTTAGTCGGCGCAATAATGTACGATGAAGGGGAGACTGACGAAGGTTGCGTTTTTGGATTCTACGGAGCGGCAGACCCTGTGGGGATTGAGACAAAAAGGATAGGAGAGAGAAGCGCGGATTATATAGAGGTAGTTTCAGGCATGATGATTGTCTCATGCGGTGAAAAAGATTCAGAAGTGCATATTTATGATTCTGCGGGAAGATGCGTATTCAGTCAGTCAAACCTACAAAATGGCATAAATAAAATAAAGACAAGTGCGCTTGAGAGGGGAGTATACTTCATCAAACTTAACGGATCCTCCTCGGCAGTCACAAAAAAAACAGTAATAATAAAATAACTTCGTCACTCTGAATTATGCAGTAGTTATGACTTAACCGTGTCACCTTGAACTATTCAGTAGTTATGACTCAACATTGTCACCCTGAACGCCTCTATGGTTATGACTATCGTGAAGGGTCTATCAGTTTATTGGTTATTGATTATTGATGATTATCAATTGATTGTTGATTGAATGTTGAATATTGTTTGGTGGCTGTTGGTGGTTGTAGCGTCGGCTCACACACTCCGCTTCGCCGCTTTATTTTTAGGGACGGTGGTTGCAAAAAGCTGCATTTTGGGGGCTGGACGCGGGCTTAGCGTCGGCTCACACACTCCGCTTCGCCGCTTTATCAAGATGGGATGTTGTGGGGACACACCGTAGGAATGTCCCCATCCTCATGAGAAACATTGAAAAGACGAGCGCTGTGGACAGGCTTCTCATTCGGAACTGTAAAGACAAAATATTAATCAGCTCCCCGTATTGTATTTAAATCCGTAACCCGCAACTTCTTTTTTTGACTTGCGATTAGTGATGTGTTTAATCGTCATTCTGAAGTCCGCAGTATTTATCTCTATCCTGAAGAATCTATCAGTTTCCCGTTTTTCACATTTTTCACCCCCCGCCGCCCTATAGCTCATTTTTTGATTATTGACCAGTAATGTTGGACTATGGATAACTTTTGATTAAGATTTTGTCTTATCTAGCGGACTCAAAAATTCCAGTGCATCTCCGCACTTAACACAATACTCCTTATGATTAAAGATTTTGTCTTTACAGTAATCTTCACAAAGTTCTGGTGCAACCCGAGGCATCTATCATGGACGCTCGCGTCCATTACACCCTCGCCAATGCTTTGTGAAGATTCAGGCAATTAAATAACTTATTGATACACGTAAGCTACAAGTCGGCGAGGACGCTCCGCGCAGACGCCCATCAAGTGGTTGTCCCCTTGCTCCGCTAACCCATCTTGATTAAGCGGCGAAGCGGAGAGTGCGAGCCGACGCTAAGCTATTCATCAGCCAGTTGATATTCTTTGACTGGTGACCAGTGATGTTGGACTAGGGATAACTTTATCCCATCTTGATTAAGCGGCGAAGCGGAGTGTGCGAGCCGACGCTAAGCTATTCATCAGCCCCCTAATATTTCTTGATTACTCATAATTTATGATGTTCAAAAAATGCAACAAATGCAACCACCGTCCCTGAAATAAATATCCTTGACAAAAGGAAACAAATACAATATAGTTTCCTTATAAGGAGGACAAATGAATATTAAAGCCATATCTTCGATAATTGCGGATTTTCATTCAAGCATACTGCCGGCTTATTCTCCCCGGGAACTGAAAGTGCCCTTGAAAAGCGGTAAAATAATTACTATCACAGGCCCGAGAAGGTGCGGTAAAACATATTATCTGTACCAGACAGCTGATGAACTGATGAAAACCGGTGTTAAGAAGAAGAGAATCATTTACATTAATTTTGAAGACGACCGACTTGAGGGAATTGAAGCGGATGATATTTTATCGGCTTATCATGAACTTTATCCTGATGAGAAAATCACAGGAATCTATCTTCTTTTTGATGAGATTCAGTCCCTTCCGAATTGGGAGAAAATCATAAGAAGAGTATATGACAGTGAAACAAAGAACATATATCTTACAGGTTCGAATGCAGAGGTTTTGAGGGATGACATATCGAGTGCTTTAAGGGGAAGGAGCGTCAATTATGAACTCGGGACTCTCTCTTTTAGGGAGTATTTGACTTTTATGGGAAGGAATAGCTCCGATAAGACAACGGAAAACAAAAGAGTGATTGAATCAACTCTTACAGAATATTCGGAGTTCGGAGGCTTTCCCGAAATCGTCGGCATGGATAAAGACCTGAAAGTGCGGGTGCTTCAGGAGTATTTTAATGTAATGATATACAGAGATATCATCGAACATTATCAGATGGCGAATGCAGTAGGAGTTAGAAGTATTATGAAAAAAGCAATAAAGTCCTTCTCAAAGGAATTTTCAATAAACAAAGCATATAACGAGATGAAATCGCAGGGAATCAAAATATCGAAGGAGACCGTTTACGGATTGATGGAGAAATCAAAAAGCATTTATTTCGCGGATTTTCTCTATAAACACAGGTCGCATGGCAATTCGGTGAATGAAATAAGGAAGCTATATCTATCAGATGTTGGTTATGCCGCGGGAGAACTCTTTGGAAATGACGAGACAAGGGGCAGAAAAATCGAAAACATCGTTTTTAACCAACTGAGAAAGACAAAATCAGTTTACTATGAAAAAAACAGCTTCGAAATGGATTTCTTAATTGAAGAGAGAAGCAAAAGAACCGGTATTCAGGTGACATGGGAGCTTAATCATGACAACATTGACAGGGAAGTCTATCCTCTTAAAATAATGCTCAAAAACAAAAGAATAAATGATGCTCGGATGATTGTTATGAACCGTATCCCTTCAAAACTCAAACTTGAAAGCGGAATAGATTATCTCTCTCTCGCGGATTATCTTCTTGAAACTTGAATTTTGGATTTTGTGGCAGTCGATTTTGGATTAGCGATTATCTTTTAAAAAAGTAAAAAAGTAAAGCACCGACGTCATAACTCTTTCCCATAACTCGTAACTGTATTTGACTCGTGATTTTGGACTAGTGACTCGCGATTAGTGATTCTTCTTTCCCGCAACTCGTAACTTTCTTTCGTGTCACCCTGAACGCCTCTATGGTTATGACTATCGTGAAGGGTCTATCAGTTTATTGTTTTTCACAAATTTCACCCCCCGCCGCCCTATAGCTCATTTCTTAATTGTTGACCAATGATGTTGGACTATGGATAACTTTTGAGTAAGATTTTGTCTTGTCAAGCGGACTCAAAAATTCCAGTGCATCTCCGCACTGCTATTCAATGTTTTTCCGAGGACAAGCAATTCAATTTTTATTGAAAGTGAAAGCTACAAGTCGGCGAGGACGCTCTGCGCAGACGCCCATCAAGTGGTTTGGGGACATTCCTACGGTGTGTCCCCACAACATCCCATCTTGATTAAGCGGCGAAGCGGAGTGTGTGAGCCGACGCTAC
>JBFXGO010000022.1:0-39128 GCA_050239825.1 bacterium
TGGGCCGCTCTATCAATGAACTTGCAATAAAAGGTTCCTCATGAGAATAATTTGAAAATATTCCATGCATTGTCATATCTGGATATTGTTTTATTGAGACGTCTATTGAATCAACTTTATTTTGGTCATCTGTATTGAACTCAACATAGAGCTTGTCTGCAATATTTCCAAATCGATTTGTAACATAATTAATTTCAGGTGCAACCACTGAAACAAATGGAGCAGATTTATCTTCAAAGGTTAATACTATCGGCCCCTCTCCATATCTCTTAAAATCCTCTTGAAGCTTTAAAATATGTTTTACACCATTTACTGAGACTACTCTTCCTGAAAAAGCCCATATACAATACTGGTCATAATCATGAACAATATATTTGTTTGAAATATAGTTGAACATTATTTCATTTAAAAAATCACTTCCTAACTTTTCTATTAAATTATCTGACCCATCAAATGATAAATTTTTAGTATTTGTTAAAAAAGCAAAATATGTGCCTTCCTTCAAGTCAAATAGACTACTCAAAACTGATGCAAAATCCCGGTTTTTTACTAGGACTTGTTGATTCTCAGAATTATAAATAATAATTTTTTCTTCTTCTGAATCAAAAGAACTTGAAACCCCACGAAAATCTAATTTTATATCAAAGTTAACTTCTGTTGTATTTCTATATTCTGTCATTTTAGGCAAATAGTTACAGTACCATTCGCCTTCATCTCTTTTATATCCTCTATTCAGCAAGCAATGCGAACCAGTATAAAAATATGTTTTTTCACCAGAGGCGTCTTTTATACCTGTTGGATAACTTGTTGTTATAATTTGCATCTTATGTCTTCTTCCATATATCCCATTATAATGACATTCAAGAATTTGATTTTCATAGAAGTCATCAACATTGACTGTGTAAAAACATTTCTCATCGCCGCTTACTGCCATCGCAATGCTTAACTCGGCCCAAATAGAATAATATTTCTTTGCATCTGTCATATTTATTTTGTTCTCTATTTTATATCTGCCATCTAAAATTCTACTTGTTATAAGTAAATCATTTAATGGTATTTCATATTGTTTTGTACTTATAAGTTCCTTATTGTCTATTTTATCTCCAAATATACAAACTGTTATTTTTACTTTATTGTCTGAAGAAACATAAATTCCCTTTTTTGATAAACTCTCAACTAGCTTATCGATTCTTGTTGTAGGAGAATAAATTTCTACAATAGCTGAAATATCTGCATCTTGTTTGTCTCTTCCTTCAGGATCAAAGGATAAATATGTAGAAGATTTATGATCGTTTTCTACGTCTAGAATTTTATCATCTCCAATTTTAAATAAAGTTTTATAAACAGTAATTTCTGGTAAACTAATATATTTTTCTTTCAACTTTTCTGCATTGTCGATAACAAATCCAAGATTATATGGATCATATAATTGAGTAATTAATGATTTTTTTACAGATTCACACCTCTTTACTTGATTCTGACCTGACCAACAATCCTTAATAGCCTTTAATGCTGGCGTTTTTGATATCAACTTGTTATCGAAGGAAGAAGTAATGTCACAATAGAATATTGAAGGAATTTCCGCCCACTTCAATGTATCTAAAAATACTATTTTATTGTCTACAATTTCTGTTTTTTCTCCTAATAATTCAATAACTTTTCCAATAGCTATTCTTTGAAAATTAGCATCATCAACTGAACTAACAAGATTCGTTCCAGTCCAATAATCACTTAATAAAGGTGTATTTATTGAAAATCCCATATCTGCTAGAAATAATGCAAATCCAAACGAAGAAAAAATATTACCCTGAATCCAGGTACCAAGTTCAATCAAGGACCTCAACTGACTTTGATCGTAGTTCATAAAAACATCTTCAAATATCTTCTTATCAAGTACATAATTCTTTTCATATGAAATTGTATTAATTGAAGGATTGTCATCTGATTTAGATCCGAAGGCAGTGCAACCTGCTACACAATCTAAATACAACTCTACATCACTAAATGGAACATATTTTTTAAAATTTTCAGTCGGTTCGAATAATGTCTTTAAATCTGTAAAGTCTCCGAATCCATAACTCTCACTTAAATATGATTGCCATACCATATCTACATATAAGTCTTCCAGATAATGAGAAAGCATCCCAAAGAAATAATAAGACATTTCGACAAAATATGGCTTATTTAAACATATACCTCTAAGAAGCTCTGGGTCATTGAACATATCTCTGATATAATAAGCTCCATACTCATGAAAATCAAAATCGTCATCCATACTATCTATTTTGTCGGCAATCTGGTTCTCCAAATAAAATGCTTCTTCTTTGAAAGCCCAACGTTCACGCCAATAATCTGGAGCCATTGACCCTCCATCAATAGCCCAATTATTAACTCCTTGATACACATTTTGAGTGAATGAATTTTCAACAAATTGCTGTATTTCATCTACCATGTGGTAGTGAGTCGAAATGCCACTTGAAAATAATAGTATGGGAATAAATAATATAACTAATTTTTTATACATCTTATCTCCTCTTTAGTTATTAATCGATGACATCCACATTGCTAAACCTAATATAATTGCGTAAGAAAGAGTGCTTCCTATACAACCAAATGTTAACTTTGTCCAATATGATGATAGTGCATCTCTATTCTTTTTTATTTCATTAAATTTTGATTCGTAAATACTATCCATTTCAAATATTTGTGATACTGAGTCCAGCTCTTTCTTCTCATCTTTCAATAGTTTTCTGTGATCATAACCGAATATCGTTAAAATGGGATCGATTTTGTTTAATGAGTCACTTGCTTCCAAATCATATTTATATCCAGTAGAGTCCAGATTATCAGCCGTTTCGGCATTTAACACAGCCATACAAAATATGGCTAAAATAAATATTAATATTTTTTTAATCATTAACTGCAATGTCATAAGTTAATAATGCACAGATAGTAATAAAAAGTGATATCGTTGCTCCGATGAAAGAAGTCTGTTTGATTCGTTCCTTGATTCTCAAATAATATTCTTGATTAAAAACATTTTGGTATAATTTGCTCTTATCATAAATCTCACTTTTGTATTTAAACATATAAGCATTAGCTATTTTTTGTGCATTAGTATAAATAAGTATTGAAAATATTGCTACAATAAGAACATCCGTTTTAATTTTCAAATCCATTTTATCTTCTACAACGGATTCGACTATCATTGCAATAAGCAAAAATGGAGACATCAGCGTGCTTGTCATGCAAGACGAACATGAACTTAATAAAAAAATGTTTTTCAAATTCATTCTATTTGCTTCAACTGTTGCATCCCTCTTTGCCTGACTTTTAACATTTTCATCGGTCAATATATTTATTTCATCTGCTAACGAAGCAATGAATACAAAAATAACCATCATTAGACAGATAATTTTTTTCATAGAATCCTTCCAATACTTATACTTAGAGATGAAACAGAGGCTTTTTCGGACGCATAGCTTACATTTATTGTCGTTTTCTTTATGTCAAGTCCTATACCTAATGTTATTCCATTACCATTATAACCTATCCTGAAAGGAATCACGGAAGTTAAATATATTTCAGCACCAGATTTTAGATTAATGTTTTTCCAATCAGAGGAATTAGATTCGCACACAAATTCAGCAATCAGCGGTTTTCCTGTATAATTCATGCAATCGGTAAGGAATCCCAATCCTATTTCCAAAGTTGTCGGAGTCTTCAGTATTGGGCCGCCCTCCCATTTAATTATTGTTTTGCCGATATCCTTTGAAACTAAACACAACGAGATTTCATTAATTTTGAATCTATTTATCGAAATTTCAAAAGTTGTTCCTATATCCAATCCTATTCCATACATAGTATATTGGTCATTAATGATTTTGGGATTAAGCCCACCATGCTCATATTTTAAATTAGAACCTAAAGTAAAATACTTATTCCCTACACTAAAGGAAAATGCTGTTTCATCAAGAAAATGTCCACCTTCCGATAGAACTAAGTTGTAAAGTATTGACTCGAAATCCGCTCTTACCGAATCATGGGTTTCTTTCATCCACAACCTGCTCCAATTAACTCCATATCTGTATTCTATATTTCCACTATTGAATCCACTACCCGCAAAGAACATTTCATACCAGCATTTTTGACCTAATTCACTTCTTGACCATTCTATATTTGTCAAACTGACACTTCTCAATCCGGCAGGATTTATTTTCATCACAGAAACGCAGTTATTATAAATGTACCCTGTCTCTCCCATTCCCGTTGAACGAGCATCGTAACCTAATCTCGACATTATATATTCACCATCTGCTGAATAGATACCAGTACATATTATAAATATTATTGCTAACCTTGTAATCTTTTGAAATGCATTTGCTTCTTTTAGTCTTTTTCTCATTTATCCCAACTTTTATTTGAATATTTATTATTTTTATAATCTTATCAAAATAAATTTTACTAAATATATTTATTTTTGTCAAGACCCGAGTTTTTCAGCGATAGTGTCCTCATATAGTGTAAATAATACAATATGAATGATGGTTTTTCAACATATAGGGGGTAATCCCTGTATATTGAGCCGCCTCGGTTGCATTTATCGGCGGAATAGTTATAATAATCTTATAGGAGGTAAAAATTGGACACTACACTAAACGAACCTCATTCCGCCCTCTCTTATGTCTCTCCTCAACAAGCTCTCATCGGTCTAAAAGATAACATCCTCGCTCAAAGAAAAGCCAATCTCGCTTATGCTAAATCCATAAGATATAATGCTTGGACAAAATCTCAAAACCCTTGCTTTTTAACAGCTCTTTGATAGTATCTCTGTCAGTTACTTGAGGTCAATCTCGCTGAATTACTCCGTTGTCATAATGGAAACTGTAAAAGATTTGTCTTTTTGCCATTTGTTAGCTCCTTTATAATTTGTCAGCGACCCACATCTTCTGCTGCTTTTTCGATCCATTCGCCCAATTTGTTATAACCATCATCATCCACATAGTCATAGATTTTGGCTACTTGATAAAAATAGACGCTCTCTCCTTTGTCGTTTTTGCCTATCTCTCCAAATGTCGTTTCTCCTTTTGAAGAAGTATTGCCGTCTTTATCTTTCAATTTATGAATATGAACGCCTACTAAACCATTTCCTTTTTTGTAGCTTTCCTGTAATTCATACTTTACATATTTTCGCGTTGATGTCTCACTACCTATTAAGACAATTGTTACAGATGTCCCTTTCAGTTGTTCATCAATCCAGTCTTCAACAGCTTTATCCCCTTTTTCTTTGATTTTTTCAAATTCAGCAGAATCTATAAACCCCGCTGCTTCTTTACCCTGAGTGACCCAGCTATTTCGCACTTGGTTCGCTCGCCATACATCATTTTTGTAATGAAAACTGAAAAATGCTCTACGTGCCATTATATATCCTCCTTATGATAATTTTTGAATAATAAAAATCAATACGGCAATGATTATGTAAAATGGAGTTGTCGAAAAAGACCAAGCTCCGCAAATTGTAAGGCCTATTTTCTTTGACAGTTTTTTGGGGCCTTGTAGCTTGTAGACCATTTTGTAATCGAACTTATCCGAATCTAACCCTTCAACAAACTCATTATAAATGTTTCTGAAATGTCGTTCCAAACCGAGATAAAAACAATCCAAAAAGAAGAACATGGCCAATGGTACATAGGCAATATAAAAGACCCCGCTCTTTGACCTGTCAATCAATAAGACGACAATCGCCGAAATTATCGTTATCGCCCACGTCTTGCTGTTGGCACTGTTTCCAGCCATTCGGCTGATCACATTTTGTAAGATGTTAATGTGGTTTTGAATTGCCGAGTTCTCTTTCAAATTACTGTCCATTTTGTCCTCCTAAAAAGCAATCAATTTATCGCCAAGCAAATGCTTCAAATTCCACTTCATCGTTGTATCAAGCGACCGTTCAAGACAGATAAAAATGGTGTCCTTGTGCGCTTCCAAGTCGTTTAAAGTATGCTTGTCAATAGCCATGTCCATACAGATAAGACATTCTTTAAAACTGTCTTTTATCCGGTAAACCTTATTTTTTGTAAAAGAAGCTTCTTGCGTTTTTGAATAATTCAACATAAAACCATTTTTCAGAAGCACTTCATCGAAAATATTCTTTTCGTCTATCATAGATAGGAACATGGCTTCTTTTTCTTCGATATATTTGTCGAGAAGCGCAAGGTTTTCTTCCTCGGTTTTAGACGGATCAGGTGCGAAGTCTATCCGGGGAAAATTGGACTTGCCGAGTTTATAGACTTTAAAGCCGGTTTTAAATGGCTTTTTATCATCAAGTAGTGTCCGTTGTTTGTCGGCTTCTTCTTTTTCAATTTTTTGAATAACTCGTTTATTACGTTCAATGGTAATGTCTGATATTTTTAAAAATCCTGCTGAAATCGCTTTTTTGCCAGTATCAGTTTTATCTGTCAGTAATTCTGGTAATTGAACAAGGATAACTTTTCTTTCTAATCCATCATTTTTATTTAGCTCCATCACTGCTTGACCAGTTGAGCCAGAACCAGCAAAAAAATCAAGAATAATATCACCATTATATTCGCACATTTGAATTAAACTTTTTATCACATCAGGATTTTTTGGAAAATCAAACAAATCAGATATTTCCTCTGTTGATTTTGATGCAAAAAAATCGTACCAGTTTGTATTTCTTAAAATTCCCGTTGTCGGAGGTATCCAATGTTCAACACCTTTATTCATACCTTTTCCATCAGTGTTTCTTCTAATGAACTCCAATTTTTTGCCAGTTCGCACCCAATAGTCCTCTAATGATTCATTTTCACCACACTCTTTTTGATATTTTAAATAATTATCAACAGCAATTTTTGCTCTTCCTTCACTCCATTTCCATTGCCCTGTTTCCGGTTTGAAACCTAAAATATCATACCTCATTGTTGGACGATTAGCATTATTCCAAAATCCTTTCCAATAACCATAATTTTGTCTATCCTCGGATGCCTCGCGATATATTGGATTAAATTTAAACTCAGACGATTTTGAATAACATATGATATATTCAAATCCAACATTAAAAGAAGCTAATCCATTTTCAATAAATTGACGATTAATATTTTTATCATAGCGACGAGTGCTAATTGTATTGCGGTAATTTTCTTCACCAAAAACATCATCCAGTAACTTTCTCATATTATGGTATTCTTCATCACCAATAGAAACAAAAATAGCCCCGTCACTTTGTAATAATTGTCTTGCAACAAGAAGCCGTGGTAAAAGCATATTTAGCCAATTAGAATGAAAACGGCCATTAGATTCAGAATTAGTATCAATTATGCACCCTTCTTGTGTTATACCAATGTGTTCCCAATAATTCTCCTTAGATTCATCCCAAGTGTCATTATAAACAAAATCCCCATCAACATTATAGGGCGGGTCGATATAAATACATTTCACACGCTCCCGGTAACCCGAAAGCAAACATTTCAAAGTCTCAAGATTTTCCCCCTCAATAATCATATTACCGTCAGCATAATCGGGATTTACGCTTTTTTTTTCATCATAGACAAGCGTTGCCTTACTTGGCGTAAAAGCGTTCCGTTTTGCTTCGCTTTTTCCAAACCATTTAAATTCAAAACGCTCGGTTTCTTTTACCAAATCAGGGTCGATAATCTTTTTCAGTTCATCTGGATTTAGTTTTCCTTCAACAGTGAATAGGTCTGGGAAAAGAGTTTTTAAAGTTACGAGCCGTTCTTTATTTAAATCAGGAGTTTGCATAAGTTTTTTATCGAGTTCAGACATTGGTAAGTACCTCCGCTTTATTCTTGAAAGTCGAGTATTCTTTTATGGGTGCAAGATAATTGACCTTGGCTTCAATACCTAAAGCCTCAAAGTGTTTAACCGCACATTTAATTTTATAGATTTCATTTTCAGTAAGTGATTTTCTATCATCAAGGCTGTTAGTACCCTTGGTTTCAATAACGAAATAATATTCGCTGCCACTTTCTTCTCGTAATTTATTCTTTTTTAAAACAAGACCGAAATCGGGATTGTATTCACCCGCCGGTGTCTTAATTACATAAAAAGACGGGAGCTTTAAAAAGCATACGACTTCAGTATCACTGTCTGCTTCGCGGGCGAATTTTTGTTCGTGTTCGCTATCCCAAATAATATGATCATAAATGCCCTTGTTTGGTGTTGGCTCAATTTTATCGGTATTTTTAACTATGAATTGTTCAAACTGGTTTATATCAAATGTCTCCCCTGTAGTACGGTAATCTAGCGCACGAAGCATTTCATCAAGTTCAATGTAGCAGATTTTTTGGACTGCTTCTTTTAAGAAGCGAGGTGGACTTTTCAACATCTCTTTTTTGTTGTTAAAACCTTGTACGATTTTAATGACGGTAGGATAAGCAAGGGCTGTATTTTCACTTAATTCTTCAATCAGGTCTATCGGCGAAAAGACGGTACTAACTGTTTTATTCTGTGTTCTGAAATCTTCTGTCTGTATTCCTTCCTCGGACATGCTTTGAATCCTGCCGAGGGCAACCTGTACCTGATGTTCCGAAATTGTGATTTCATTTATGGCTTTAATGGATTCTTCAATAATTCTATTTTCGTCGAAGGATACAAGATATTCTGTTTTTTGAGAAAGTCGTTTCCAGAATTCACGGAAAGAAGGGTTGTTGAAATGAGTGTCGTTTCTGGACAAACGTTTTTCAGTAGTTTTTTGTCCCTTGTGAGTGTTACGGGTTTCGGCTCCTGCTTCGCTTGTTCCATAAATTTCTGCTATCTCTGATTGGTATTGTGAAACAAAGGCTTCGTAAGTTTCATTTGGAATAACGGTAAGGAGGTTTATCTCGTTGCCTTCCTTTGTTTCGGGTTTATCATAAACACGCTGCCCATCCTGATTAACGCAAATGCGAAGGCCTCTGCCAATTTCCTGTCTTTTTTTAATTTCGCTGTAACTCTGATTCAGAGTAGCTATGTTAAATACATTCGGATTATCCCAACCTACACCAAGGGCAGAGTGGGAAAAGATAAACTCGACTGGATTATTCAGTGACAACAATTCTTCTTTTGATTTCAGGATAAGGTCATAAAGCTCTTTGTTGTTCCGCATTGAGCCTTCATCGTCAGTAAAATCACCTTTTCCAGTTTGCGCAAAATAGTAGCCCTGCACCTGTTCGATTTTTAAATTATCAGCATCCTTGCCGTAAAAATCTTTGTGCGCTTTTTTGTATTGTTCTACAAATGACTTCTTAATGATTCCGTTTGGTTGAATGTAATTATCAACCCTGTCAATAAATGTAAGAGAGAGGCATTTAATTCCCGATTGTTTCAGTATTTCTTTTTTTCTGAAATGAGTATCAATAAGCCAATACAGTTGTTCTCCGAATATTACAGAAAAGTCTTTTGCTTGCTCTCCCTCATAAATAATAGCCCCATTTTTGAATTTTACAAAACCCTTGCAGCGAATTGGCCGGGCAATTTGTTCAATAACATAGCCTTTGTAGGTAATATTTTCGGTTACTTCTTGTAAGTCTGCATTTTTGTCGAGTTTCTTTGTGTATTTAAATTTAAAACCGTTTGCTGTTTGATGCCAAGCTTTTAAAACTGCTTTTGGTTCACCTTTTCCTAATTCAATTTTATCAAGTTCAATTTTCATGGATGCTTCATCGTTCTTTTCAGAAACAGTTAAAACCTCAATTTTTTTGACAAGACCCTGCTTATAACTGTCATAAGGTGTTAAGCGATAAATCAGATTGGTTAATATTTTATGTGTTGCAGAATATCTGATTTTGAATAGCGGTTTGAGGGTTTTCAATCTCTCGACCGAATTTTCAGTATCCATGCCTTCCTGAGGTTCATCCATAATAACAATCGGATTTGTACGAGAAATGGCTTCGATATATGCCATATTCGAGAATAAATCTTCCCGCTGCACTTGATTCAAAATACGGTCATCGGAATTGAAAGACTGAAGAGTCATTACCATTATTTGCGGATGCTGTTCTTCAACAAAATTGGTAACTTTTGAAAGCCTTTTACTGTCATATTCAAAATAGCTGGGCTTTATGTTGTAGATGTCTTCCAGTTGTTTTTCAAATGTTTTTAAAGTTGTTAGTACGCCTTCTTTAATAGCAACAGAGGGAACAAGAATGATAAATTTTGTAAAGCCATATTGCTTATAAAGCTCAAAAACAGTTTTTATATATACAAGAGTTTTACCAGTACCAGTTTCCATCTCGACACAAATATCATTAGACGACTGAATATTTGCCGTTTCTTCCTTAAGTCCGTTTTCAAGAATAATATCTTTAAGGTTCTGAATAATTTCATCGCTTGATAATGAAAGAGTATTTGACCGTATTCCTTCAACACAGGCATTGTCAAAAGTATTCTTTTCCTGTCCTTTGAAAACAGAAATAACAGACTTTATAGCTTGTTGTTGGTATTCTAACTGTTCAAGTTTTAATTCCATCAATTCATTTCCTCTATCTTTTCTTCATGCCCAACACGGACATTGGGCATTCTTGACGGGCAAGTTTTTAATCTTCTCATAAAAATACCTCTTTCAAATTCTTAACGCACATGTATTCTTCCGTCTTTCGCCGCCCAAGCATTTCATACAACAACTAATAGGCGCATTACTGCGTTCCGAGTTTTTCAGTGATAGTGTCCTCATATAGTGTAAATAATACAAGACAATGGCTCTTTTGTCAAGACACAAGATTTTGATAAATTGTGTTTGTTGTTAAGCTGTTTAAGCACTTGTAATACCTTCTTTTTTCTATGTCAAGTCGTTAATTGTATTTTAATTACCAAATTACAATGCAGATGGATTTTTGAAGAGTGATTGTTACGCGAATGACCACGATGGGTAGTGAGAAGTGAATTACTTGAAACAATTAAATAATTTAACAACCATTATACAAATAAAAGCAGAATATTCCTGTTCTCTAATTTACCGTAGCGATTTTTTCCACTTTGTTCACAGAATAGATTTCACACACACCGCTTTTGACTGAATCTGACACTTTTATCTTTACATTCATCCTATTGTCCTTCATCACAGTCTCAATGTATTTCATCAGGCTCTTTCCTACGGTTTCCACAACATTCTCCTGCGCATTTACAATAAGGGTATCCTCGGGATAATTTTTCCCGTTCTCTTTCAGCCATCTGACAAGTTTTAATCCTACATAAAACGGCTTGGCAGTATATCCCCTGCCCTCACAGCAGTCGCATTTGTCAATGAAGTAATTTATAACAGAAGGTCCTATCTTTTTTCTTGTCATTTCAACAAGTCCGAACTGCGAGACTTTTAGCGTTTTTGTCGTCGAACGGTCGTTTTTCAGAAATTTTTTCAATTGATTTAAAAGCTCTTTTTTGCTGAACTCATCAGCCATATCGATGAAATCAATCACTATTATTCCGCCCAAATCCCTCAGACGCAGTTGACGCGCAATCTCTTCAGCCGCCATTATGTTGATATCCCTTATCAACGCATCGTCATCCCTTGCCCGCGAAATTTTCCCGCTGTTTACATCAATAGCGGTCAATGCCTCAGTGGTCTCAATAACAATTGAAGCGCCTCCTTTGAGATAAACATCCGGCTTGAACATCTTATCAAGCTCTCTGTCAATCTCATAGTATGCAAGCATCGGTATTTTGAATTGATATAGGTGAACTTTCTTCTTCATGTTTATTCCGAGATATGAGAAGTACTCCAATATGTCATGATAGATATCCTTGGAATCCACATATATATTCTCCACACCGCGCTTCATAAGGTCTCTTATAAGTTTTTTCGATACAGTCACTTCTTTGTAAAGAAGAGCAGGAGAGATTGCCTTGTCTACTCCTGCGGATATCCTTTTCCATATTTTCATGAGCTCGAAATACTCTCTCTTTATGTTGACCGGAGTCGCATCAAGAGCCGCAGTGCGCACAATCACTCCCATACTCGGGTCGAGAATTGAATAAAGCATTGTTTTGATTTCAGATTTAAAATCCCTATCCCTGATTTGTTTTGAAACACCGACGAAGTGAACAAAAGGCAGAAGCACTAAAAAATTGCCGGCAATTGAGATATAGGATGTCAGTTTTGCGCCTTTTGCGTTTATCTCGTCCCTCATCACCTGCACGAGTATTTCATCTCCCTCTCTTATTGTCATCTCCTGGTGAACCTCTTCCTCTATGTCTGAAAATGATTCAAATTTAATTTTTCCATCTGGAGAATTCAGAGGTAAAAAGGCTTTCTTTTTTTCGCCGATATCCAAAAATGCCGCCTGAATTCCTGAAGAGAGGTGTTGTATTCTCGCTTTATAGATATTTCCAACAAGCGACACCTTATTGAAATCTTCAACAACCACTTCTACGAGCTTGTCATTTTCTTTAACAGCCATCACTATATTATCTTCATTTTTTGTTATAAACAATTCATTCATATATCATATACCTCATATTCTTTTCCGCCCTCTTCAAGGAAGAAATTTTCTCTGTAAATTTTTATATCGCCGAGTTCTTTGATTCCGAGCACATGTCGCACCAGCTCATCAAATTTTATTCCGCCTTCGTTTTGGAAGGATATTTTCACTCTTGCAAGATGCTCCTCAAAATCCACATTGCTGATAAACTTTCTTATATTCATCTCTGTTGTCTTTTCATTGTTTTTTCTCGTTACAAGATACTCTCTTGACGAGAGAAAATTCTCCGCGCTCTTCCTCATAACTGCGTCTGGATTGACCTGAAAAACCATACTTAATCTGTTTACGCGTGAAATAACAGACATCCTATCGCTCTTCATCTCTTTCATATAGTAAAAATGCACACCTTTGGGGAATGACGCATTGATTGTTGACAACAGATTTGAATCAGGCCTCGATTCAAGCATCACTTCAATCATCTCCATTTTTGAATAAACATTTACGGGTTTCGGAGGTCCGTATACTATTTTAATCCTCGGATTGAATCCCTGTGTATAGGCAAACTCAAGATTTGAGCGTTTCAGTCCGCTGTTGATGAAATTTATCATTCCAAGATGAGATAGGTACTGATACTCACTGTCAAGCGAGTAGAGAAGAAATACATTTGTCCTCTGTGTCTGAAGTGTTACCGCCTTCTTGGGCTTCCTCCTCTGGAAATCGTCCTGTTTTTTCTCTGCTATTCTCTCTCTCTTTTTCTTTTCTCCGGCTATCTCGCCTCCACAGGCTCCGCATGAAGTGCACTTGGCGCTTCTGCAGTCAAAGGTAGCCTTTTCACTCTCGGCCGCAAGATACTCTCTTTCAAGGAAAGACCTTGTCACCTTTGTTTTTATAAAGTCCCACGGCAATTCATCTTCAAGATTGCGGCCTTCCATATAAAGTTTTAGGTCAATGCCGAGTTTGTCTGCCGAATCCTGCCAAAGATTGAAGTTGAAATGCTCGCTCCATTCGTCGAGACGCTCTCCTCTTTCAAATGCATCCAGTATCAATGAATTGAGTTTGGAATCTCCTCTTGCAAAGACTCCTTCAAGGAAAGAGACAGACGGCTCTCTATAGGTTACTTCTACATTCTTTCTTTTCATTATGCTCTTAATATTCCTGATCTTTTCATAAGTTTCTTCTATGGAGTTTTGTCTTGACCATTGAAATGGAGTAAAGGGTCTGGGAACAAAAGGAGATATGGAGGCGGTAAATTTCAAATCCCTGAATTCACTGCCCAGATTTTCCAGTAATTCTCCTATCTCGATTATATCCTGATTGTCTTCAAATGGAAATCCAATCATAAAGTAAAGTTTTATATGCTTCCAGCCGTTCTCTCTGCAGAGACGAGTTGTATCAAAGACCTCCTCTATTGTTATATCTTTGTTTATTATTTTTCTCATTTTTTCTGAAGCGGTTTCTATTGCAATTGTAATTCCTGATTTCCTCACCAAAGAGACCTGCTTCAAGAGCTCCGAATCTATATCATTCACTCTCAATGATGGCAGACCTATTGAGAGGCTTTTTTTGCTTATCTCCCTGTTCAGATTCTCTATAAGAAGATTAAGGTCAAGGTAATCCGTAGCCGATAGAGAGAGCAGTGTGACCTCCTTGTATCCAGTCGCACTCAACGCTTTGACTGCATCATCAATGCACCTCTCGTAAGTTCGCTCTCTGACAGGTCTGTAAACCATTCCCGCCTGACAGAAGCGGCATCCTCTCGTGCATCCCCTGCTAAGTTCCACAACAGCTCTGTCATGGACTGTTTTCGCTGTGGGAACCATGAATTTTGAGATGGAAGGAGAATTTTTAAAATCAGTATTTATTTTCTGCACAACGCCTTTTGATGTGCCTGAAAGCATCGGCACATATGTATAGTCAAGCTCATCAAACAGCTCAAGAGCATTCTGTCTGCTTATTTCATTCCATTTTCTCTTTCTCAAAATTTCAAGAATATCGTCCAGCATATCCTCTCCTTCGCCTACGAAGAAGACATCTATAAAAGAGTTAATCGGAAGAGGGTTATAGACTGCCGTGCCGCCTGCAATTATTATGGGATTCTCCTCTGTCCTATCTGTTGACAGAAGAGGGATTCGCGAAAGATCAAGTATCTGCAGTATATTTGTATATGTGAGTTCATACTCCACAGTAAAGCCAATGAGATCAAATTTATCAAGTTCCGTGTGGGTCTCAAGCGACAGAAGACTTACATTCTCTCTGCGCAGTTCTGCCTCCATATCCTTTTGCACTGCGTATGCCCTCTCGGCAAATACATCCTCTCTCTTGTTGAAGAGGTCATAGAGAAGCATATGCCCCAAAGATGACATGCCGATAGTGTACAAATCCGGATATGAGAGAAGAATCCGGATTCTGCCGTCAGGGTCCTTCAGAGTCTCATTGTACTCTCCGCCAACATACTGAATCGGGTTCTCGACCCTTCTCAGGACTCTGTCAGGATAATGATTCATTCGTGACAATTTTGTATATCTCCTTATAAATTTCTGCCGTCTTAAATACTATTTCATCCGGAAGGTCGGGCGGAGGAGATTTTCTGTCCCAGTCTGTAGAAAGCAGATAATTTCTTATAAACTGCTTGTCAAGAGACTCCTGTTTTTCTCCTTTCCTGTATTTGTTCAGGAACCAGAATCTTGATGAATCGGGTGTGAATGCTTCATCAATAAAAATAAGATTTTGGTCTTTGATGCCGAACTCCATTTTTGTGTCAGCTAAAATTATTCCGCATTTATAGAGCATTTCAGCTACAGCCATATATAACTTAAGAGAGACATGCTTCACATCTTCCGTTCTCTCGTATCCGATCAGACGTTTCATCTCATCTATAGAGATGTTCTCATCATGCCCCTGCTCAGCTTTTGTAGAAGGGGTAAAAATCGGTTCGGCAAATTTCTCAGATTCAAGAAGACCCGGCTCAACATACATACCGCCTATAGTCTGGGTTTTAAGATACTCTGCCCACGCGCTTCCTGTGATGTATCCGCGCACAATGCACTCAACCGGAAGAGGCTTGGTTCTTTTTACAACCATAAACCTATCCTTCAGATATTCATATTTTCTTAAATCAGCAGGAAGCATGTCAAAATCGCTGTAAAGAAGATGATTCTCGACAATACTCTTTGTCTTTTCAAAATTATGAATGGAAAGTTTGTTCAGCACTATGCCCTTATTAGGAATAGTCTGGTTCAAAACAAAATCAAAGGCAGAGACCCTGTCAGTTGTTACAATCAGAAGATTCTCTTCAAGTTCATATATGTCCCTCACCTTTCCTCTTGATAGAAGCATAAGCTCCTTAATTTCTGTTTTTCTTATCAATTCCGTCTCCATTTGTTAGTAATTTGTTAAGCTCCCTGACAAACTCATTCATGTCCCTGAATTGCCTATACACAGATGCAAATCTGACATACGATATCTCATCCGTATCCTTGAGTTTTGACATGACTATCTCGCCTATCTCTTTTGACTCAATTTCGTCTTTTTCCATCGAGAAAAGAATTCTTTCAATGTCATCAACTATATCCTCAATGGTTTTCGAAGAGACCGGTCTCTTCCTGCACGCAGTTCTTATTCCTTCCATGAGTTTTTCTCTTGTGTACGGTTCCCTTCTGCTGTCTCTTTTAATGATCATCACAGGAACCTTTTCGACATACTCGTATGTAGTGAAGCGCCTCTTGCATTCTACGCATTCACGCCTCCGCCTCACAGACTGTCCGTCTTTTGATGTGCGTGAATCGATTACCTTGTTCTCTTCGTACCCGCAGAAAGGACACTTCATTTTTTTGCTTTGTTTGGATTTTCAAGATAAAGGGTATTCGAACACGATACGGTATTCCCGTTCTCATCAATTCCATAGTATGTTTCTTCTACATAACCCTCAAAATAGTTTCCGTACCGAAAATTCGCATCCGTCTGAGTTATAGAACCGCCGGCAGGTATTGAAAGAGTTCCGAACCAGCTCTCAACATCTGAAGCAGAGTAGTTATCGGAATAAACCAAAGAACCGTCGGAATAAAATTTGCTGATACAGCAGTAACCGCCGGAACTGTAATCTCCGAGAGTCACGGCAACGCCGTTGTTTTCTTCAATGACAACCTCAACTTCCCATGTCCATCCGCGTGATGCGTCATAATAACAGTCATCAGATGGATTCGGCGAATATGACAAAGATATATCCGCGCTTCCCGCAGGCAGAAGTATGAGGCATGATGTGAGCAGCATAAGAGCAAACGAAAACAAGAATATTTTCTTCATAAAACACTCCGGATTTTAAGGGGAGGGATTTTTCCCTCCCCGATTTATTTTTATTTCTCTATTGATACATCAATCTGCGCTTTCTGAAGTTTACCCGAATAATCTATGTATACAGTCTTCTGTTCGGTAAAAATCTCATAAACAGTCCAACCGCCTTCTCTATGGCCATTTCCCGTATTCTTTGTTCCGCCGAAAGGCATGTGGCACTCGGCTCCTATTGTCGGACCGTTGACATAAGTGATGCCGGTATCTATATCCTCAATGGCTTTGAATGCAAGATTCACATCCTTTGTGTAAATTGATGATGATAATCCGTATTCAACTCCATTTAAAACATCAATAGCCTCTTCAAATGATTTCACCTTTACAACCGAGAGAACCGGCCCGAATATTTCTTCCTGTTCTATCCTCATTCCCTGCTTGACGCCTGTAAAGACAGCGGGCTTAAGGAACCAACCGTCTTTGCAATCTCCCTCCATGTAGCGGTATCCGCCGCATTGAAGTTTTGCGCCCTCTTTCTTTCCTATCTCTACATATTCAAGTATTTTTTTCATCGAAGATTCATTTATAACGGGACCCAAATCTACAGATTCATCCCACGGTTTCCCTATCTTCATTCCTTCTGCTCTCTTTACAAGCTTTTCAACCAGTTTATCATGTATTCCTTCCTGCAGTATAAGCCTTGATGTGGCGGTGCACCTCTGTCCCGCAGTTCCGAATGCTCCGAAGAGGACTCCATCTACAGCCAAGTCAATATCCGCATCATCAAGCACTATCTGAGCATTTTTTCCACCAAGTTCAAGAGAGACTCTTTTCAATGTTCTTCCGCAGACAGAGCCTATGTGTCTGCCGACTTCGCTTGAACCTGTAAAAGAGACAACTCCAATGTCCTTGTGCTCCAATATTGCATTTCCGACCGCCGAACCCGGGCCATGAACAAGATTTACAACTCCGGCCGGAAATCCAGCCTCTACCATTATCTCAACAAGCTTTGTTGCAAGAGCCGGTGTATCGGATGCCGGTTTCAATATCACTGTATTTCCAGCGAGAAGTGCGGGAAACATTTTCCATGTTGGAATCGCAATGGGGAAATTCCAAGGTGTAATAAGTCCTGCCACGCCTATCGGGCGGAAAAATGTGATTGCCACTTTATTCTGAAGTTCAGAAGGAGATGTCTTTCCGAAGAATCTTCTTCCCTCTCCAAAAGCATAGTATGCCGTGTCAATTCCTTCCTGAGTGTCTCCTCTCGCCTCTTTGATAACCTTTCCCATCTCCTGTGTCATGAGCAATGCCACTTCCTCTTTTCTTTTTACCATGAGGTCTCCGACTCTGCCGAGGAGTTCTCCTCTCTTTGCGACCGGCATTCTCTTCCACTCTGTGAATGCTTCTTTGGCCGCTTTAACCGCATCGTCTATATCATCCTTATTGGATTTTGGAAATAGTCCTACGACTTTGCTCCAATCGGCAGGCATTCTGCTTTCAAATGTTTCTTTGCTTCTTGCATCAACCCATTTGCCTCCGATGTAATTTTTAAACTTCTCTGCCATAATACCTCCTGAATTTATTTGTTTAACTTTTTTTCCAGATCTTTATCAAACGGGAAAGCCTCTTCAAACAAGGTCACTGATGTGCCGTAGCATGACAGTATATTTCCCATATCATCGATTTCAATCACAACCTTCTCTACAGAAGAGAGTTCGCCGTAGCCTTTTATAATGACAGTGTGATTTAGCGGTGTCTCAACGGATTTTCTCATGCCCCTTCCGTCATTGCCGCTGAGTATCACATCTATGCCTTCAATTTCATCAGCAAGGGCATAATCATGTTCAAAACTGGTTGATGTGAGACCTATTATGATATCGCACCTGTTTTTCTTCAGCAAATCGACAATCTCCGCCGCCGCTTCCGTCTCTCTCTGAATTATTATTTGCGAAGCCGCTCCTTCGGGCAGATTCATAGCCGCATACTCGCTTGTCAAACCGAAGACGCCTATTTTAATTCCCTGAACTTCAAGAATTCTGTACCTGTCGAGAATATAACCTTTTTCATTGTATGAGATATTACCCAGAATTATGGGCACTGACATTCTTTCCTTCGCCTTTTCCAGAAAGGAGGCGCCGGCGGACAGTTCATCAAGACCCATGTTGACGATATCATACTTCATGTGTTCAAAATAAACGGATGGTGTCAGAAAATCTACTGAATCGTTTTCAACGCTCTTATAGGAAAAATTTCCGGAATCAAACAAAAGAAAAATTCCGCCGTCCGCTTCTGTCTTCTCTCTCTCCCTTGTAACTGCAGTTGAAAGAGAGTAAATGCCGCCGAGAACTGGAGGAAAATCAGGATTAATAAATGTTGCGCTCCTTCTTCCCAGCACATTTCTTATATCATTTGTGTGGTATATCACAATTTTTTTTGCCGAAATTGAAATGAAAATTAAAATCAGCATCGCTCCAATGAATATTTTTTTCATTCCGCCTCCTCTTCCGAATCGGATTCATCAGTTTTTTCTTTCTTTATAAAAAGAGATGATTTGTCATCTTCGCTTCCGCTCAATTTTGAATTGCCCAATACATCGGTAAAATACTTTTCATACTGAAGGGCTACAGCAGCGGATTTTATAAGAACAGAGCACTCGTTGTTTTTTTCCAGAGCATGGTAGCTCCAGTTTGTCGAACCGATAACCGAGTAAAGGGAATCCACGATAAGAGTCTTCGAGTGAGTAGTGACATCAGGATCGTCATAGTAGACCTTAACATTGTTTGATGCAAGAAAATCCCCGAGTTTTTGATTCCTGACATTCTGCGAAGGATTAAAACCCGAATAATCTATTATTATCTTTACATCAACTCCTCTCTGAACCGCCCTGAAAAGCGCCTGATAGAGTTTCAGATTGACGCCTTCCGGACGCTCAGGATAGTATCCGCCTTCAAGCATGAGTATGTGAATGGTTTTTTGCGCCGAATCAAAAAGCTTTATCGCATTCGAAGCATAGTTTCTGTTGTTCATAGGCATTACTCCGTCTGCAGACAGAATCTCTATATCTTTGCAGAATATAAGCGAGGATAAGAGCATAACAGTAAAAAATATCAGTCTCTTTATCATTGGTCGCCTCACGGTTGTATTGTTAATGTGTCGCTTTTAAACATCATCAATTGCGAAAAGAATGTCTCATACACTTTCGCCAATTCAGATGATTTCACTGCAACCGCACATTCATTGTTCATTGCAAGAGCATAAAAACTCCAGTTGGTAGAGCCGATTACAGTGGTTGACGAATCTATAACCACAACCTTGGTGTGTGTCGTTATATCCGGCGGATCAAGATAAACTTCAACGCCTTTGCTTCTCATGTACTCCGCATATTCATAATTTTTTATAGATGAGGATGAATTCCATGATGATTGATCGACTATAACCTGAACCTGAAGTCCGCGCGCAGCGGCACCAATCAAAGCATCCTGCAGATAGGTCGGCTCTCCGTCCGGATAGTCCGGGTAATAGCCTGTGGCATAGATTATCGCATGAATACTCTTCTGAGCATTTTCAACCAATTCAACAAACGTGGGCACATAATCCCGATTGTTCATTACAATAACGCCCTCTGCTTCGATGAGATTGAAGACCGATTCGCCTGCCGCTGAGACAATCGCAACAAAGCAGGTGAAAAGAATTATTATCGTCTTTTTCATCTTTTCTCCTAAAACAGAATTGTGACATCGCCTGTAAGACGCAGCACTCTTTCTGTATAAAAGACTGAAGGATTGACGTCCAAATCATCATCTTCATATTTGAGTTTGTCATAGTTAAGATGCCTGTACTGTCCGGATACGGTAAATTGGGCTTGAGATATTGTTATAGACAAACCTGCAGTAAATCCCACATCGGCAACCTGATTGTTCATTTTGAAGGGTTCGTAAAGTATTCCGTAAAGCAGATTGACCGAAGATGTGAGTTCATGTTCGACACCTGCGCTGTACTTGACAATGTCATTGTACTCAAGAACATCTCCGTTAAGCTCTGTCCATCTTTCATAAACTGCATTCAACATAAGTGAAGACGGCATGCTTCCGGCGGAAAAGTATCTTACACCGACGCCTGCAGTATTCGGAAGTATATAGTCGCTGTCATAGGCATAAGAAACAGTATCAGAACCAATATAATCAGCGCCAACCTGATTTTTAATTGAAGTCTGAATATGATACACCGCCATTATCTGCAGATTCTTGAATGGAGAGTATGTGAGCCCCAGACCTCCTCTTGCTCCAGAATACTGCTCATCAACAGAATGCGACGAGTCGATTTTTGACGGGTCCACATAAATTATTGAATACTCGTTTGTACCGTCACCCTGAAGAATAGACACATTGACTCCCGCCTTTAATTTCCAGACAGCGTATGATACTGAAAGAAAATATCCGTTTATGTTCCCTATGGATGCCTCGGATTCTTCATACAGAACTACATAATTGTCATCTCTGAATATTTTATTGTAAGTGTAATCCTTGCTCAGAAGGTTTTCATAGCCAAGGGAAATACTCACTACTCCGAGCGGCATGTAGCCCATAATATATGACGGTTCTCCGTATAGAAAAGAGTTGTCATACACATTTTTCTTCCCCACAGTATTGTCGTAGGTGTCAAAAATGTATTCCGATCGGGTCTCTCTGTGTGAAACTCCGCTGAATCCCACTCCTACATAATATTTATCGGTTGAAAACATAAGTGAAGGATTGAATGCCGGATTGAAAAACATATCGCTGTTTCCCGCGCCGGCCGCTTTTCCGAAGAGCGGTTGATTGGACTCTCCCGAAGAAAAGTCATAGAGAGAAGTGTACGGATAAACCGCCAGTCCCAAAGAAAGTATAAGCAAAACTGCAAAAAACTTTTTCATTGTTCCTCCTACCATCTTAAATCCATTTGAACATTTATTCCCAGAAGATTGCTATGGTCGACAAAACTTCCTATTCTTATATAATCCGTGTCCGCATACTTTAATTGGTCAGACAAGGCTTCAATTCCGCCATGATTGACCTCCTGATTCTTAAGAGAGAGCTTTATTCTCACAGAGACAAGGTCGGATAGTCTGTCAATGAAAGTAAGATAAAGCTTGTTGCCGTCGCCGTAAAGAAAATCAATTGAATTATCTTCAAAAATCCACTGACTCATTCCATCAGTCTTCCAGACGGCAAATCCTCCGAGCATGGAGAAATAATCATTTATATTTTTTTCATAAGCTCCGCTGAGGAAAGAGCCGTCAATGAAGAGGTTTTCAGCATAGCTTATCGACGGTGTCAGTCCGACCATTCCATACCTGCTCTCAAAGTTTATGTAATCGCCGTTCTCAAGAACTGCAAATATTCTGAGACTTGTTTCGTTTGTCGTTGAATGGGTTGAGATGATATCTTTGTAAAGGTTCTTCTCCTGGAATTTATGTTTCAGCCTAATCCTCAGAGGGAAGACGGGACGCACTTCTACCTCACCCTGAAATCTGTAATTGTACAGATTGTAATCAAGAGTTCTCCATACATCAAGATAACAGTAGTTAAATGTAATCTTTTCAGTTATTCTGTATCTGGTTTCAAAATATATTCCCTCCTCACTCTTAGGCCTCGGGTCATCAAGTATAAATGTGAAGAGCGGGTCAATCAGCCTGTAAGTCTTCTCAAGCTCAGTATCGTCAAATCTCGCCTGTTCTGAGAATGGTCTCGCATAAAGATTGTCAAAACCCACATCATAATGCCTGATAAGAGTCTTGAAGTGAAAATTATCAAAGACAATGTTGGTTTTCACGACATAAGCGATTGATGTATCCTGCAGAGCTCCTTCTCCTTCAAATGACAGATTCTTGTATGCTGTCCTAAAATCAAGTCCGAATACGCGTCTAAGGTCTCCGTTCAATTGATTGATATAGACAGGAACCGCTATGTTGCTCGCATCAAAAGGAATGTCAAGCGTCAGAGTGTCAGGCTTGAAATTTCTATCATACTTTGCATTGTATCCGCTTATTCCAAGTTCGGTTACAAAAGGAAGATGAAACAAATTTCCAAGCTCAAAACCGACTCTTCCTCCGGCTGTAATCTCTTCATACTTGTTTTTGAACTCATTTATGTCAGTCCTTGAAAGCAGAGGAGCATTTACAGTTGAATCGGAGTTGAGGATTCCGTCCCTCATCTCTTTGCTGACAAAAGCCATATAGTTGAATCTCCAAACTTTACCGTTAAGCGCCGCTCCTGTGAATTTGGTATTGTATGATTCTGTTAAATCCGTAAATAGCCCTTGATTTGGGTCTAAACGCCTTGACCTGTATTCGTCGGTATTGTCCATCACAAGCCCTTGCCCCAGAGTTACTCTGTAATTTCCAATTATAAGGTTATCTACAAAAGGAAGCTCGGTAAATGCAATAAATCCCTTGTATCTGTACTCTTCAATTCCAGAGTATTTTGCCGCAAGAATTCCGCCCTTGATATACTTTCCCATCTGAACATTTGCCTTGTTTATTATGTCTCCGTTCATGTCTCTTCCGGTCAGTTCTTCATACTCTCTCTCCATTCTCGCTTTCATTGAATCTATTGTCTCCGGCGAGACTCCTGCGTCAAGAAGAGTGGAGCGGAGATTTACGGAATCGGGATGAGCTATTTCAAGGTCTTTCGTTCTTGATAGCAATTCATTTGCAAGAGCCGAATATGACGAGTAATTGTATGTGTCGTCATTTGTAAATCTGAGCTTTGCCCTGTAGTATCCTGAAAAATCCAGAACCTTGCTGTAATCGTTAAACCCAATGTAGTTTCTGATCCTCGACCAGGCGAAATAGGTCAGATTCTCCGACCTTCTCACATCATTGGGGTATCTGAATTTTTTATTTTTATATCTCGACTGGAGTATAGCTTCGGCATCAGTAAGATTAACTCCGTCGAGAAGCATCAGGTCATTCGCATCAGCAGTATTGATATTTATCTTCTTCATAAGAAGCTCTCCCCATAGGTCTATCGCTCCTTCAGTCGGAGATTCTTCGCTTGCAAGCCTGTCCTGCATTCTGATAAGATAAATTGAAGTTGAATCAAGAGTTGTATCCGGATAAACCGCCACGGATTGCTTTATTATATTCATTATCTCGGAATCAACTCCTTCAATTCTGCTCAAATCGTAAATACTCTTTAGTTCTCCGCGTCTTTCGATAAAATTTTTTATTCTGGAAATGACTTCCTCCGGAATCATCAAGGAATCCAATGCTTCTGGAGGACAGTTGTTGATGTCAATCTTCTCAGCGCCTGCAAAAACGCTAATGTTTAGAAGAAGAATCAGTAAAATTAAGATTCTTTTCATTTTTGCCTCTAAAAGAAATAGGATATCTGCACATGGTGTCTGGAGGGCATCTGCGCGACTCCGGTGTATCCGTAATCTACTGTAAACTTGTTAAATGTAGCCTTAAATCCTGCTCCATAAGATACAGGATAGGACCTGACGCCCGTGGATATTTCAAAAGTATTTTTCAGCAATTCATATATTATGCCGAAACCGAATGAAGTCGGTTCATCTGTTACTTTTGAAATGTCAAAAGAAGTCACCAGATTTTTATATGGCTCAAATGAAAGGCCGGCCGATATTTTTCTTTCAATATAGTACCTATATGTGTCCATATAACCGTTTATATATGTATTTGTCACATTGAATACAGAAATGCCTATAAGCCACCTTTCATATATCTTGCCAATAAGACCCGCATCTACAGTATAATACATATTGTTGAAATTTTCCTGCGACTCATTTTTCTGTGAAAGATACAAAAAATTGACATTCGTTCCGACAGAAATAATGTCCTGCAGGTTTCCTCCGTAAGACAGCTGAACAGTGCGCTCAGTGTGAAGATTTGTATTTTCAGATATTATGGAATCTTCATCAGCATAATCTCCAAGAATGAAAAATTCGGAGTATTTAAGCCCGACTGCGCTTGTTGGAAACTTATACCCGAATCCAGCTGTAGCGGCATGAGTGAAAAGGTAAAGGTTCTCATAGGATAGGTAAGCGTCAATCCCCCTCACACCGGTTATCGATGCAGGATTTGCAACTATATTGTCCAGTCCCATAATAAGAGAGGTTGTCGCAAGGCACATTGTGCGGGGCTGAACATTTCCGGGCAGATATTCAAAGACAGCAAATAATGCTGAAAATGAAAATACAAAAATAAAAATCAGTAATAACTTTTTCATGCTTCACCTCATTTAAGCTTGGTTGAAACAACAAGCGGTTTGGCTATAGATTTGACATAACCGGCGGCATCCGTTTTGAAAGCTATAACAACGTATGCTCCTATGTCCACCCTCTTTCCGGCGTAATTGCATCCATCCCACATTATCGTGGTTGAACCGGGCTGATTTTCAGCCAGAATGTGTATCAGTTTGCCGTTGATATCAAATATTTTGACAGTCACCCTATCCGTATTCAAGGCTTTAACCTCGATCCTCGATGTTTGACCGTAATCAAACATAACGGGGTTGGGGAACATTCTCAGAGTAAATGTCGAATCCTCTGTGTTTTCAAGTATGTCAAGGTCGCTCTCAAATCTGACAAGGAGCTGGTAACCGGCCGTATATGGAGATTCGGAATCATACTGGCCTGCAATACCTGTTACATTTATAAGTTTGCCTGATTTAATCTGAGACATTATTTCATTGTCATAAAGACCCGTGCCTTCGCTTATTCTCACATCGATTACCGACATTCCGTTTTGCACCTGAAAGTTTTTACCGCTTCCGGCATCCACAGGGGTTGTGAGTATCTTGCCGAAGTTTACTTTTACCAGTGTGCCTTCATTTAGTTCGCTTATTCCCTGCGAGTTTGAAAGAATAACTGCATCAACAGAGGCAATGGTGTCGTTTATTGAGATTATGTCAGACGCAGAGCCGTACTTCACTTCTGTTACGCCATTATACTCTTCAACCGTTCCTGTTATTATCATTTCACTTCCGAGGGTGTATGAATAGTTCATTGCCTCGGCTCCTGAATAAATATTAACTCCGCCCGTGGAATCCATTATCCAAAACCCCGTAGAACTGGATGTAGGCGTGAAGATTGATGACGGTCCTATCACAACTCCTCTTATTGTTACCGACTGGGTATTGTATTTTGATGTATATCCGTCATAAGTTGACTGCACTTCGCCTATGTCGAGAATGGTGAGATCCGGCATACCGGATATTACAGGAAGAACGGACAAGAGAGATAGAGATGCCGAATCATCCCCTGAATAGACCTTGACCGTGTCTGCCGCAGTAAAGAAATAATTTTTCATGTAAATTTTTATCGTATCCAGCAGAACTATATCGTTTATCTCAATGGTCGTTGACTGAGATGTTGTATCAAAAGAAACCGATGATTCATCAAGACCCACCCTTGCGGAATCGCAGAGTATAAAAATGGAATCATAAAGCACCTTTGTCGGAACAATTACTTTCAGGTACTTCACCCATCCATAGAGCGAATCAACTGTCGGAATTATGTCAACTCTGACCCCTATGTATGTCGAGTCTGCCGCTATCTTCGGATTCGCCTTTGCAGTACCCGAACCGTCAAGCGTCAGAAGAACATCCGAATTCCCGTATGGCTTAAGTTCATACTTTCCTGAATATTCATCCATGACTCCCCTTATAAACATCAGGGTGTCTCCCAATGAAAAAGGAACAGTTACTGCATAAGTGTTGTCTTCATAAATAACAAGAGGTCCCGTTCCGTCATCGATATTCCACTCCCTATCATTCAATATGGAAGAGACGACTGCATTGTCAAACTGAAGAAACAATCCCTCATACATTTCCTGAGAGGCCATTCCTGTATTTATTTTTAAAGCAGGCATGATATTGTCAGAGGAATTTATTGTCATTGAAGAGACATCCGTTATCTCTGTCTTTCCGTTATACTCGTCCACCGTTCCGGTCACTGTTATGCTGTCACCAACCCTGCATGTGGTTGATGGTCCATAGATCAGTATTCCGTGCCACGGCAGAGTGTCGTCCTGCATATAAACATAGCTGCCAAAAATTCTTGTCACAATGCCGGATATAGTGACCGTCTGGTCAAGATACGGTGAAATTCCTGACATATATGGTGTATATTGAACATCATAAATGGTCAATGATTGTATTGACATGCCTGTCAATAGGATTAGAAACAGAATCAAATAAAACTTCATTTTACCTCCTTGAAGTACTTCTTGCGTTTCACCGTAGGCAGAATATTGCTCTGTTCTCTGTACTTTGCCACGGTGCGTCTTGCCAAAGATATTGAATATTTGTCTTTTAGTATATCAACAATTTCTGCATCTGTCAAAGGGGCCGATGGATTTTCGTCATCAATTATTCTTCTTATTATATCTTTTACATTCGTTGAAGATGTGTCTCCGGTATCAGTTTTAATTGAGCGGGAGAAGAAAAATTTGAAGGGATATATTCCCTGAGGAGTGTCAACATACTTGTTTTCAAGGGCTCTTGAAATTGTGGATTCATGCATACCCACATACTCGGCGATATCGGAAAGTATCATTGGCTTAAGCGCGGATATTCCGAAATTCAAAAAATCCTTTTGCATCATTACTATTCTCTCCGTTATTTTCGATAAAGTGCGATTCCTTTTGTGTATGCCTTCAAGCATGAAAATGGCTGAGTTAAGCCTTTGTTTAAGGAATTTCTCTTCCTCTCTGTTTATGTGATCTTTGTTCTTCAGCATATCTACATACTTTCTGTTGAGATGAGCTTCAGGGAACTGGGTCATGTTTATCGAACAGACGAAATCGTCATTCTTTCTTTCAATTATAATATCAGGAATTATGTAGTCTCCCACCTTTCCCCATTCTCCGTTCGCCGGTTTGGGATTAAGTTTCTTAATCTCATCCATCGCCTTTTCAAGCTTTGCTTCGCTTATTTTTACTTTAGCAACAATTTTGTAGATTTTGTTGCTCATGAATTCCTCAAAAAAATCTTTAATAAGCATATACTCTATAGTATCTGTTTTATTGGAATATTCCAGTTGAGTCATGAGACATTCGCGGACATCCCTGCTTCCTATTCCTATAGGGTCAAAAAGCCGGTATTTTTTCAAAACTCTCTCGACATCTTCCGATGTACATTTTAATGATTCGGTTATGTCGCTTATAATTGCCTCAAGGAGACCTTCATCCGAGAGGGAGTCGGTTATGTATTCTCCTATCTCAATCTCTTTTACGGTTTCAAAAGAGAGGTGTACCTGAGTTATCAGGTGGTCGCGGAGAGTCTTTGATTGTGAATATATCTCAACAAAAGAAAAATCATCGTCTTCGTCGGATTTCCTTGAAAAATCATTTCCGGAACCCTTCCACTCATCATGGAAAAAATATTCATAGTCAAGCTCCTGCTCCTTGGGAAGTTCGGCTGTCTGTTCCGGTTCTTCAACTTCATTTTCATCCTGCTCGTCAAGAAGCTCCTCAGATAGAAACGGATTTATCTCAATTTCATGAGTTATCAACTGTTGAAGCTCCATTCTCTGAAGCTGAAGAATTTTTACAAGTTCCAGAAGCTGTGGAGTGAGGTGGAGTTCCTGTCTTAATCTTTGAGATAATTCTTGCATCATAATCTGAACTTTTCACCAAGGTAAATTTCTCTTGCCTTCTTATCGTTTATAAGTTCATCCGCCGTTCCCGAAAGAAGAATTCTGCCTTCATAAATTATATGCGCAATATCTGTGATTTCAAGAGTCTCCCTTACATTGTGGTCTGTTATCAATATACCGATTCCGTCAGAAGCAAGCTGTCGGATAATATGCTGAATATCCTCTTTCACTTTAGGGTCTATACCGGTAAAGGGTTCATCCAAAAGAAGAAATTTCGGGTTTGATGCAAGTGCTCGGGAGATCTCCACTCTCCGTCTCTCGCCACCAGACAGTTTTCCGCCAGCACTCTTTCTTATATGGGTGACCTTAAGCTTTTCAAGAAGGAAATCTCTTTTCTCCCGTATCTTTGCTTTGCTCAGATTCTGCATTTCAAGAATCGCATCGATATTCTGTTCAACCGTCAGATGACGGAAAACAGATGCCTCCTGCGGGAGGTATCCGAGACCGAGCCTTGCGCGTTTGTACATGGGCAAATTTGTAATTTCATTATCGGAAAGAAGTATTTTGCCGCTGTCGCATTTGATCATTCCCACAATCATGTAAAATGAAGTGGTTTTGCCTGCTCCGTTCGGACCTAGAAGTCCAACAACCTGGCCGGTCTCGACGGATACGGAGACTCTATCGACAACAGTTCTCTTGCTGTAGCTTTTTACAAGATTTTCACTCTTTAATATCATTTTCTTCCCTCGTTTCAAGTTCGCTCTTTGTAATCAGATAAAAGAAGGTCTTCTTCATTTTATTCTGTTCTAATTTGCTCTCCAAAGAGTCGCATAGAATGCTCACATCTTCATTTTCTTCAATCGCTCTGAAATCAACATTCCTGTAAGCGATCATAAAATCCAAAGAATCATTCTTGAAGAGCATTTTTACAGTATCGGCCGAAAGCGTTATGTTGTCGTTTTCAATTATGGTTCTGCCGTATGTCTTTGCGTAATCCTTTTTTGCCGTGTAAACCAAAGAATCTGTTTCAAGCTGTATGCTGTCTATGCGAACTATGCAGGAGTGATAGAAGGTGTAAATCGAATCGTCCGGCATTATAATAGTTGTGTCAGATTCTATTGTATAACCCTCATTTTTATTGAATATCGATTTATTAAAAAGACGCATCGTGTCATCGGCGAATGAGTACTCTATTGTGTCTCCCGAAGCAAAACTCCGGCGCGAATCAAAGTACAGAACAGGATTGATTGTATAGATAAAGAGACTCTCATTCAAGAGTATATTCAAAGAGTCGCTCTCTATTAAAAACGAACCGCTTTTATCAGTAGTCTGAGAGAAGAGATTAAAAACCTTGCCTCTCATAAAATAGACTCCACTCTCTGCATTGATTACAGTCGAATCCGACCTTGTCACCACAAGTTTTCTCGGCATCACAACAACCGAGTCGCGTCTGAAAAAGAGCGCAGTATCTGTATTGACAGTAAAATCATCGGTGAGAAGAATCACTCCGGCGCTCATATGAACAGTGTCGCCAAGTATAACTGTTTTTTCCGAAGTAAGCGTATAACCGCAAAGATGAGCGCTCAGCCAAAGAAGGTTGATGAAAATGCAAATCCTAATCGCCATACAGCACGACTCTCTCGGGAAAAACTATTTTTTTGAAACCCTCTCCACCTGAAAATCCCTTCGTTCTCATTTTATTGCTGTTTTTTACTATTAAAACCGAATCTTCAGTCATCGCAGAATCGGATTTCACATAGTAAACCATCGAATCTGTCAGAAGTACCATTGAATCTTCAAAATCCACCCTGACATTGCCATAATAAGTTATTACATCGCTTCCCGACAGGCATGAATCGGAAGCCACCGTTACACTCTCGCCCTCCTCTCTTCTGTAAACAGGTTTGAAGAGGATGAATGATTCAGTTGAATCCGATGACCTCCCAGAATCGGAGACAAGCGTAAATTTAAGAGTTGAATCAGCGTATGAACTCATTACAACGCCATTGACTCTCTTATCTCCTATCAGAGAGAGTTTTTCATTCTCTGCTTTTGCGCGGCATGAAACAGCGGCTAACAGCACAAAAACACTAACGAGAAATGTCTTTCCACATTTGATTGTAAAAATCATACTGAAATATGTCCTTTCTTATCATTCTTTCAAATTTTCTGTAATACTCTTCAAACTTCAGTCCGCGGGCGTTGAACAAATAGATATTGTGTTTATGATTTTCGTATCTGGTCAGTATGCAAATCGGTTCAGCGTCAAACTTCTGAATGAGCCTGTACCATCCATAAGGCAGATCCGTCTCGACTCCAAGAAAATCAAGCTGCTTCAATGTAGTGTTGGTTGATTTATGGTCAATGAGAAAAACCATTATTCTTCCATCCTCTATCTCGCTTTTAACATCTTTGAGAGAGGCATCTTTGTTTATCAGCCTGAGTCCGTATTTGACTCTTATCCTGTCTATGTATTCATAAATCCAGTCAGTCTTCTTTTCATATATGACAGTCATATTGTACCCGAGTCTCTGTAATGCCTGACCTGCAAGCTCCCAGTTTCCATAGTGGACGGAAATAAGCATAACAGGTTTCTTTGACTTTACAGCAAGGTCAAGAACGGAAAGATTGTGAAAAGCAAAACGCGACATTTTTATTTCGTTGTTGTTGAGATAAATGTTCTCGCTAAGAAATTGCGCGAAATTAAGGTATTGGTTTATTGAAAACTTTATATGCATCTTCTTGAGATTCTCTTTTACTATCGACTTACTCTTTATGTTGAAATTATAATACGCCAGAGAGAAAAGTTTTGCCAATGCAACAAATGACCGAAGTGAGATTTTCCCGGCAAGAAAAAAAATTATTGACGCTATCAATTTTCTGTCAAACATTTCTTGTTTTCTCAAAAACGCTTTTCTTTGTTTTTATAGATTTGTAGGGGCACACTTCCACACAGCAGTAGCATGCAACGCATTTTCTTTCACGGACGAAGGGAAAACCATCTTTTATAGTAATAGCCTTTTCAGGGCACATCTTTGCGCATTTAAAGCATCTCATGCAGCTCTCATTAATAATTTTAGGGTAAGAAGAAAGAAAAAACCTTGCAAATCTCGCATTTGCAATTGACAGAGGAAGAGTGAAAGCATTCCTCGTAGGCCTCTTAAGAATGACTTTATCATACTCGCCTTCCACAGTATATGTGCCGTCATAAAGATTGTTTTTAACTCCGTGTTTGATAAAGAGAAGTTCATCCTTTTTAAAACCGCAGACATCGCCGATAAAATCGTCGAGCGCAAATCCGTTTTTAGAGCACGCAAGAATATTTATCTCTTTTCTGTCTCCTCCTCCCGGTCCATTCCCCTCCATTCCGACAATTCCGTCTATTATATTGAAATGCGGAGAGACAGCCGAATATAATTTTGACAGCAGGTTGCAGAAACTGTCATCGGTATTGAACTGGGAATGGTATGAAATCTTTATCTCTGAAGGAAGAAGACCATATAGATTTTTAACAGACAGAGTGAGCATGGTCAGCATGTGCGTCTTTAATTTTGCCAGATTTATTATGTAGGGGTCGTTATCAAGGAAATCTGCTATTTTCATTCCTTTCCTTTCAATGTATGCCATGCCGTTGAAATTGACCAGAGATATTGAGTATCTTTTTGATATTGAAGTCATGCCGCTCTCTTCAAAAATTGCATCCATATTTTTATTGATTGCCGATGCGCCGTCTCCAAGAACAATTTTTGCACTGCTTATGCCGTTGTCCATAAGAAGTTTTGCAACAGATTCAACAACTACCCTGTTCGTGGTTACAAAATCAATTTCTCTCGTGGGTTTGGAAAGAAGATTCGGCTTTAAAAGCACCAAATTCTTTTTCAGCGCTTCTGCATAAACATTCTCTCTGCTGAATACCTGATTAAAAAAATCAGAGATCCTCTGAATGTCATATTCTCTTATCTTTTTTGCATAAACGAGGTTCATTGGATATAATAGACTTTAACTGTTCTGGCAAAAAACTTACACTCTATCGGATACTCTTTTGAGGCAATTATTGAATCCGGATTTTCAAACAGTTCGTTTATGACTCTCTTGTCATAGACAATAACATATTTCGGTTGAATTATCTCAATCTCCTCCTCAAGAAAACTTCTGCACTTTCTCTTTGCTTCACTTGTAAGTTCGCCGTGGATGATCAGAGAGCACCTGTACAGGTATGTAATATACGCTCCATACTTGACCTCAGTCTCATAAAGTGAAAGAAGAGAGGCGGTCTTTGCCACAAGACGGGAATCAATGGAAAAATTGTGGCTCTCGGGCTCATACCCGATTATCATTATTTCCTGCATGACATTGCCGGAAAAGACAGGTTCGCCGTAATTTCTCATCGTACAGCCTTCACAATCCTCCATCTTTTTCAGAAATTTTGAGAAGAGCTTATCTTTATCCAAGTTTCCCCCTTGAAAATTTACATCCGCACCAACTCTGCCTGTACAAGTTAAGTTTTTTTGATAGTAATAACGACTTTTTGAATCCGTCATTTTTTCTCAAATTCTCTCCTATGAAACTAATTCCGCTCTCAGAAGCGACTTCACTCCCAACCCTGTTGATCATCCCAACATTCTTATGAGGGCTAATGGTGAGGGTCGTAGATATATTATCTATTTTCATAATCTTAGCAAACTCAACAGCACTTCTAAAATTCATTCTGTGGCACTCTGCGCACCTGATTCCCTGTTCAGGTTCTTCCTCCAATCCCCTTGACACCTCTTCAAATTTATGCGGTTCATACTTTTTTTTGATTATTTCAAAACCGTATTCATCAGCGACAACAGCCGCCTGTTCAAACCTCTTATCATACTCCATCGCCGAATCAATATTATCATTGGCGAAATATCCAGTCACTCGGTAATTTCTGCTGAAAAACTCAAATGCATAAGTCAAATCCGGTCCACAGCATGTATGAAGCAATAATTGTTCCATTTAAATATTATACATATATTTAAGTAAATATTCAAGGGGGAAATGCAGGGTCGCTTCATGCAGATATAAGCGTCAGTATAAGTATGAGAAGCCGAATTTTATTGAAGAGATAAGAGAATTCCCTGAGTATGAGAAATGGGCATCCATTCTGTTGTTTAATTGATATTTAGCAGATAATAGAATCTTCTCCGAGAAGAATTCTCCATATAATGATATCCTCTTAATTTCAGCATCAATTCCCAAACTTCTTGAAAATGCATACTTCCCATGAAGGAACTGCTGGTCCGAGTATGAATTATAGTAAGCGTAAAGATTGAATCCGAAGATTATCTTAATTCCGGAAGAGTCAAAGAGTCTCTTTTCAGCGGCAATAACAGCATAAGGCCTGTAAGAAAAAACAACATCATTTGAATAGTAAACAACAGGGAGAATATCCATAAGGTCGAGAGTGTATTCAAAAAAACCAATGTATCCAACTCCAGCATCAATTGAAGATTCAATAACATGATTTCCAACAAGGTCAAGATAGGAGCAATTTATAACAGATGAGACGGCATATTTGTTTAACTCCGTTCTGTAAACAGCAAATATTGAAGCCTTTTGAGCGCTTAAAGTGTCATAAAGCAATCCCGGGTCCATAAAGAGTGGGTTGTCGGAAGAATCCACAAAAGAGGCTGTGATTATTCCTCCGTAATTTCTGTACTCTATGCCTGCGCCCAGAGTCTTTTGAGAATCCGTCTTAATAATCATAAAAAGAGCATTGTAGGAGAGAAAGTCGGCTCCCAGATACGCCGCGAATCTATTTTCTGCTTGAATCGCAGAAGGCAGTATTTTGGATTGAAATGTGAAGAGGTCTCCAGACTCAGCAGAAAGGAAGAGAATTGTTATCAGGAATAATATTCTTTTTTTCATCAGTCTACGGTGATGGTCTTTGATATATTTCTTGGTTTGTCAGGATTTATCTTTTTTCTGTACGCTATTTTCATGGAGAGTATCTGCAGCATGAAAGCGGCGGCAATGGAAAAAACATTTTCATCGTCTGTCTTAATCGGTATAAATATATCGCTGTTCTTCCTCAAATCATCATCCTCCTGAGAAATCGTTATTATCAGACCGCCTCGGGTCTTGATTTCATTTATATGTGACAGGGTATAGTGTTTATTCTCCCTGTCTGTCACAATAATTATCGGATAGTTTTTTGTCACAAGAGCCAGAGGGCCATGCTTGAACTCCGCTGAATGCATCGGCTCAACATTTATGTAATTGACCTCCTTCATTTTCAGAGAGCCCTCCATTGCAACTGGATATGTCATAGCATATCCGAGAATGTGAAAGTGCTTCATAGAAAAGAGCTTCGCGACCACAAGGTCAAGGTCTTTTGATTTTGATGATGATACTGATGAAATGGTTTTTACGAGATTTTTTATTTTTTCTTCAATGTACTCATCCGATTTGTTGGCAAAATACATTGACATTATATAAAAAAGAACCGTTTGGTTAATAAAAGTCTTTGTTGCCGGGACTGCAATTTCTGTGCCTGAAAATGTGGGAAGATTATAATCGGAAAGATGTCCTATTGATGAATTGAGATTGTTTAGCACTGCAAAAACTTTGCCTGTTCCGAATCTCCTGTAAATATCTATGGCATTTTTTATGTCTTTTGTCTCACCGCTCTGCGATACAGCAAGAAGATGTTTCTTTACACTTCTTAGATGCTGGAATCTGTCGAGTATATCCGAAGGATAGTATATCTGAGCATCAATTCCCGCTATCCTGTTTAAAAAATATGCCCCCAGCAGAGAAGCATTGTACGATGTGCCTGATCCTGTAATAACGAATCCGTCGCTTTTGACAATTTTTGCAAAATTTCTCAGAAGACTGGTGCACTTATACTTATTGTACATTTCCATTATTCTTGCAGGAACCTCGTTTATCTCCTTCTCCATGAAAGAGTTGAATCTGCCTTTTGAAGCTTCATAGGGCTTCTCTCTGTCAATAAAGGGTTTTCTTTCGATCTCATCTCCGTTTTTTGAATCAAATATTTGGTACCCGCCATCAGTGAATTCAAAAAGTTCTCCGTCATTTATCTTTATTATTTTTGAAGTCAGATCCCTGACAGCTGTATAATCGCTTGATACGCAGACAAATCCTCTTCCTATTCCCGCGAACATGGATGACCCTTTTTTGAAGGCGTACATTTTCTCTTCGGCTGTGGGAGTCATTACAAAAGCATAGTCGCCCGTTATATCGGAAATGGCGCGCGTGATGGCATTATGGTAATTATTTTTACTTAAATATTTCTCTATCAAATGCGGAATAACCTCTCCATCATTTTCGCTCTTTATATGATGCTTCTCTTTTTTCAGAGTTTCAAAGAGATTGTGCGTATTTATAATATTACCGTTGTGAGCCGAAATAATGGTTTCTTTGCAATCTGTGTGCGGTTGTGAATTTATCTTGTTAGGTTTCCCGTATGTCGCCCATCTGAGCTGTGTTATTCCCTTATAGCCGTTCATATGTTTAAAGTCGTACTTCTTTGAGACATCTTCCACTGAGCCTGCATCCTTTTTCAGAATGAATGACCTGTCTTTCTTCACAACAGCCGCTCCGGTTGAGTCATAGCCTCTGTATGAGAGCCTCATCCCTGCCTGTATGAGTATCTCGCCTATACTCTTGTCATTATCCGCAAAGATTATCCCAAAAAAGCCGCACATCTTTCCTTACCTCCTAATCGCCTGATTTGTAACTGTCCGGTATGCTGAACAATTTTTCAAATGAACCTTTTTCATCCGACACAAGGAGAGTTTTGGTCTTCTCTTCCCCGTTTTTATAATAAAGCATTACTTTCGGCAGGCCTATTATTGATTTAACAGCTTCATTCTGCATGTCAAAACCCAAGAATGTCTCTACAACATTTTTAAGCCTCTCAATGCTCTTCTTTGTATAAGGGTAGTCAAGTTCATTGTCGTAAGCAACTGTCAGAATTTTATCTTCATCCGAAAAAACACTGAATTGAGGATATTTTTTACCCAGATAGTCGTACATTTTTTCATTTTGCCTTATTGTTATTTCGGAAGAATCAAATTCAGAAGAAAGCCCCGATAGTCCTGAAAACAAAAGACCGACCAATGCTACTGACATCCTTGTGACAGTCTTTGCAGAATCATCAATAATGAAAAGAGTGTCTTTTTTGTAATCGAAGACCATTCTTCCGACTCCTTGAACAATTGCGCTCCTGTAATCATCGGAGACAATGGTTATGCTTTCCACCAAAGTGTCATTCTCTTCAAACTGATATAGCTTGAAAATCACTTTTTCGGAGGAGAATGCCGTTACAGATATTAAAAGCAAAAACAAATAAAGTAAATTCTTCATTTTATTCTCACAAGCAACTGGTTTTTTACGACCCTCTCTCCCTCCTTCACCACAACCTGCTCCACAACCCCATCGACCTTAGAGTATATTCTGTTGCGCATCTTCATTGCTTCAAGTATCATCAGCACCTGACCCGCTGCCACCTCTTCACCGTCTTTTACATTTATCTTTACTATGAGGCCCGATATAAGCGCCTTCACTTCAAGCGGATTTTCAACTTCAGTGTCAACAGGAAGTTTTATCCTTACATTCGGAGCAAATGTCTTGTATTTGTCATATTCGACAAATAGATCCTCTGATTTTCTGTTATCTTTCTTTTTCATTTTACACCGGCATATTTGAATGTTTCTTGAACGGAAGCTCTTCGTTCTTGGTCTCGCACATTTCAAATGCTCTGATGAGCATCGTGCGTGTCTCCTCCGGATTCAGCACCGCATCGACATACCCTTTTGATGCCGCCACATATGGATTCGCGAATTTTTCAATGTACTCTTTTATTTTTTCCGCTCTCACTTTGTCTTTATCTGCCGCTTCGTCAATCTCTTTTTTAAAGATAATGTTTGCGGCTCCTTCCGGCCCCATCACAGCTATTTCTGCTGTAGGCCAGGCAAAGACAAGATCCGCGCCAAGATGTTTGGAGCACATGGCTATATATCCTCCTCCGTAAGCTTTTCTCATTATGAGAGTGATTTTGGGAACTGTCGCCTCTGAAAACGCATACAGCAGCTTTGCTCCGTGTCTTATCACTCCAGCATACTCCTGATCTATTCCCGGCAGATAACCGGGCATATCAACAAGCGTGAGAAGCGGAATGTTGAATGAGTCGCAGAACCTTATGAATCTTGCCGCCTTGTCGGAGGAATTTACATCAAGGACCCCGGCAAGGACATCAGGCTGATTTGCAACTATTCCTATGCTTCTGCCATCAAGTCGTGCAAATCCTATGACCATATTTTCAGCCCATCCTGACTGAACTTCAAAGAAGTCGGAATCATCAACAAGAGAATCTATTATACTCCTTACATCATACGGTTCCTTCGGATCATTCGGAATAATCGCATCTATGTCCTTTTCATGTTTGGGCATCTTTGATTCTATTTTTGCCGGTTTCTCCCGATTATTGTCGGGTATGAATGAAAGAAGTTTCTTTATCTGATAGAAGCTCTCTATTTCGGACATCGAAAAAAAGTGTATATTGCCGGTCTTTGTATGGTGAGTATACGCGCCTCCCAGTTCTTCCATTGAAATATCCTCTCCTATCACTGTTTTAATAACCTGAGGACCGGTTATGAACATTTTTGAAAGGTCATTCACCATGAAGACAAAATCCATGAGTGCCGGTGAATAGACAGCGCCTCCCGCGCAGGGACCCAAAATAACTGATAGCTGAGGAACAACTCCGGAATATCTTGCGTTTCTGAAAAAGATATTACCGTAACCCGCAAGAGCGGAGACTCCCTCCTGTATTCTTGCTCCGCCGGAATCATTGAGTCCTATCACAGGAACTCCCATTTTTGCCGAAAGGTCCATTATCTTTGTTATCTTCATAGCATGCATCTCTCCAAGAGACCCTCCCGCAACAGTGAAATCCTGTGCGAAAATGCACACTTTTCTGTTATTTATTTTGCCATAACCGGTTATCACGCCATCCGCGGCCAATGATTTTTTCGAGAGTCCGAAATCTTTTGCATTATGTTCAATGAACAGATCTGTTTCAACAAATGTATTTTTATCAAGAAGCATCTCAATCCTGTCGCGGGCGAACATTTTACCGCTCTGTATCTGTTTCTCAACAGCCTTCTCCCCGCCGCCTTCAAGCAGTGAGCGTTTCTTGTCAAACCAACGCGTCATCCGTTCAATAATCCTCATAATAGCTCCTTAGAGGTTGTTTTTTTATCTAATGATTATATATCATAGATAACATTAGTCAAGGGAAGTTAATCGAAAGAATTTAATACCTTCTTCTATATCATTCGCTCTTTGTCTTTTTTAAACTCATCAGTTAAGAGCTTATCAACCTACCAGCATAACAGATCACTATTTGTCCGTCATTGTGAGCGAAGCGCGGCAATCTCTTTACTTCTATTCATTCTTTGATTTGTCGTCGTATTTTACCAGTTCACCAACCCACCCGCGTACTAGTGTGCTAATTTACCCAGGGGAGTATAATAAAAGTTGTGTAAAAATATTAGGAGTGGTATATAATAAGATTAATGAGAAGGAGACATTGAACCGAATTATGAAGAGTGAGCGAGAGATATATCTGTCAAGCAATGATGATTATGCTAATGGGTATATTGAGCGGGAACTTGGAACAACTCGGGGGAAAGAGAGAGAGGGCGGCTTTTAAACTTAAACCGCCCTCTGCGGGAAAACTGCTTTCTCTTTTACCTTTTTGTGTTCTACCTTATTATCACCATCTTTCTGTTTATCTGTCTCTCTCCGTCTCTGAATCTT
>JBFXGO010000023.1:0-38106 GCA_050239825.1 bacterium
TTGTGAATGTCTATTCCGCCGTACAGCATATAAACCTCCTTGTTTTCTTGCAATTCTATTACCACTTAAATAAAATCGCAAGAACTTAGACACTCTTTCATTATATGCTTGACATCTTGACATTTTAGAAGTGAAGTAGTATAAAAAGGCAAATGAGTAGAGCGAGAATAAAGTGTGAGAGCTCCTATCATAAGCCCTGGCAGATGATGGCGGTGGGTAACATCTTAATTAGAAGGGAAATGCATTGAAAAGACAAAGTTTTGACTTGTCAACATTCCAATATGACAGAAGAATATTATCGCGGGGAATATAGTACTCAATCACAGAGACTGAAGGCATGGAATTATGTATGGGGAGGATATTATTTCATAACCATTTACACAAAAAACAGAAAAGAGTATTTCGGGAGAATTGAGTCAGCAGGGATGCATTTAAATGAAATGGGGAAAATCGTACGAAACAATTGGTTGGAAATACCTTGTTATTTCGATAATGCAAGGATTGATGAATATATTGTCATGCCGAATCATCTACATGGAATAATAATGTTAGATGACGAAAAAGAGAACAATGAAAATAATGTAGAGACGTTGCAATGCAATGCCTCTGCAAAACACGCCAATATCATAAATAGTCAAACGGAAATGAAATATCGATTTTGAAAAGGGTAAGAGGGAGGGTTGTCTGAATGCCCTCCCTCTTGGGGGAGTATGAAACTAATCGCTTGCTCTTCTCTGATATGCCGGCTTATCCAAATCATTTTCAGGAACCGTAATTCTCTTCACGCTTACAGCGGCAAGAATCTCTTCGTTTTTCTTATCCTCTTTTTTGTTCTGTGAGCCGAACAGTTCAAGGACATCCGCTTTCTGCTGTGTCTGGACTGCCTGTTTATCCCTTGAAATTCCTGTCGCCACAATTGTTATTCTCAGTTCGTCTTCAAAAGCGTCATCAAATGCGGCGCCCCAATTTATGTCTGTGTTGCCTCCCGCTCTCTTTCTTATTATCTCCATAGCATCTTCTATATCCCCATAAGCCATATTGGAAGGCCCCGTGAGAGTTACAAGCATGGCTGACGCTCCCTCTATGGAAGAGTCCTCAAGTATAGGGCAGTCAAGAGCTATCTGAGCCGCGCTCGCTCCCTTGTCTTCTCCTTTTGCCGAACCTACTCCTATAACAGCGTCGCCTCTGCATGTCATGACCGCCTTCACATCGGCAAAATCTCTGTTTACAAATCCGGGCCTGATGATTATATCGGAAATTCCCTTTGCCGCCTGATAAAGTACGGTGTCGGCCGCTTCAAAAAGTTTGTTTAACGGAGTGGTTCTGTCGGAAATGTTCTTCAGTTTTTCATTTGGAATAACGAGCATTGTATCAACAGCCTCTTTCAAAGAGAGAATGCCGCCGGATGCGCTGTTTATTCTTTTGTTTCCTTCAAAATTAAATGGCTTTGTCACAATTGCAATTGTGAGTATTCCAAGCTCCTTTGCTATTTCAGCGACTATCGGAGATGCCCCTGTCCCTGTTGCTCCGCCCATTCCCGCTGTTATGAAAAGCATATCAGCGCCCTCTATCGCCTCCCGTATTTCATCTCTTGATTCTTCAGCTGATTTCTTTCCAACATCCGGATTTCCGCCTCCTCCGAGGCCTCTTGAGATGTTCTTTCCAATCTGAATCTTCACGGATGCCTCTGAACGGCTCAAAATCTGCTGGTCTGTGTTGATGCTTATGAAGTCAACTCCGGTAAAACCGTATGAAATCATGCGGTTTATCGCATTTCCGCCCGCACCGCCCACTCCGACGATTTTTATCTTCGCCGGCTGGATTGTTTCTTGAACTGGTATAAACATTTTGCTCCCCCTTGTGATATTTTACAATTTAAACATATCTTTGAAAAAATTCAAAAATCTCATGAATGAACCGTCAAATGAAAACTGATTCCTCTGTTTTATTCCTCCGGACTCCTTGAAAATATCCGCCGCATAGAGAAGCATTCCGACACTCACAGCAAATGAGGGATTGTTGAGGTTGTCGGTGATTCCGGAGAGACGCTGAGGCGTGCCGACTTTGACAGGCAGGTTCGTCTTTCTTTCGAATCTTTCTTTTATGCCTCTTAAATTCGCAGTGCCTCCTGTTAAAACTATTCCGGCATTGAGCTTGCTGAAGAGTCCGCTCTTCTCTATCGACTGTGAAGTAAGTTCGATTATTTCATCAACTCTCGGAGCGACTATCTCAAATAACCCGGCGGTTGAAATCGTTCTGTTCTCCCTGTCATTCAAGCCGGGAGCAGTGAATGTTTCATCCGGTGAGACAAGCTCCTTGATGCATGATCCGTATTTCAGTTTTATAGCTTCGGAGTCATTTTTTGTAAGACGCAATCCTATTGATATGTCCTTTGTTATATGGTCTCCGGCGATGTCTATAGTATCTATGAATCTGAGTGCATCGTCGTTGAAGACGGAAATTTTGGTCGAACCGCCTCCTATATCAATAAGAGCAACTCCCAAATCCATCTCCTCTCTGTCGAGTATTGAATTGTATGCCGCTACATGCTGTGAAATCATTTCGCTAATTTTAAACCCGCTTCTCTCAACAGCATTGTTAATATTCTGAATGAGAATATTCTGAACAGCTATCACCATGGTCTCCGCAGAGAGCTTTGAACCGAGAAGACCTACGGGGTTCTTTATGTTGGTCTGGTCGTCAACTGTGAACTCTTTAGGTATCACATGAAGTATGTTGCTGTCAATTGTGAGGACGACTTTTGCCTGCGCAATGACTCTCACGACATCCTCCGCAGTTATCTCTCCGCCCGCGTGCTTTGTTGCTATTATGCCCTTGCTTGCAATGCCTATGGTGTCACTGCCTCCTATGGAGACGAATATATGTTCGGCTTTTCTGCCTGCCATTATCTCTGCTGATTGGATTGACTCTTTGATAGCCGATATTGTCATGTCTATGTCGACTATTCTGCTCTTTGCCATGCCATTGTTTTTTGCATTTGCAAAACCGCTTACATTTATGCTTCCATTCTCGTCAACAGAAGCCATCAGTGTCTTTACGCTGGAAGTACCGATGTCAAGCACTGTGATATCCATATAACCTCACTTTTTATTTTTTTACATAAATTGCATTTTTAAACCTGAAGTCAAGCACCCTGTACTCTGACTCGGTCACCTGCCTCAAGTCCGGAAGAGCCTGTCCCGCCGATAACACGACAGTCTTTCCGTTCTTGAGTTTCACATATATATTTGAACCTCCGAATTCAACTGATTTGACGGACTCCTTGTTTTTTACCAGCTGTTTGTGGATTGTCGGAAGCCCCGGAATATCGAACATTGATTTTATTTCTCTCCTATCCGTGTAAATGGGTATATAGTTGACACATTTCTCAGTGGCTTTATAGACAGTCAGGTCATTGTTAATAACCTGCTCGCCATTGACTAAAAACATCGGATACCTCCTGTAAAGAACCACCTTGAGAGTCGAAGGAAGCTCCCTCTTGACACTCCTTACGCCGTATTCGCTGTTACTGTTGTCAAAATGACTCTCTATCTCTCTGACTTTGATTTTGTTCAGGTTCTTTCCCTCAAAGGCGGATAACAGAGAGGCATCCATTGCAGTCTTTTCATTAACCACAACAATCTTTACTTTTTTCACGGCAAATGCAGAGCTGTGAGTTAAAAAGTATCCTGTTCCGAATATCAAAAGCGAAATCAGAAGTCCGAAGAATAGAATCTTTGCGGCTATGCGGGGTATAAGATGAATAATCTTCTTCTTCTTTTTGCTCTTCAGGGAGTGAGCCCTGTAAAGATAATCGCCTTTGTTAGAATAGTATTTCGATTTCATATTCAAGTTTTATGTTGTGTTTTTCCATTACTCTTTTTCGTATCTCCTCGGAGAGCTTTAGAAAATTTTGGCTCTTGCCATCTGCTTCATTTACTATGAAATTGGCGTGCTTTTTCGAGACGCATACTCCATCTTCGCACACTCCTGCCATGCCTACTGAATGAATCAGCTTCCATGCAGGATTATCGGGCGATGGGTTCTTGAAGACGCAACCGAGGGATGGCTTGTCAAGAGGCTGTGATTCTCTTCTTTTACTGATAATTTCATTTGTTTTATTTTCAATTCTCTCCTTTGAACTTTTTTCAAAGTGAAAAGTGAGTGATTCTATGGGTTCATCTATAGATGATTTTCTATATGAAAACTTTGCTTGATTCTTCTTAACCGAATTTCTCGAAAGGGTGTCAAACTCGATGAGGTTGTCGGATATGCATTTTTTGTTTGCACCGGCATTCATCAAAAGCATACCTCCGAGGCTTCCCGGTATCCCCGCGAGCTCCTCGTATCCGGTCAAAAGATTCTCTTTCATAAATGAAAGAAGAGATGCAACTCTGACCCCGGCTCCGGCTTTTACAATACCGTCTCTTGAAAGTTCAATTTTCTCAAATTCCGAACCGAGTATTATGAATGTATAATCATACTTATCTGAGGCAAAGAGAATATTGGACATTGCTCCGAGAATCTTGGGTCTCTTCATTCCCGATGCCTCAATGAGGTCGGAATGGTTCTCTGCTATGAGAACATCTGCTTTTTCTCCGATTTTGATATAGGATGCTTTTTTAAGAGAAAAGTCTTTAATTCTTCTCATTTGAAAGCTCCTCGGAAAAAAGCACGGAATACTTGTTGATGTCTCCGGCACCGATGAATAGGAAAATAGTATTCTCCTCAATAAATTGTTTTAGATACGATGGAAGATTGCCTTTGTCTTCCACATAGTGGGCATTAACTCCAAGATTTTTTTGTATCTCTTCAAAGAGAATCGCCCCTGTGACTCCCTCTATTGGTTTTTCTCTTGCTGGATATATGTCCGTTACGATGGATATGTCCGATTTGGAGAGTATCTCTGAGAACCTTTCTTTAAGAGAGAGTGTCCTCGAATACAGATGCGGTTGAAATACTGTGACTACCTTGTAATCCCCCATATTTCGCGCAGAATTTATTACTGTGAATATTTCGGCTGGGTGATGCGCATAATCATCCACTATAAATATATTTTTCTTTTCATCTTTGTAGAGTATCTCGAATCTTCTCTTGACTCCAGTGAATTGGGACAAAGCCTCCTTAATAACTTTAAAAGGAATCTCCATTTCAATTGCAACTGCGGCCGCGGCGAGAGAGTTCAGTATGTTGTGTCTCCCGGGAATATTTATAACTATCTCTCCGAGAGGCATGTTGCGGGATACAAGCTGGAATCGCGATCCGAGAACCTTCATCTTGACCTCTACCGCTCTGACATGAGCTTTTCTTGAAAAACCGTATGTAATGGTTTTGGAAGTTATTCTGTCCATTACATCCACATTGTTGGCATCGTCAAGACACATTATGACAGCTCCGTAAAAAGGCACTGAATTTGCAAATTTTATAAAATGCTCCTTTATCTCTTCCAGGTCCTTGTAATTGTCCAGATGGTCCTCATCGATGTTTGTTATCACTGCCATTGAGGTGAATAGCTTGAGAAATGATTTATCGCTCTCATCCGCCTCCGCTATGAGGTACTCTCCGGCTCCAAGGCGCGCATTGGCATCCTCAAAAACCTTTACCTGTCCCCCGATAATGATTGTGGGATCAAGTTTGGCATTGTGGAATATCTTTGCTATCAGGGAAGTCGTAGTGGTTTTACCGTGGGTGCCGGCGACTCCGATTGAAAACTTCATCCGCATGAGCTCAGCCAACATCTCTGCCCGCGGTATCACGGGTATTTTGTCTCTTTTAGCGCGAACCAATTCGACATTGTCGGCCTTAACGGCAGATGAATATACGACTACATCGGCATCTCCGACATTATCCTCACAATGTCCTATCTTGATTGATATTCCGATGTTTCCAAGATGCTCCGTTATCTGCGACTCTTTCATATCGGAGCCGGAAATGCTGTAACCCATGGATTTGAGAACTTCGGCTATGCCGCTCATGCCGATTCCTCCGATTCCGACAAAATGGATGTGATATATATTCTTAAACATATCTTTCTATTGTCTCTATCTGGTTTGAAAACATCTCTTCATTATGCATATTCTCTCCTCTCATATTTTCTATTCTGTTCAATTTTTTTATGAGAGACTCTCTCGTCAGACTCTTCTCGGAAATGAAATCAAACTGTTTGTTCTTCCTGATGAGAGAGAGTATATTCATCTTCTGTTCGTCATTCGATGCCGATGAAAGCGGCACAAAGAGAGCCGGCTTGTTTGTGAATGCTATCTCTGCAACAGAGAGAGCCCCCGAACGGGCTATGATGATGTCCGCCAATGAATACAGCCAGCCCATGTTTTTATAAAAAGATAGAATGGTCATTTCGCTTCTCTTTTCAAATTTGTCATAGCTTTTTCCCGCAACCACAATAAGATGGTATTTGTTTGTTTCATAAAGAATCTCAATAATCTTTTTTGTCATTGAAAGAGCCCCCTGGCTTCCTCCGATAATGAGTATCTTTTTTCTGTTTGTATTTACATCGATGTCGCCGTTTTGCTTTACAGGTTTTCTGATGTCGCTTCTAAGCACATGTCCTATAAATACAGCCTTACTGTTATCGATATGCCTGAACGGGGGCTTGTAAGCAGTAAAAATTTTATGCGCAAACAAGGAGAATATCCTGTTTGCTTTGCCTATAAGCGCATCCTGCTCTATTGCGAGAAGCTTTTTGTTCATCATCACTGCGGCAAGTCCCATAGGTCCGGATGTATAGTTGCCGGCGACAAATACAGACGAAGGATTCTTGTCATAAATTAGTTTTACTGCCTTCATGAAATTCTTCGGGAAGGAGATGATGTATCTTGCGGGTGAAAATGAACCCAGAGCAAATTCAACAGGGTTTAATCCGTAGCTTTTGTATATCGTCTTTTCAATATCTCTTGCGCCGCAGGTAAATACTGGGGAGACGCTTTTTAAAGAGAGACCTATTGTGATTGCAGGTATTATGTGGCCTCCGGTGCCTCCGGCTGAAATAATTATATTTCTTTTATTTTCCAAGCCTGTTCTCCCTTGCTATATTCATAAGTATTCCCACCATTGCGAGATTGAAAATCATCGCAGTGCCTCCGTATGAAATAAACGGGAGGACCAGACCTGTCGCCGGCAGTATTTTTAAAGAGATTGTCATGTGCACAATTGCCTTAGTGAAAATCATTACCGTCGCTCCATAGGCAAGGGCTTTGTGGAAGGAGTTGTATGAATTCTTGGCAACTGCTATCCCAATCCGAAGGAAGAGCAGGAAAAGCCCTATTAAAAGCATGCATCCCACGAAGCCCATCTCTTCGGCTATCGTGGTGAAGATGAAATCCGAATGTACCTCGGGGATGAAGAAAAGCTTGAATTTACCCATTCCGATTCCCTCTCCAAAAAAACCTCCGTTCGCTATGGCGAGTATTGAATTTTCGGTCTGTTCCGATTCAATTGACCCGATAAGCATTTTAATCCTCGACATTGCATGAGAATATTTAAACATATAGATTACGCCGCCCGTAAGAATTACGGAGGTCATAGAAATTATGTAGCCCTTAGGAATGTCGGAAATCAAGAGGAGAGCGAGAACAAAGACAAACATTAGGGCGGCTGTCGAAAAATTCGGTTCAATCGCAACAAGGCCTATTACAAGAGAACATATCAGCAGGAGTCCGATTATCTTGGAGTGAGATTTATTAAAGGACTTGTAAGAGGAGATAAATGCCGAGATATATACAAGAAGAAAGAATTCGGCCATCTCCGAGGGCTGAAAATTCATGAATTTGAGATTAAGCCACCTTTTTGCGCCGTTGATTTCTTTGCCGACTGCAAGGACGAGTATAAGAAGGATTATGGAGAGCAGAAGTCCGGGAAAGGCGATTTTTTTAAGATTCTCAAGTCTCCATTTGTATAGAAAAAAGAGAATTGTTACGCCGATAATTATGGAGCGAAACTGTTTTAACACATAATAAAAAGGATCATTTGAGCACTGTGACAGCTGAGACGCCACAAAAGATGAGGCATTGAAAAGAATGAATAGTCCGGAAAGGACAAGTATAAAGACAAGGATGAAGATCTTTCTCTCTTCAGGCATGTTTTTTGACAATCTCCTTGAATTTGTTTCCTCTGTCTGCGAAATCTTTGAACATATCAAAAGAAGCAAAACCGGGTGAAAAATTTATCGATGTTCCGCTCTCAGCCGTCTTAATCGCCTTTTCAACAGCATCGTCCAATGAGACTGCGGTCTCTGCATTTTTATACCCCTCATCAAAGAGAAGTTCACGGATGGATTCCTTGACCTCTCCAATTATGAATGCTCTTTTTGCATATTTGATAATCGCTTTTATAATCATATCCGTATCGAAATTTTTATTTCGTCCTCCGAGAATGACTGTCTGGTTCTCTCCCGCCGACTCAAGAGATGACACAAATGCCTTTGGATTTGTGCACATTGAATTATTGTAAATCTTGACATTGCCTATTTCAGCCACAAATTCCATTCTGTGTTCAAGCCCCTTTATCTCATTGAATCTCTCGGCCAGAGCAGGTGAATGCCTATAAACGGCAACCGAGGAGAGAAGCGCGAACATGAGATTGTAAAGATTGTGCCTTCCTATGAGAGGGAATTTAGAGACATCATATATGGATTCCTTTGAATTCACTCTTACTACTATCTCCATTCCTCTCAGAAATGCTCCCTTTTCCACCTCATTCTCTGATACATAGAGTGTGTTTGAAGCTGGCTCTATGCGTGAAAGAGATAAATCATCTTTGTTGAGTATTCTGTATCCGTCCTCTTTCATGTTCTTGAAGATCTGAAGCTTTGCATTCAGATAATCATCTATGGATTTGTATCTGTCCAGATGGTCGTCCGAAATGTTTGTTATCATTCCTATATACGGAGTAAATTTCACGATATGCTCAAGCTGGAACGACGAAAGTTCGAGGACTATTATTTTATTTTTGTCAGGCTCGTTTATCGCGATTTCGCTTAATGATTTTCCGGGAGAAATGTTGCCTCCCAAATCGCAATCGACATCAAGCATTTTCAGTAACTGATAGGTCAAATAAGCTGTGGTTGATTTTCCGTTTGTTCCTGTGACGCAGACGAATCTGTTCTTCATAAGTCTTGAAGCTATTTCTATTTCAGAGAGCACCGGTATCCTCTTCCACGCCGCCCTCGTGACCATCTCTATTGTATCCGGCACACCCGGACTCAGTATTATGTAATCGGCATTCAAAATATCCTCAGAATGATTTGTCTCATATTGCAGATGGTAATCGGCTATCACCTTCATCTGTTCCTTTGACATAGGTTTTGAATCAGAGACAAACACTATGCCCTGTTTTGCAGTAAGAAGTTTTGCAATGGCCTGTCCGCTTCTTCCGAATCCTATGATTGAAAATCTTTTATCTTTTACCATATTTACCTTATCTTTAAAGTGCTTAATGCCAGTATTCCGAATATCACTCCAAGGATGTAAAATCTTGCAACGATTTTTGTCTCTCTGATGCCCATTTGCTCAAAGTGGTGGTGCAGAGGAGCCATTCTGAAAAGCCGTTTTCCGCTACCAGATGTTTTTCTGGTGAATTTGAAATAGGATGTCTGAAGCATAGAGGAGAGAGCTTCAATAACAAAGACCCCTCCGGCGACGAACAGGAGTATCTCCTGCTTTGAAAGAACAGCCGCGGTGCCGAGAATTCCCCCGAGAGTGAGTGAACCGGTATCTCCCATAAATATCTCCGCCGGATAGGAATTGTACCATAAAAATCCGAGAGAGGCGGCGGCGCTACAGAGTATGAAAAGCGTGAGTTCGCCTATCTCAGGTATGTACATCATATTGAGATATCCGCTGAATACCCTGTTTCCTGAAATGTATATTATAACGGCAAAGATAGAGAATACTATTGCCAGAAGACCGGATGCGAGTCCGTCAAGTCCGTCCGTGATATTGACTGCATTGGTTGTTCCAATTATTACCATGATTACAAAGGGAAGGAAGAAGAGAGACAGGTCAATCATAAGATTCTTTACAAATAGCAGATTGGTGTAGGTGTTGAGAAGATTGTAATTAGCTGATTTAAGCATGAAAAGGCATATTCCTCCTGCAATCACCAGCTGCACCAGTATTTTATAGAGTGGAAGAACACCCTTCTTGTCAGTCAGTTTTATAAGGTCATCTGTGAATCCAAGCAAAGCAAAACCCGCAGAGGAGATCAGCATCACCTGAATGAATGGATTTTTAAGGTCAGACCAGAGAAGAACTCCGCAGAGAATTGAGATGATGATTATTATTCCGCCCATTGAAGGAGTTCCCTGCTTGATTAGATGAGTCTGCGGACCGTCGTTCCTGATATTTTCCGTGACATTGCGTTTTTTGATTATTTTAATTATCTTTCCACCGAAGAGAAATGTAACTGCGAGAGAAGTTATGGCGGCCATTGCCGAACGGAAAGTAATGTACCTGAAAAGCGCGATGTCCGAGAAAAGATAGGTCAGAAAATTATACAGCATAATGCTCCTTTATTTTTTTTGCCGTCTCATGCATCTTAGTGGAATGAGATCCCTTCACAAGTACGGCATCCATCTTTTTGAGAATGGAAAAGAGCTTCTCCTCCATTTGCACACGGTCTTCAAAGTAGTATTTTTCTCCGTTGAATACATCATATAGATTTTTTGAAAGCACTCCGACAGCTATAAGAACATCTATTGATTTTTTGTTAAGCTCCTCTCCAACTTCTCTGTGCATTTGGGGAGCCGTACTGCCGAGTTCGAGCATATCTGAGAGAAGGGCGACTCTCCTCGCCGTAAATTTTGAAAGAACATCAATAGCATTTGTCATTGATGCCGGAGATGCATTGTAGGAATCATCGATGAGTGTCATATCCTTCAGAGGCAGAATGTTCATCCTGCTTAACGGTTCAATAAATTTCTCCAATCCTTTTTCTATGTCAATCTCCATGTCCGGAAAAGTCTTCATGAATGCATAGACCGCAAGAAATGAATATATGCCGCCCATTCCCGGGATTCTCACTCTGTATTTTTTGCTATCAATCTCTATCTCGCTTGAATCCTTGAGCATTGTCATAGAATTCGGAGAAAAATCATTTTCTCGGTTAAGCCCGAATGTCTTCTTTTCAACTGATGAAAATCTTGATAGAACTCTCCGGTCGTCTCCGCATATTATTATCGGCCTGTCTTTTGACTCATAACCGTTCATGATTTCAAATTTGGCGTCCAATATCCTCTCAAAAGAATCGAAATTGCCTATGTGCGAATTGTTGATTGTGGTTACCATGATGTGGGTGGGGCGTACGGTATTTGAAAGCATTGAAAGCTCGCCTGCAGTATTCATGCCCATTTCGAGTATAAGCCTCTTTGTATTTCTGCCGCACCTGAAGATGTTTTGAGGAACTCCGATAAGATTATTCGTGTTTCCCTCCGTGAACACAGTGTTGTTTTCAGGAGCTGAAGCCGCTAAAAGGTTTTTCGTCGTTGTCTTTCCCGTTGAACCGGTTATGCATATACGGGAGGGAGCTATTGATTTAAGATATTCCTTTGCAAGCGCATGAAGCCCCTGAAGAGTATCTCTGACCTTTATATATGGTTTATTCAAAACAATGTCTTTTGAGGAGATGGATAGCGATGCGCCTGCGGAGAAAGCCGCTTCAATGAAATCATGGCCGTCGAAGGTCTCTCCCTTAATTGGAATGAAGAGAAAATTCTTTGAAATTTCTCTGCTGTCCGTAGAGATTGCAGTGATTTCTATGGTTTCAGTTGAATTAACAAGCTTGCCACAAACCGCCTTTGCGATGAAATCAGACTTCATACTCTCCATGCTTTTCCTTTTCTACTTTTTCAGGTTTTTCCTTGCCTCTTCTCTGTCGTCAAAATGATATTTCTTTGTTCCTATTATCTGATAATCTTCATGACCTTTGCCTGCAATAATCAGAGTGTCACCTTCCTGAGCCATCATGAAGCCCTTCTTAATGGCTCTTGCTCTGTTTATCTCAACAACCCAATTCTTCTCCTTTATTCCTGCAAGTATCTCCTTTATTATATTCTCAGGGTTTTCCGTGCGTGGATTGTCTGAAGTGATTATTGCAAAATCTGACAGGTGGGTTGCTATTTTACCCATTATAGGTCTCTTCTCTCTGTCCCTGTCTCCTCCGCACCCGAAGATTGTTATTACGCGATTCTTTGTAAGACGCTTTGCTGTTCTGAGAAGTCTTTCAAGGGCATCGGGGGAGTGTGCATAATCAACTACCGCATAGAATCCTCTGCTGTCATAAAATTTCTCAAACCTTCCGTCAACCTGCTCGGTCTCTTTCAATCCGTCAATTATCACGGAGGTTTTAATTTTCATTTTATATGCTGTCAGAAAAGCACATGCCGAATTGTATATGTTATGGTCTCCAACCAGAGGGACTGATATTTCAAAGCTTTTGCTTGTTTTCTTTTCGCAGATTGTGAATGTACTGCCTTCAAGAGAGAGGGATTTAATCTCTATAACCCAGTCAGCATCCCTGTTTCTTATGCCAAAAGTGACGACATCTTTTCCGGATGATGCTTCGACGAAATACCCGGCATTTTTATCATCAGCATTGATAACAGAGAATCCGTTCTTCTTCAGCATTTTAAAGAGCTTCTCTTTTGATTCTCTGTAATCTGCCATTGTGTGATGAAAGTCAAGATGGTCCTGTGTAAGGTTTGTAAAAATTGCCGCATCGAAATCAATGGAGAATACCCTCTCAAGCTTGAGTCCGTGGCTTGAAACCTCCATGAACAGGCTTGTCACGCCCTTATCCCTCATTCTCGCGAAGAGCCTATATAGGTCTATGGGATCCGGAGTTGTGTTCTCCGTGTGTATTTTATCATTAATAATTATATTCCTTATAGTTCCTATAACCGCAGTCTTTTCAAACTTTGAAAATATGCTCCTGAGGAGGTATGTTGTAGTTGTCTTTCCGTTGGTTCCGGTCACTCCGACAACCTTCATTGAAGAGAGAGGGTCGGAGAAAAAGTTCCTTGCCGCAAGCGCGCATGTTTGGTTGAGAGTGTCAGTCACAATAACCGGCACACCGTAATCCTTTAGCGGCTTTTCAGATGTAAGAATGGCTGATGCCCCTCTTTTTATAGCCTTTCCTATGAATTCATTGCCGTTGAAATTTTTGCCCTTCACAGCAATAAAGAGAGAGTTTTTGTTTGTTTTTCTTGAATCGGCAATCAAGTCGCTGATTTCAACATCACTGAAGTTCAGGACTTTTACATCAAGATTGTTTATTATCTTTGCGAGCTTCATTTTCCGCTCTCTCCTTTGATTCAATCAGAATATACCTGTAATCAGGAAGGTTAACGATTCTTTTTACTATATCTGCGAACATGGGCGCCGCAATCTCGCTCGCCCAATACATTCCCTTAGGTTCATCGACTATTGTCATTACAATAAAACGAGGTTTGTCGGCGGGGAAGTACCCTATGAAAGAGGAGATGTACTTTCCTCTCATATATCCTCCTTTTTCGGAGGCTTTCTCCGCTGTGCCTGTCTTGCCGGCCACTGTGATTCCATCTACCTGCGCTTTTACTCCGGTTCCTTCATAAATGACCTTTTTCAGAAGTTCGTTCATTGTCGAAGCGACATCATCTGAGACGATTCGTTTTTCTGTGTTCTTGAAAAGCATTGAAGACCCGACACTCTTGACAAGCTTTGGATTGACATAAACTCCGCCATTGGCTATTGCATTGTATGCGCATATCATCTGAAGCGCTGTTACGCTCAAACCCTGACCGAAACAAATATTGGCGAAATGGATTGGAATCCACTTTTCGTAATTGGTGAAGAATCCTCTCTGTTCGCCGGGAACATTGATTCCGGTCTTTTTTCCGATGCCGAATTTCTGCGCTGTTTTGTAAACATTCTCCTTTCCGACCTTTTCTCCGATAATAGAGAAGCCTATGTTGCTTGATAGTGTGAATGCCTCTTCAAATGTGAGGATTCCGAGGTCATGCGCATCCGTGATCCTCTTTCCGTTTATCTTGATTGTATCCGATTCATATTTGCAGGTTTCATCAAGCCTAACGAGCTTGTTTTCTATTGCGCTGACTGCCGGAATCAGTTTGAATATCGAACCCGGTTCGAAGAGATTCACAACGGAAGTATTCTTGCATATCTGCGGATTCTCCTTGCCGTGAAGATTTGAATTGTATGTGGGATAGTCGACCATTGCAAATATTTCTCCTGTCTCCACTTCCATTACGATTGCAGAGCCCTTCAAGGCATTGTATTTTTCGCACCACTCCCTGACTATATTGTAAGCTATTTCCTGAAAATCCTTGTCGATTGTGAGAATTATGTCTTCTCCCTTCTCTGAAGGTTTATCCGAGTAGCTCGGGTGCTTGTATATTTTGCCGTTGGGTTTTTTTTGATATATAACATATCCGTTCTTTCCCTTAAGGTTATCATTGTATAGGTACTCTATTCCTTCCAGTCCGTTGTTGTCAACCCCGACGAAACCCGTTACATTTGAATACATGTGCGGGTTTAAATAGAATCTTGTCTTTTCCTCTTTTACGATTATAGACGGATATTTGTTCTTCAGCTGAAATGCGGCCTGTTCGGGTATATCGTATGATATCGGTATATATGACATTCTTGAATTCAATCGGTTCAAAACATCCGAGTAAGAGAGGATTCCGGCCGATGAAACCACTTCAGCCACACTTGCGGCGCTCTTCATCGCCGGTTTCATTACATAAAGATTGAATGTCTTCATTGATGTGGCTATCTGTTTTTTGTTTCTGTCAAGAATATCTCCCCTCTCAGATTTGTCGGATATTTTAATGCAGTTCTTTGAACTAACAACCTTATCATAAGCAAAAAATGAAAATATCTGCAGAGATGCGGTCTTCATAACCACAAAAACAGTGACAATCAAAAGGACTACAAGAGAGACATTCATCCTCTTGTTTGTCTGCTGACTATCTTTGTGTATATTTCTTGTCACCGGACTCATAATCATCACCTGTAGGGTATCTCATTTTCAATGTGTCAAAAGCAAATGCCTCAAATCTGTTGAGTGACTTGAGTTCGTCTATTCTGAAACCCAGCCGTCTTGACTGGTTTGTGAGATTCTTGCACTCTTTATCCAATTTGTCAGACTGCATTGTGACTCTTATCATATAAAATCTTGATACTGAGTACCCGCCGAGAAAGATAAAGCAGATAAGTATGAATATGAATATGTTTTTCATGCGGTCTTCTCGTATATGCGCATTTTCGCAGAGCGGGCTCTCTTGTTCTCCATAACTTCGAAGTATGAGGGCCTAACGACCTTCTTTGTCACGCTTCTCATCTCACTGTTTTTCTTAAAGAACTCTTTGACCATTCTGTCCTCTATTGAATGGTATGTGAGGATGACAAATCTTCCGTTTTCATTGAGATGTCGGGGGACTTTTTCTATCATTGCATGAAGAGACTCTGACTCGCTGTTCACATACATCCTGAGGGCCATGAATACTCTCTTCAGACCCTGCTTCACATCCCTGTTTCTCTTTCCGTCGATTATCGCCTGTTTAAGGTCAAATGTTGTTTTGAGTCTTCCGGCATCGTGCCTCTTCTTCATCTCTGAGGCTATTTCATCAGCCTGATACTCGTCTGAATTCTTTCTTATAACATCGGATATGTATTGCCGGTCATTCGCAAGAAGCTCTTCAAGAAGATTCTTTTCGCTCCTGTCCATCCTCAGGTCGAGAGGCGCGTCAAACCTATATGAAAAACCTCTATCAACAGAGTCAAATTGAAAAGAGGAGACCCCGAGGTCTGCCAGAATACCGTCGAATTTAATTGAAAAATCGATATTTGAAAAATTCATCTTCATTATATGCACATTCTCTTTTCCTGAAAACATACTCTTCAGATGGTTTAAAGCGGAATCATCCCTGTCTATCAGATACAGCTGACCGTTTGGGATTTTTTTTAGGATTTCCGATGCGTGTCCGCCGAATCCGGCAGTGAGATCCAGATAGCTCTTTCCATCCTGCACCTCCAAAAACGAAATTGCTTCAGAGAGCATTACGGGAGTATGAGCCATTTTTTAGAATTTGATCTCTACAAGATTTCTCGCCGAATTCAGGTCTTTTGTCGTGTCATACAGGATTTCGCAGTCAAAGAGCGAAAGCACCGACAGAATATACGGGTCAGTGCAGATAATTTTCAATGGAACGCATCTGGAAAGGTAGTATCTTCTCATTCCCTTTAAAAGAAGCCCGGTCTTAAAATAGACCGCCTTTGTCTGTCTTAAATCCAAAATAACCGGAAGAGAGTGCTTTGATGCGACAGAGAGGGCTTCCTTGAGTTCGCCGACATCCTCCTGTGAGATTGTTCCGCTGACCTTGATGAGGATGTGCGTGGACTTTTTGAAAAGAATTTTTTTCATTTTATATTCCTATCTTTTTAAAGGTTGCGCTTCCTTCACTGAGGAGAGACTTATTGTACTCATCATGGTGTTTGGGGTCCCAGAGGTCGAGCTTGTCATTACCGCCGACTATTTTGACAGTCTCCTTGAGGGACGCATACTCTATAAGGTGCTGAGGTATTGATATTCTCCACATAGAATCTCTTTTTATGGAGACTGCATTGGAATATATGTAGTCAGTTATGGTCTTTCTGTCCTCTTCCGACTCGAGCTTCGAAATTTTATCTTCAAGCTTCAGAAATGACTCTTCGGGATAGATATGAAGCACCTTGTTGGAGCCGGGCACTATGAAGAATAATTTTGCCTCTGTGGCTTCTCTATAAACAGAGGGAATGGAGATTCTTCCATTCTCTTCAATGTTTACAAACTTGAATCCGATAAAGCGCACTCTTGATTCCATGGTTCTCCAATTTTTACCATTTTTCTCCATATTTTACCTATTATTTCCAATTTGTCAATAGGTAATCAAGATTTTTATTTTTTTTATAAATCTCACTTGACATAAAATAAATAAACAGTATAATTCTTAATTATGAGAAAATGGACAATTGTCATAGACAATGAATTCAAATCCGGTAATAAACCACTGACACTTGAAGTCACTGAAAAGCAAGCGGGAATACTGATTGCGGCTTTCCTTATCTTTTTTGTTTCATCACTTGCTTTGATATTTTTTGCTCAGGTCAATAACCTTAATCCGGACTCTCTCATAAAAATCTATGCAAAACGCGATTATCTTATAAATTCCATAGATAACACAAATAAAAAACTCAATGATTATCTTGACCAAATAAACAGGATAACAGAGTATGAAAAGCGGATGCGCACTCTCTCAAACCTGACACAGCTTTCAGAGGATTTAAGGCAGTTGGGATTGGGAGGTTATGACTTTCATGATGAGAGGCTTTCAAATCTCGACATGGCTACAAAGAAACTCATTGAAAATGTCGACAAGAGATTGTTTCAAGTAAAGAATCTTGTGGAATTTGAATCAAAAAATGTCAATTCAGTTAACAGCAATCTTTTGAATGCGTATGACCTCATAACGCATACTCCATCTATTATGCCCACTCAGGGCAGTATCACAAGCGGCTTCGGATACAGAAAAGATCCTTTCAACGGAAGAAGCGAACTTCATACAGGAATAGATATTGCCAACCAATCAGCTCCTCCCATCTATGCTCCGGCAGATGGAAAGGTGATATACGCTGACTATCTTGCCGGATATGGAAAGACATTGAAAATTGACCACGGCTACGGTTATATTACGGTCTATGCCCATCTCAATAAAATTTCAGTCAAAGAGGGCGATCTTGTCAAGAGGCATCAGATGATAGGACACATGGGAAGCACCGGGCGTTCAACCGGCACGCACCTCCACTATGAGGTGAGGGTCTTTGATGACAGAACTGACCCGTGCAAGTATTTTGATTCTGACACCACTTTTGAATAGATGGATGTAAAAGGTAAGATAATTCTTGCCCCGATAGCAGGTATTACGGATTCACCATACAGAAAAATTTGCAGAGCGTTAGGAGCTGATATGACTTACAGCGAACTCGTATCGGCAGACGGTTTGATGCGAAGCTCTAAGAAGACAGTGAAGCTCATGGAATTCTCTGAGGCTGAGAGACCATACGGAATACAGATTTTCGGAGGAACTGTCGAGGCAATGTCAGCTGCAAGCGAATCCGCATCGGAATTCAATCCGGATTTTATAGATATAAATCTCGGCTGTTCTGTCCCCAAAATACTGAAACAGGGATACGGGGCGGCTCTTCTTAAGAATCTCTCGCACATGAAGGATATTGTCACCGCTGTCGTCTCATCGACAAGATTGCCTGTATCGGCAAAAATCAGGGTGGGGTATAACAGCATCAGGGGAGTTGATATTGCAAGAGTGCTTGAGAAGTGCGGTGTTGCATTTATTGCAGTACACGGTCGTCTGGCAGTCCAGCAGTTCACGGGAAGCGCAGATTGGGAAGAGATAAAAAAAATAAAAGAGTCAGTCGCAATACCCGTTATAGGCAACGGCGATATAAAGACTCCCGAGCAGGCTTTGAAGTTTTGGGAAGAGTCAAAGGTCGATGCTATTATGATTGGAAGGGCATCCTTCGGCCACCCATGGATATTCTCGCAGATAAAGAGTTTCATGAATTCGGGAAAGTATTCCGAACCCTCTTTTGAAGAGAGAATAAAGCTTCTCAAAGAGCACTATTCTCTTGCTTGTCAAGGCGGAAAATCAAAGGAGAGGATAAGGGAGATGAGAAAGCATTTTCACTGGTATATGAAAGGTATTCCCTATGCGAAGCAATACAAAGAGAGGATAAATAAAACTGAGAATTATGATGAGATAATTGAGATAATAAACAAAATCAAAAAAAGGAGCACAGATGAAGATAAATGAAATTTTCCCTGAAATCGGCCTGATAAAAAACGCTGATCTGAGGGACTTGACTGTAAAGGTTATTGAAGATGCAATGAAGATGGGAGGATGGAACCCGGAAGATCTTGAAAATGTACCATTCACGCTTCTGATAGAGAATACAAAAATTTCAATTGTGACTCACATAAGAGCTGTAACCAATACGGCTCTCAAGATGGGAGAGACTCTCAACAGATTCTACGGAGACGGATTTGTTGACCTTGATATAATCGTGTGCGGAGGTCTTCTTCACGACATAGGGAAACTGCTTGAGTACAGGAAGGAGAACGGCAAGTACATTGTGTCGGAGAACGGAAAGTTCCTGCGCCACCCGTTTTCAGGAGCCGCCCTCTCATTCAAGCACTCTCTTCCGGATGCGGTGACGCATATAATAGCGATGCATGCAAAGGAGGGAGACCTTTCCAAACGCACAAGAGAGGCAATAATAATCCATTATGCCGATTTTTCAAATTTCGAACCGCTGAAGGTGTGATGCCTCTTTCGTTTGATTATGACTTAATATCAGAAATATACGATGAACTGATGCAGTTCATCCCTTATAAAGAGTGGGCAAGGTATATAAACGAACTATGCCTCAAACACAAGGCAAAGAACTTCAAACTTCTCGATCTTGGAGGAGGGACAGGGAATCTCGCTTTACCTTTGACGGAGATCGGCTATGACGTCACAGTCGTGGACAAGTCAAGCAAGATGCTTTTTGAAGCGCAGAAAAAAATACTCGGAAGAAATATCCGTTTAATCTGCGGAGATATCAGAAGCATACCTCTGACGGAAAAGTTTGATGTCGCAGTATGCATGTATGACACAGTCAACCATATTGATGAGAATGACCTTATGAAATTCTTCTTTTCGGCTTATGATTCTTTAAGAGACGGAGGGCTGTTCATGTTTGATTTCAACACGGATTTTGGGTTAAGCGTTTTTGCCTCACACACTCAGTATAGGGACGGGAGCATTTTCAAATCAGTATGGAACACATCATATGACGAGAAGAAGAGAATCTGCACTCTTGACCTCAGAGTCGAATTTCAGGATAGAGAGGAGAATATTCAATTTCAGGAGAGAGCCATTGATATCGAAGAGCTTCTTTTTTCAATAAACAATTCGGGTTTCAGAGAGAAGCACCTTTATCATTTTCTCTCGACAAACGGACTGAAGCGCACATCAGAGAGGGGAATGGCGGTATGCATAAAATAGAATTCATGGATCTTCATTTGCATACAAAATACTCTCTAGCCTCTTCCAAAAACGGAGGAATAGAATCATTCTCCGAAATGGCGCGACTGAAGGGAGTTTCGTATCTGGGAACGGGCGACATACTTCACGGCGGATATTTTAAGGAAGCGAAAAAAAAATTGAAAGAGGAAGGTTACGGAATTTACTTTTTCTCTTCTGTGAAATTTTTTCTTACTGCGGAAGTCTCCCTGATATACAGAGAAAATGATAAATGCAGAAAAATTCATATTCTGCTGGTCTTTCCCGATTATCTGTCCGTTGAAGAGGCGCGTAAATTTCTGAAGGATTATGCAAAACTTGAATCTGACGGAAGGCCTATTGTGAAGCTCAATATAAGGGATTTTATTTTGAAGATGAAAAATATTTCTGAAGACATACTTGTCATAATGGCGCATATTTGGACGCCGCACTTCTCCATACTCGGAGGCAAATCAGGATATGACTCTATTCCTGCCGAAGTTAAAGAGTCAATCTCTGCTCTGGAGACAGGTTTGTCATCCGACCCCTTCATGTGCTGTGAAAATAAAGATGCCTCCCTCTATCCTCTTGTTTCGTTTTCAGATGCTCACTCGCCGCAGTTGATAGGAAGAGAAGCGACAATTGTGGAGGGCGGTTTGAAGACAATAAAAGACCTTAAAAGAATTTTAAGTCTGAATAAAATCTACGGCACAGTCGAATTTTTTCCGCAGGAGGGAAAGTATTTTTTGTCAGGCCACAGGAATTGCGGATTCAAGACCGGAGAGAGCATAAATGTGTGCCCTATCTGCAGAAAAAATCTGACCGAAGGAGTCTTCAACAGGATTAAATCGCTTCCAAAGTCAAAGAAAATATATGATAAAAAAGTTTTTTATGTGCTTCCCATAGAGGAATATGTAAACAAATTTGTTTTAACATCGAAAAATAAAATAAAGAAACCGGAAGCATTGATAAAAATGCTTGAAAGAAAAAGCGAGATGGAGATAAAGGTGACTGCTGACAGGAGGAGTCTCGCTGAAACATTCACCGAGGAGTTTGCTCAGTTCTGCATCAATGTAAGAAACAAGAATGTTGAAATCGAAGAGGGGTATGACGGAGTATTCGGAAAAATAAAAGCATCGGAGGTAAGATGAAGAAGATATTTGCGCCATGGAGGATGGAATACATAGCGAGTGAATCAGATTCGCATGCGAAGAAATGCATTTTCTGTTTTCCTGAAGAGATGTTTCTTGTCTTTAAAGGAAAGGATTTTACTGTGGTGATGAACAAGTACCCGTATACAAACGGACACATAATGGTTTCTCCGGCAAAGCATGGAAAGAGCCTTGATATGCTCACCGAAAAAGAAACAGCATCTCTCTTCAACGGAGTCAGGATTGCATACAAAGCGATAATGAAGGCATATAAACCTCAGGGTATAAATGTCGGCATAAACAGCGGAAAGTGCGCCGGAGCCGGGATAACAGGCCATCTCCATGTCCACCTTGTTCCGAGATGGGAGGGAGACACAAATTTTATGCCTGTGCTCACAGACACAAAAATTATAAGCGAGCACATTGAGATGAGCAGGGAGAGAATCAAAAAGGCATTGAAAGAGGTGATGCATGGATAATTTCAGATGGGTCTCTCTGCCTGCAAGGGATTCTAAACCGATTATAAAACTAACTGCAGTTTTGGGATTCTTTTTGATGCTTCTCATAGGTTTTGTTGAGCTTTCCTGGGTTGGCATGATTGTCTCTGTAATTGTTTCAGCGATAGTTTATCTTCAATTTATATTCCCTACAACATTCACAATAAAAGAGAAGACGATTCTCGTTGAATTTTTATTTACTAAGAGAGAGTATGAATTTTCAAGATTCAAATCATTCTATAACGACAACACAGGAGTGCTCCTATCTCCGTTCCTAAAACCCAGCCGTCTTGAGAATTTCCGCGGCTTGTATATCCGCTATGGCAACGAAGACAAAGATAAAATTATCAATTTGATAAAAAACAGGTTTAGGGACGGTGGTTGAAATAGTTGAAGTTTATCCTTGTAATCGTTCAAATTGCTCTGTTAATAATCGTTTCAGGAAAATAAACAATTATTTTAAGGTTCTTAGCAATATAATCATTTTGTCAAATTGCACAGCACATCGAATTATAATAAGTGAGTGATAATAATATTTTCAGAAGCATTTTTGTCACTTCAACTATTTCAACCACCGTCCCTATAATTGTTTTCTTGACTGGAAGGGGGGGGTGTTATATAATGAAGTTATGTATGATGTTATAATTATCGGATCAGGGCCGGCGGGTCTCTTTGCGGCCTACAACCTCGTAAAAGAAGGATGCAGGTCTATACTAATAATTGACAAGAATCCCTTTCCGTCTGGCGGGATGCTGAATGACTGCAAGTTGAATTTAACTCCCGACATAGGCATGGACCTTGAAGACCTTTTTTTGACAAGGGATAGGGCTTACCAGCTTATAAATTTCATCGACAGCATTTTCCTGCAATTCGGAGCACCGATAGAACTTTACGGAGAGAATGAAGATTCATACCGGGAATGGTCTGAGAGGGCGCAGAGAAATGAAGTGACTCTTGTCGGCGCTGTTCAGAGGCATATAGGGACGGACATGTCAAAGGATGTTATTAAGAAATTCAGATCCTTCCTTGAAGCGGAGGGTGTGGCATTTACCCTATCGACAAACATTGAGAATATTGAAATCGCCGAGGGCGGCTTTGAACTTATAAGCGATAACAATCAGGATTTTCAATGCCGACACCTTGTGATTGCTCCGGGCAGGAGCGGGTCGAAATGGCTTCGCGATATATCTAAGAGAATAGGAATAAAGTACTCCAACGGCAAACGGATAGATGTGGGAATAAGGATAGAGATGAAGAGGGAATCGTATCCCATAACCGATGTCCTCTATGACCCAAAGTTCAAGATAAAAACAAAATACTCAAACGAACTCAGGACTTTTTGCACAAATCCGGGAGGCAGAATAACTCTTGAGCATTATGACGATTTTAAGCTTGTCAACGGTGATGCCCTCAAAAACAAGAAGACTGAGAACACAAACTTTGCGCTTCTGAATACTGTCAATCTGACAGAACCCCTGACAGACCCATTTGTTTATGGAAGGCTCATTGCATCTGCGACGAATATTCTGGGAGGAGGGCTGCCGATCGTTCAGAGAGTGGGTGATTTTTTGGACGAAAAGAGATCTAAGGCTGATACATTCTTTGAAAAATCAAGATGGTATGACAAGGTTCAACCCACACTGACAATCGGGTCGACCGTGACACCGGGAGATATAAGGATGTCGTATCCGTATAAAATAGTGAAATCACTCAAGGAAGGCCTCATTAAATTGAATAAGATTTTCGGCAATACGATATTGAAGGAAGAAAATCTTATATACGCCCCTGAAATAAAGTTCTACTCTCTCTCATACGAAACAAACAAAAGCATGGAATCAAGCATACAAAATCTATTTGTTGCGGGTGACGGAGCAGGAAAATCAAGAGGCATAGTGGGCGCCGCGATATCCGGAATACTTGCATCGGAAGGAATACTTGAAAAATGGAAAAAATGAAAAACTACATTCGTTCACTATTTTTTGCAATAAGGCCTTTTGAAAATTTCCAGCACTTTTTAATGGGTGTCGCCGGGTTTCTTTACATGGGCTACACTCTCGGCAGAATTGAAATTTCATCTGTTACCCTATGGGGTTTTTTTGCTTTATTTTCATTTCTTTCTCAGGTTCTTTCATACAATAATTACGCCACATTTGACAAGGACCTGAAAGACAAGGAGAAGAAGTTTGACGAAAAATTCAAAGGCATAAACATTAACTTTCTATTCTTTGTATCTGCGGTATTTTTTCTGCTGACAATCTACTCTGCGTGGAGAATACATTATATATTTGCAGTGATTTTTATATTGCTCATGCTCGGTTGGGCTCTTTACACTCATCCTGCGGTGATGCTCAAGAAGGGGCGATTTGTGCCATACATCCTCGACATGATGACAATGCCGTTTCTGTCAATGTTCGGCTCTTACCTCGCATCAGGCTGTATTTCATTTGAGGCAATGCTCTTTTCCGTCTTCTTCGGACTGATGGAGGTCGCAGGGCACATCAATCACATGACAATGGATTATGAGGTTGACAGAGAGACCGGGATCAGAACTATTTCGGTGCGTCTCGGTCCGAAAAAAACATTTATAATCTCACTCTGTTTCTTCGGCCTTTCAGCCATCTATTTTTTTGTCATTTCATTTTTCAATGTTTTCCCTCTATATATAGGTATTGCATACCTGCCGGGATTTTTGCTGCAACTTCTCGTGTCCGTAAAGATATTGAAGAGAAACTTCAACTATGGTTTTTCAAGAAAATTCAGAACAATGTACAGGCTTATTTATTTTATCGAATCGGCATATGTGGGATTCATTTTCATTCTTGCTTCGGAGACGATTAAATTTATAAAATGAGAAGACCTGTCATACTTATATCAAGATGCATTGAATTTGACAACTGCAGATACAATGGCCAGGGAGTGAAGAGTCCCCTAGTCAAAAAACTTAAAGAGTTCTGTGACTTTACCACAGTCTGCCCTGAGGTTTCCATAAATCTCGGAATACCGAGAAATCCGATAAGAATTATCAAAAGCAAAGCAGGTGAAATTCTAATCCAGCCGTCAACCGGAGATATTCTGACCGATAAAATGGAAACATTTTCAAAGAAGTTTTTAAGAGAGATTGAAAATATAGATGGAATTATATTGAAGGGCCGCTCTCCCTCCTGTGGAATAAAAGATGTAAAAATTTTCAGTGAGAAAGGGATTGAACTAAGCAGAAAACATGCCGGTTTTTTCGGAAGAGAGGTTGTTGAAAAATATTCAGGATACCCAATGGAGGATGAAGGGAGACTGATGGACGAGAGGTTGAGAGAGCATTTCCTGATAAAACTCTATGCATTTGCCGGTTTCAGAGAGGCGAGAGATGAAAAAAACATAACAGGCCTGCTCAAATACCATGAATACAACAAACTTCTCTTTATGGCATACAACCAGAAGGAGATGAGAATAATCGGAAATCTTCTCGGCAATCAGAAGAAGTTTACTAAGAACGAGCTTTTTGATTCCTATTTTGAATCTCTCAAGAGGATTACGGAGCGTCCCATAACAAAAGGAAATGACGAAAACACTCTCCTGCATGCTTTCGGTTATGTTTCAAAAAATATGAAGAAAAAGGAGATAGAATTCTTTTTAAAGACTCTCCATAATTATAGGGAAGGAGCGGTTTCTGTAACTGTTTTAAAATCTCTTATGAAGAGCTTTATAGTGCGTTTTGAAGTTGCCTACCTTGAAAAACAAACCTATTTCAACCCTTATCCGGCGGGATTATGATTCAGATAAACAGCTTGTCATTTTCATACGGCGCGCAGACAATATTTGATGACACATCACTCACAATAGATGACTGCAAAAACGGCCTCGTGGGAAGAAACGGTTCGGGCAAATCAACCTTTTTCAACCTGCTCTCAGGAAATCTTCATCCTGAATCAGGAACCATTTCGGTTTCAAACTCAGCAAAGATAGCTTACCTGAAACAGCAGATGGCTTTTGAAGACGCCGATTTGCTGCCTTATGAATTTGTCCTCTCCCAAATCTCATTCTACAATGAATACAACTCTCTTCTCGCTCGTCTTGAGAGCACGGAGAATCCGGACGACGAACTTCTGCATGAGTTTTCCGATGTCGAATCGGTCTTCAACACTCATAACGGTTATAAGCTGAAAGAGGATGTAATTCAGGTTCTCGAGTCGCTTGGCTTTAAAAAGGAATCGAACAAGAGGATATTTGAACTTTCATACGGATTCAAAATGCGTCTCTTCCTCGCGAAACTGCTTTTGGATGAATCTGAGGTGCTTCTGCTTGATGAACCCACAAATCATCTTGATCTTCCATCAATTAAATTTGTGGAGTCTTACCTGAAAAGAATAAACAAACTCTGCATAATAGTTTCGCATGACAGGACATTTCTTGACTCTGTGTGCGAAAGAACCCTTGAACTGAACAACAAAAAAATAAAAAAATACAACGGCAATTATTCCTTCTTCAGAAATCAGAAGGATATGGCAATAATGCAGACAGAGAGGGAGAGAGAAAATCTTCTCGGCGAAAAGGCGAGACTGGAAGAGATGATTGCGAGAATAAAGGACAATGTGAAAAAGGTCAACATTGCTTCATCGAGGCAGAAATTCGTAGACAAAATCGATGATAAGCTTGACGGTCTTGAAGATTTTTCAAAGAAAGAGGTTTCATTCATGAGGCGCGACGAGGTTTTGCGCTCAGACATCGGCTTCAAAATTGACATCAAAGAGAAGAGGTATGACAAAGAGAAGATACTTGAAGATATAGAGGTGACAGTCAGACCCTCAGACAGAATATTCCTAATAGGAGCAAACGGCTACGGAAAATCGACTCTCTTGAGGATAATCGCTTCGAGGGATGATAATTTCAAAGGAGAGGTTAAGGAGAGCGAGAAACTGAAACTGCTTTATTTTGATTTTGACAAGATAGCGCAGTTGAAGGATGAAACCACAGTGCTGGATTTTATCTACACTGACGGAGTCGACAATTTCAGGGCAAAACAGCTTCTCGGAATGATGCTCTTCTCAGACGAGGATTATGAGAAAAAGATAAAGGTTTTATCAGGCGGAGAGAGGGTGAGACTCTATCTTACAAAACTATTCTGCTCAACATTCAATTTTGTCATACTTGACGAACCGACAAATTACCTTGACCTTGAAACGATAGATGTATTCATCGAATGGCTTAAGGGTCTGAAATCCGGATTCATAATAGTGACACACAATGAGTATCTGTTGAAATCCCTTGAAAATGTAACTGTGTGGAGAATAGAAGATAAACATCTGAAAATGCATTTCGGCAGTTACAATGACTATAAATTTTTTGAGGCGAAGGGCAGGGAGGAAGAGAAAGAGGAGTCCGCTCAGAAGAATCCGCAGAAACCCAAGCTTTCAGATGCAAAGAGAGAGAGAAGGATGCTTGTCGAAAAGAGGAGCATGATAAACAAACAGCTGAAGACTCTTGAAAAGGAAATTGAGATTTTCGAGCAAGAGAAAAAAGAGCTGTACGAAAAAATGTCGGCCGATGATTCATATAAGATGGGACCCGAGCTGAAGAAAATATCGGAGAGAGTTAAACAGCTTGAGAGGATGCTCAAAACGATGTATGATAGATGGAACTCTCTGATAGATGAAATGCCGGAACTGGGGGATGATTGAAAATAAAGATGGAGGTAGTTGTATCCCGCCTGAAAAGAGAGTATAAAAAATACAAACAGCCGATTGTCATGAGGGTGAAGGAAATTTCATCCGACCCATACAAAATACTCATCTCGACAATTATATCTCTCAGAACCAAAGACGCAGTGACTGAAGAGGCATCATTGAGACTCTTTGAGCTTGCATCAACGCCCCAAGAGATGATTCATCTGAAGCAGTCCGTTATCGAAAAGGCGATTTATCCTGCCGGATTTTATAGAAACAAATCAGTTTCAATTCTTCATGTCTCAAAGACAATACTTGAAAAATACAATGGCAGGGTTCCAAACACGATTGAGGAGCTTCTCTCCCTCAAAGGCGTTGGAAGAAAAACCGCGAATCTCGTTCTTTCTCTTGGATATAACATTCCTGCAATTTGCGTCGACACTCATGTGCATAGAATATCAAACCGCCTTGGGGCGGTGAATACGAAGACGCCCGAAAAGACAGAATTTGCTCTTATGAAGATTCTTAAAAGAAAGGATTGGATAATATATAATGACCTTCTCGTTACCTGGGGTCAGAATGTTTGCAAACCAATAAATCCGCAGTGCGTAAATTGCGTTTTAGACGATATTTGCAAGTGGGGAAAAGAAAAAAATAATCATTGAATGTTCGCTTTTTTTATGGTATAATTAAATGTTATGAGTGAACCTGTGCACATATCAAAACTTATCTCTAAAGTGATGCAGCAAATAGAGAAAAAGGTCATTGATAATACTGAGGTCTTTGATTTGAATTGGGAAAGAATCGTCGGTAAAGAGTTCGCAAAACACTCACAGGTTTTGGGCAAATCCAAGAGAAAGGTTCTTGTCGGAGTGAGTGATTCGCTGTATCTGTTTGAATTGAATTCAAGAAAGATGGAGATTCTGAGCAGGATAAAAAGAACAAAGCCGGAATCGAACATCAATGATATAAAGTTTTTAATCTTTACAAAGGATGAGAAAGATGGCAAAGAGCAATGATGACAAGTTGAATACTGTTGATGAAGTGAAAGAGAAAAACGGATTTGACAATGAAGATTACAACGCTGAACAGATTCAGGTTCTTAAAGGCCTTGAAGCAGTCAGGATGCGGCCTGCTATGTATATCGGCGACACAACTTCGCGCGGATTCCATCATCTCGTGTTCGAAGTCGTCGATAATTCAATAGACGAAGCTTTGGGCGGTTACTGCAGCAATATCAAAGTCACTATAAATGACGATAATACCTGCACAGTGGAAGATAACGGAAGAGGAATACCTGTTGATATGCATCCAACGCAGAACAGACCCGCGCTTGAAGTTGTTATGACAATGCTCCACGCCGGAGGAAAGTTCAACAAGAGCGCCTACACAATTTCAGGCGGTCTCCACGGAGTCGGAGTCTCTGTTGTAAATGCTCTCTCGACCTGGCTTGAGGTCTTTGTTCAGAGGGACGGAAATGTCTATTATCAGAGATATGAAAAGGGCATTCCTTCATGCGATATGAAGATAATCGGAAAGACTAAAAAATCGGGAACAAAAACAACATTTCTTCCTGATTCTGAGATTTTCGCAGAAACGAAATTCTCATACGACATCCTTTCAGAGAGGCTTCGCGAGCTTGCTTTCTTAAACAGCGGTCTCGAGATAGAGATTGTCGATTTGCGCGACAAGAAAATCGACAAGCGTAATTTATTTAAATTCAAGGGAGGCATAAAAGAGTTCGTGGAATTTCTTGATGAAAACAGGACGCCTCTGCACAAGACAGTCTATATGCACAATGAGAAAGAGGGAATTGATGTTGAAGTTGCAATGCAATACAATGACTCTTACAATGAGAATCTGTATTCATTTGCAAATAACATACATACGAGAGAGGGCGGCACGCACCTCATAGGATTCAAATCAGCTCTCACAAGAGTGATAAATGATTATGCGAAAAAATCGGGCGCTCTTAAAAATATGGAGCCGATATCGGGAGACGATTCAAGAGAGGGCCTTACAGCCGTAATATCAGTCAAAATACCCAATCCGCAGTTTGAGGGACAGACAAAGACAAAGCTCGGCAACTCAGAGGTAAAGGGTCTCACAGAATCTCTAATTGGAGAAGGCCTATCGACATTTTTTGAAGAGAATCCCTCCGTTGCAAACAAAATAGTCGATAAAGTGGTTGTTGCGGCAAGGGCTCGCATTGCGGCGAGGAAAGCCCGCGAACTTACAAGAAGAAAGAGCGCTCTTGATTCCGCCTCTCTTCCGGGAAAACTGGCAGACTGCTCCGTGAATGATCCGAAGATATCAGAGCTTTACCTTGTTGAGGGAGACTCAGCCGGCGGCAGCGCGAAGCAGGGTAGAGACAGAGCGTATCAGGCTATTCTGCCGCTTAGAGGAAAAATACTAAATGTGGAGAAGGCGCGCCTTGACAAGATACTCACAGACACGACAATCAGAACCATGATTCAAGCGATTGGAACAGGCATTGGAGAGGAAGAGTTTGATTTAAGCCGTTTAAGGTATCACAAAATAATTATAATGACTGATGCGGATGTTGACGGAGCGCACATAAGAACTCTTCTTCTGACATTCTTCTACAGATATATGAAGCATCTTATTGATAACGGCAACATATTCATAGCACAGCCGCCGCTTTACAAGGTGGCGCACGGCAAGACAACTCCTGTTTATGTATATACGGATGAAGAGCTTCAACAGGCATTGAAGGGTCTGGACAAGGAGAAAGTGAACATACAGAGATACAAGGGTCTCGGAGAGATGAACCCGGAACAGCTCTGGTCAACCACAATGGATCCTGAGAGAAGAATGCTGAAACTTGTCAAGCTTGAAGATGCGGTTGAGTCGGACAGAATTTTCACGATACTTATGGGCAGTGAGGTTGAACCGAGAAAGAAGTTCATTGAAGAGAATGCCCAGTACGCCGAAAATATAGATATATAAGGTTATTGACAAAATCGGTTTTTTGTGATAAAAATATCATCCCCAACGCGGGGGCGTAGTTCAGTTGGTTAGAACGCTTGCCTGTCACGCAAGAGGTCGCGAGTTCGAGTCTCGTCGCTCCCGTTTTATTTCAAAAGCATCCAATTTAAATAAACTCTAATATATTTACAAATTGCATTTGATATGCTATTATTTTATCAAATGGAGGCAAGAAGGTATGAGTAGAAAAGTGATTTTGGCGGTTGCGATTTTGGTGTTGTTTGTATTAGTTTTTGGAGAATCTACTAATTATAGATTGAGTAATCCATTTGTTATATCTGACACACCATCAAAGTATTGGGTTAGCATTGCAGGCGGGAGTATGTATCCAGGGAAGTATTTTTCATACCCTCCAGATTTTCCTATTTATAACGATTCATTTTTGAACAGATTAAGATTTATTTTGCTTAGTACTCAGTATGTTGATGTAAAAATAGCTGGTGGAATTACCAATATTTATAAAAACATTGGCTTTTCTATAAATCTTGAAGTTGGTTATCTTGAAGAAAATTATGCTTATATATCTGAACCTGATAGTTTTTGTTCACTACCGAGATATAAAATATCAGGCATATTCAGTTTTGATTATTCGATAAAGAAACATTTGATAGGATTAGGTGTTGAGTATACCAGAATGACATTTAAGTCAGGCTTCAATAGTGAACCTTATGATGATCATTATTATGAATATATAAGCGGTATTGGATTAGGAATACTGTATAAATATTATTTTGTAAATATTGGATATAGAAAAGCAAAGTTGAGTCCTTTTGTGGAGGTACAATTATCAAATTCATGGTTTTTAACTTCCAATTTAATTAATGCGGAATATTATCCTGATGATTATCATATAATGACAGCAGGTGTAAGATTGGGATTGCAGTTTGGAGTGTACTAAAAAGGAGGATTTGTGAAAAGAAAAGGAGTTCTACTGTTATTAGCTGTCTTAATTGGCATTATAATCAATGCCGCTCAATATCCAACAATTTATGTGAATGGCCAGAAAGGAGAAGGATGCTGTTTGAAAAAGAATTATGATTGGCTTGGTAACTTTACAGGATATTCAGGAGGCTGGACAACATGGTATCCTTTAGATAACAATGGCAATTTAAAGAACAGCACAGTTATGACTATAATAGATTCGTTGAATTATGATGGCTATTTCCTCTACAGAAGATAACACTATATATAATTATTGTTTTTACGACAAGCTTGATGCCTCTGACAAAACAATTCCAGGAGTAATTTCCTTATCAGATGAAGAAGAGGAAGTATATTTTTATCATAAAGAAATTGATTGTCAAACTTATACTGCTGCAGGTCAGTCCGTAATACGTGATACAATAATTGATTACGTGTGGTTTTCAGCTTTAGAGCTTTATGGTTTTCCGACTCAACCATCAAATTATGATTCTGTAAGATTATATCCAAGGTATCTTCTTGGTATTGATTCAATAACGCATTATAGTGCAAATAAAAAATATTATTATGTTGATTCCAGAGGCAGGGAGTATAAAAAAAGTTGGTATGCAAACAAATGGGCAGAGAATTTAGCAAAATTCATTGACGAAGTAAGAAAATCAACAGGTGCACAGAAGGTTAATTTAGTATGTCATTCAATGGGAGGAGTTGTAGCTAGAGTTGCTTTAGCTGGATATAATTGCAAGTATAAAGTTGATAAACTACTTACCTTAGGAACTCCTCATAAGACATATAATATTGAAGATTTTGAGGAGGTGTGGAGTTTATTGAATAAAATATTTGGATCGATGGAAGAGTGGATGGAAAATGGTGAGTTAGCTGAATTAGGTGTTAGACCTTTTCAAGGCAAAGAACCGCTTTTCACTGATTTGAAGTATAACTCAAAACATGATAAAGTTGGCACTTTTCACCAACTATTAGAACGGATTGAAGAAGAGAAGTATGTCTTCTCATTCGTAGAAATAAGTACTATTGCTGGTTGTAGGCGAGGACCAATTACGAATAATAGTTTATTGCCAAACAGTGATGGATTTGTTCCATTAGCTAATGCCACCTTAGATTTTGCAGAGTATAAACCTATAATTTTTGCAAGTCATTCGATGGGAGGTATTACTAGTTTTGATAATGAAAGAAAATATGAGCTTTCATTACCTTCTGCAACATTTTCAAGCGAGTTTACAAAGAGGTGGATTTACGATGATACAAGAGTGTTATATAGGGGTGATCCAGAAGATATTAGTGCCGCTTTTTCATTTGTTGGTAACCCAGAAACTGGGTATTTATCAAGAAGTATACGTGTAAATATTCTTGGAATTGATTCTTATGAAGGAATATTATCATTACAAGTTCAAACTGTAGTTTCTCCAGATATTGGAATGGATAATGAAGCGACAGGTACCCCTGCAAAAGGATATGATGTTCAAACGATTATTGATAACAATCGTGATCTTTCTATACTAAGAGGTGCTCCAGTATATATGAAAACACATGAACTTGATAATCAGATGATTGACAATACTGATACTTATTATTCAAGAATATGGCTTTACGATATGAATGGTATGATTTCGGGCAATTTTTACCAACACGAGCATAGATTTGAGACGCATTTGTGGGAAAATGTTCCAGAACCCTATGTATCAATTAACTACACTATTCTTCAGGCATTTGATAACAATACCAATACTATTAGTTGGGAGACAAATGATTATGCAGTGCATACTACATTGCAGTATCTGGATCTCGCAGGGAACACCGTTATATTACTGAATGAGGATGGTCAATCAAGTTCCTATTTATGGGAAAATATACCTCCTATGTCGGCTAAAGGAGGTTGGACAGAAACTAAATTTGTCAACTTCACAGTTGTTTATAATTTAGACGATTATGGTTCTAAAATATCAACGACAAGGCAATTACCTGTTAACACACCAAATTGGAGTCCTGTCAACCTTGCAACGTTGAGTTCTGATGAGATTTCTATCTCACTTGAATGGGATGTTAAATATGAAGCGCAGAATATATTATTATATAGAAATGGCTCACTTATTGTAACGCTGGGTGGAGGTGTAACTTCTTTCGAAGATGAAAATTTTGTTCGAGGTGAAATTAACCATTATGAGGTAAAAGCTAAATATGGTGAACTTATAAGTATTAATGACGATGAATCAAACATCCTTGATGTATATGGTATACCAGCAAATACACCTAAACCATATCCTTTAGCGAATTTTAACGAAAACAAAACAGAACTTAATGTAAAATGGATTGACAATTCCGATGTTGAAACGGGATATGTTCTTTCTGTTATACCGAATGGTGGGACAACGACAAACTATAGAATTACCACAATTGCTGATACTTTATCCTACCAAGTACCAATTCCAACAGTAGCAGGTGAAGGTGATTTATATATTGCCGCAGTTGGGCAAAATAACATTGTTTCAAACAGACGTATACATTATTCTTATTGTGTATGTGATGGACTGCCATTTAGCTCTGTTAATCCATTCCCTATAACTCATAAGAAGGGAAATCTATCATATAATAATGGGAAGTATTTTATTTCATCAATCAGACAATATAGTACAGTCTTTGATGTTTTAAGTATTGAAGAATTTGATGGAAACTCAAAAGAAGTTATCTTTTCTGAATATTGCAATTCAGTGCAAGAGGAAAATATTGTAGCATCACCTAATCAGGATGTAGTTATTTATGCGGAGAAAAATGCTGAAGACTTTCTTAATGTATTATATGAAAATGAATTAGGAAACTGGCAAAAAACAACGGTTGCTATTGATGGATTTATTGATTGGGATCAAAGTGTTGAAACTATTAAACTCCATTCACTAATAGTAAAAGATGGAATCTATTATTTATTGATAAGTAGAGAGGTCCTGAATACATGGTCTATGTCGACCTTTGGAAACAAGTTGGCTATTTTGAAGATTACCAATACAAGTGGGCAATTTGCAATACAGACTTCAAGAGAACTATTATCCAGTACATTAGCAGATCGAGTGTATTATGAAGGTAGTTTAAAACTCCTTTCAGATGGTCGAATTGGAGTGACATATAATTCTCAAGAATATCCATATGATGATAACTATACAGGTTTAGTTATAAAAACATTTGATGCAAATATGGGGGATGAGAAGCAAATAATTTCTCCTGTAGTAACAAGCAATCACGAAACAGCAGATTTCGATATCATAAGTGATAAAGCTAAGGTGCTCTTGAGTAGGTCAACTTCAGATGCAAATATTATTAAACTTAAAACTTTCAACTTTAATGTTGCTAATAGTGTGTGGAGTCCTGCAGATAGTAACATTGTAGATAGCAGACTAGTGAGCAGTGGCGAATATCTAGGTAACCCAAGTGTAATATACAGCAATAATGGGTTGTTCTTATCATGGACTTATAATAACAGCAGTTATCAGGGGATTGTGAATTACAAGACTGTCAATAGTTCTGGAGTCCTAAGCGCTAATAAGACTGCATTGTCTTTGAATAAAAATATAACCGATTATGCAATACAAAACCAAGACGGATTAATCAAGATTATTGCTCAATATTTGGACGAGGAAATTACCACGGGAACATACATGCTCTCAGAAATAAGTCCATCCTATAACGAAATAGCTTTAAATTTGAATAATACTTTTTATGGTTATTCAGATGAAACTATTAACCTCACTGCTGAAGACATTTTCACAGGAGAACCAATAACCAATGCGGCTGTAACAGTTACAAACAATGCCGATTTTAGTTATTCAGGAGTTACTGATGCAACTGGATCAATTAGCATACCATATTATACTGAATCTGATAATGATATGGTAGTTACCGTTGATAAAGAGTATTATCAGAAAAAGGTTATACAAGAGAATGTAACGATACATAATATGAATGTTTCACAACCGAGTGAATTACCTGTATTAACTACAAAAGCTCTGAATTTTAAGGTTACTGTTTCAACTGGAGGACTTCCAAAAGCTAATGAAATTCCACTTTCAGGAGCTATCATTACACTTCAGAGTACAGATATATCATTCACTGGTATTACCAATCTATCAGGTTCTGTCAGTTGTACTAAAAAAACCTCATATACAACTCCAATAAGCGTAACAATAACGAAAGACAGGTACAGAACTTACGAAGCAGAGATATATCCATATATGTGGTCAACAACAAATGAGGCTTTGGGAGAAAACAACCAAACACATATGGTAAGAAAACCAGCTACAAACATTTTAGGCATCATATATTCAGATGGTGACAGTATTGTTTATGGTTATAGCAATGATTTGGGAAAAATATGGTACTTACAGAAGATAGGCAAAGGTACAATGCCGACTATGGTTAGAAGATCAAACGGTATCACTGCGTTGTGGAAGAATGGACAGATGCTTGAATATGCCACAATGTCATCACCATGGTCGCCAGTTGATACAGTTATTTCACCAGCGTATTCCGTATCTGAACCAAATCTATTCAAACATCCAGATCCAGCCAATGATTCACTCTTTGCATGCGTGATAGAGAGTAGACAGGTTCAAACATGCGGAGATTATATACTTGCTACTTGGTATGATGTTCTTGTAGAAAGCATGACTTCTGAGGTGATTGTACCGTATACTGGTGATGAAGATGATAATTCAGTAATTCCGAATAAGCAACCAGTTGTTGGCAAGTATTTAGCTTCAAATAAATACTATAATATGATTTCTTTTATTAGTTCAAATAATCAACTAATTACAAAACTCCAAAATCTTATGTATCCAAATTATAAGATTCCATTTGTTGTATCAAATGACAATCAAATTGTCTCAAATTCCTCAATAGATGTATACGGTAACACAACATCATTCACATGGTCGGCTGATAATTTATCATCATCTGAGATATGGAGGAGAAAGCTTGTTGACGGAAATTTCTCAGATGCCGAAAGAGTTGATAATATAACTGGATTTAATTCAAATCCTAAAGTCAAAGATAACTTCCTATACGGTTTTGTGAACGATGCAAAAAGGATAGTGACAACGCCTAACATAAGTGATGAAAATGCAACCTTAGTGATTGAGGAAGCGGAAGATTCATTATTTAATTTTGATTTTGTAGTTAAAAAGACTTTGATTGATGCAGATGCCTTTTTTGTGTTATCCGAAGGTTCTAATGGAAATTATCGTATAAAAACGATGAGAGTAAATTATAGCGGTATTGCACAACCAAGAATAATTTCTGATCCTACGGATACTATTGTAGAGAATATTTTCAGCTCTCCAATCTATGACTATGTCTCAGGAAGGCCTTTTGTCGAAAGAATGACTTATGATGCAATTGCATTGGATACTGTTCTAAATTACGATGTCAGATTGGTAGTATCCCAAACAAATCCAGTCAGACCTCAGGTGCTTATGTTTGACACAACAGTCATAGATGTAATTTATGGAACACCAAATACAGTAGATACTTTGCAATATACAGTACCAAAGGAACTATATACAGATGGTGAATTTATGATTACACTGGACAGGTTAAGAGGAAACCCTAATAGAACTGCACAGATAGCCATTTATGAGTATGAGACTGACTCGGCGGAAGGAACCATTGCAGATGATGACAAGATAAAGAAGCTTATATTTAAGCCTCAGATGCCTAATCAGCAATTTGAATATTATTTGGCTTCTGGACTCGAGTTTGGTAATGAGTTGATTAAATTCTCACTTGCAGAACAAGGTGAAGTCACTTTAAACTTATTTGATGTCTCTGGAAGATGCATCGGAGATTTAGCATCAGGAGCATTTAATTCTGGTGTACATTACGCAAACTTACCAAAGGGCTTGTCTTCAGGGGTATATTTTGTTAAAATGGAGGCAGGAGGTCAGACATTTATAGAAAAGATTGTAAGGATCAAATAGAGAAGGGGGGCAACGCCCCCCTTTCTCATAAAACAGCTTGGATCATTTTATGCCTATTAGTGGCAAATATTTTGCTTGCAGACAGATTTATAAACATAGATTATATTTATGATGGTGTATCTGGAGATCAGAGAGTGAATTCTCCCAAATGTGTTGACGTTAATAATAATGGAATAGTTGATTTAGTTTTAAGTTACTCTGATTTAGATTCATCATCAATCAGATTTTATGAATTTGATGGAGATTCTTTTGTGATGATGTATCAGTATAAGGATACTGGAATATTAGCATTAAATGGTATAGGCGATTATGACTCTGACGGATTATACGAGATGTTAATATTTTTTACATCTCACCTAGCTATAGCCACATTAGAACAACCCGATTCATTTTCATATCCTACAGGGATTACATGGATGTCAGATACAATATGGCAGTGCTCAAATTGCCTTGGTTCAAGCAATAAATTTAGGAATGATTCAATAGATATAATATATGGAAATGGTAATCCATTAATTAGTACTCCTTCGATACCAAAAGGGTGGTATTACATGACTTGTACAGGTGACGATTATTATGAACTACTCAACACTTATGTTCCAGACAGTGTAGGTCCGAGAGCTATGGATGTGGGAGATATTGACAATGACGGTGCTTCTTTGAAAGAGTGTCAATAGGATAATCGATAATTCTCCTTTTTTCAATTAAAGAACTTAATTACTTGCAAAAGACCCGATAATGATATAAAATTAATTATGCTTCTTTAGATGGCCT
>JBFXGO010000059.1:0-3221 GCA_050239825.1 bacterium
AAATGCTCATTAATAAACAGGGAGTTGGTGAGATCGTCAAGTACAATATAATTTTTTTTAAGAGGTGTTTGTTTAATAAAAGTATTATTGAAGTTGACGCATATCCCGTGAATCGTACCTGTAATTAACTCATGTAAGTTTATTTTTTCACCTAATCTTTTTGAGAATAAACTTAATCTGTCACGCAATTCAAAAGCTGATTTTTCAGTAAAAGTAGTCAGCACAATTTCTGATGATTTTGCTTTTCCTGAAAGTATCAAATACAAAGTCCTTAGAACAAGAGTGTATGTTTTTCCAGTGCCGGGCCCGGCAATAATTAATGTCGGTCCATCAGTTTCAAAAACTGCTTTCTGCTTCTCTATATCAGATCCAAGATCAAATGTTTCAATGAATTTCTTTTGAAGTGTAGTCATACTTTAAATTAGTTTGTTTTCCTTGAAACTGAAATGATGATTCTCAGCAACTATTATGTGATCATAAATTGAAATATTCAGTACTCGTGCTGGAATTTCAATAGCTTTTGTAATAGTGATATCCTGCCCTGATGGCTGTGGGTTTCCATTTGGATGATTGTGCAGGAGTAGAATCGAACTAGCTCCGTTTTTCATCGCTTTTTCAATCACTTGTTTTGGATAAACGCTGGTTTTATCTGTCAATCCCTTTGTAATCAGATTTTCTTTGATTATTGAGTATTTGCTATCTAACGAAATCATCCAGAACTCTTCGTTTGGCTGAAATCCAAGTTTTGCTTTACAATAATTGATTAGTTCTTCTTTGGACTGTGTTAATGGTAATAGCTCGGCTTTCTGTTTATAATAGAGAACAGAGACCTCTTTAATGAATTTACGAAGTGTTAGCGCTTTATTTTTGAAAAAAGGAATCTGGCTTAATTCTTTCTCATCGGCATCGAAGAAACCTTTTATAGAACCGAATTTATTTATCGCTTCTTTTGCTGCTGTTTTGACATCCTTTTGAGGTATAACAAATGTGAGAAACAACTCAATAGTCTCATATGGTTGAAGACCTTCAACACCTTGATTCATAAACCTTTCGCGCAGCCGTGTTCTATGGTTAATGAAGTGAGGTTTATTATTTTTTATTTTCATTTTCTACATATATATGGTGTTCTTTGCTGATAATGTTTGTTTGTGAATAATGGTAAAGTATGATGTATCAAATTTTCAATCCTATCTTTTTTTCCAAACTTCTTGACCATAAAAATCTCCTTCCGTTCGCCCATTTTTCGTATTTTAGCATAATTATTTGTAAATACAATAGATATACTAATTCCCTAATCCTTAATCAATCTCCTTTCTGCTTTTGTATGCTTGATCGGGATGATTTTTAATATCAGGATATTTCAATTCCAAGGTGTTTGATTTCAACATATCACTTATATATTGATCTTGCAGGGATTTTGGGTTTCTTTTCAGCACTTCACTGAGTTCTTTAAGTGTCACAAAAGAATCAGAACACAGATGGACAATTATTTTCTTCATATCTTCACTCTTCATTGTCTTAGGCAAACTCTTTTTTCCAATTATTTGAAGTACCTCAGATAATTTTATTTTCAAATCTGGGGAGCTGGCGCCTAAATCTGGGGAGTTGGCGCCTAAATCTGGGGAGTTAAGACCTTTTTTCGGTTTATCTGACTGTAAATCTGGTAAGTCAGTCTGAAATAATGAATCAAAGGGTGGTATTTGTTCGACTCGGTGAAAACCTTTTACTTCGTATGAACTTCCTCTTGTTTCCCCCGATTTTTCAAGAAAACCATTTTGTACCAGATGCGCTAATGCCAGAGATATATCTTTAGGGTGATCTAAAGAAAGTTCTGTAATCCTCTGATGTCGAATAGTGCCTTCCGTAATAGCCGTAATCAGAATAAGCCTTTCCAATTCAGGTAAAGATCTAAATGTATCGCCAAATCTGTCAGTCAATTGTAAAATACTCTCTTTGGGCATTAAACTGACCATTTTCATTTCAAGCAAAGTTTGTTCTTTTTCAACATCTTCATATAATTTTGGCGCTAACCAATGTTCCTCTTTCCAACTTTTAAATATCTTCGGTATTCCCGAGCCTGCTTGTTCAACCAGTCCGACATACCTAAACATATCTTGAATCCTTCTGTTTCTGCAGTCGCTATAGCCTCCCAAAATAGCCTGTTCCACAGAAACTCTCATAAGACCGGGATTTCTGAATCCAAACATATCAGGTCGTTTAATTATTAATATGGAACTTCTGCCGGTAAAATCAGCGTGAATCAAGGTATTTATTAGTGCCTCTCTCAATGCTTCATGGACAGATGAATTTTCCTTTCGAGTTTCTTTGTCTAATTCAAATGGAACTTTAATTTCTGCAGTAAGTTTTCTAATTGTTTTCATAAAAAAATCGTAAAGATTGCCCGACCATGTTCCATCCGGAGTTATCCTGTCAATCCATCGTGAAGAAATATTTTGTTCCGCCCTTTCTTGGTAATCCAACATATAATACGGATAAACATCCCTGATTGCCTCGTATTTCCCGAACATTAGTAGCCCTGATTTTCTTATCTCAACTGCATTTGTGTCTCGATTGAGACCCATCGCACCTATTTTTATTAGAAAATCACTCAAATCAAGGTTATTCCATATATGATCTGGCTTAAGCCCACTGAATTTATGCCTATAAGATTTGATACTTGACTCGTCAAGATCTTCAATAGAAAATTTAGAAAGAAGTTCATCGTCTCTTGATTCTCCAATTGAATCAGCCATCATTCTACGAACAGTTTCATCATCTACTCTATAATCGCCTTCATGATGACGGATAAAAGTATTCCCCATTGGAGTCTTGTTGAGATAAATAGGCTTATCGTTCCTTCTTGCTTTAGGAATGAATACGGAAATTATTTTACATTCCCTTATATCAATGATGTTTATGTTTTTATCAGTTAAGATATTTTTACTAACTTTATCTCTGTCATTTAAAATATCCCAGATTTTTTTAATTACTTTATCTGTATCAGTGATTCCCTCACAAAACAAATCGTGATTTCCTTTTTCCTCAATTCCTAAAAAAACGGTTCCGCCTTGTGAATTTGCCATTGCTGAGTATGTTTCCCAAAAGCTTTCAGGCAAGTCACCTCTTCCGTCTTTCCCAAGAGCTTTTTTGAATTCAGTATCTATGTTTTCTATTATGTTTGGTAAGTCTTCAGTTGTAATTTTCATTTTAAAATCTTTTTT
>JBFXGO010000059.1:3321-8322 GCA_050239825.1 bacterium
TCATTCTTGATTGTAAACCAAATATATTTAATATTGACTCCGAAATATTCATGTATCAGCTTATTTCTCATTCCCATTATCTCTTTCCATTTAATATTTTTATGTTCTTTTTTTATGCTATCACTGATTTTGCCTGCCGCCTCCCCTATTATCTCAAGATGTCTTATAACGGCATCCTGCACAAGAGTGTTCAAAAAAAACGCTTCTTCAGTTTTGATATCTTTTGTATAAATCTCAATTTTTTTAATCGAATCAATAATATGCTGTAAGTAAGCTTTGCCATTCTTATTTTGATTCATAAATCACTATCTCATCTTTCTTGATATTGTCAATAATGTAGGGACTTACAGATTCTTCGGTGATCAAATCGACTTTTCTTCCTAATCTTTCTGCAAGTTTATTTTCAATTCCTATAAATTCCAAATACCCCATCTCTCTATGAAATGTAACCATTATGTCAATATCGCTATTCTTTTTATTTTGATTTCTTGCGTAAGAGCCAAAAATACTTATACGTTTTGCGCCTTCTCTCTTTAAAAGAGTTTTGACTGTTTTGATCAATTCGCAATTAGCTAATTTAATTGAATTATTTTTCATTATTTTATTATATATGCAATAATTTAAATTTCAATAGTAATGCAGTAATTGTCGAAAAAAAGAATCAAATCGGTAAACTGGTGAGTTTATATATCGTTTTCTATAGAGATGTATAATTTTTAGGGACGGTGGCGTATTGGTGGACTAGTACGCTGGTGAGCTGGTAGGCTAGTAAAGATGTGATAGATTCTTCAGGATAGATTAATTGAGGCGGACCTTAGAATGACGGAAATAGTAAACTGGGAAAAGAGTTGAAACAATGAAAAGTTTTTATCTTCTGATAAGCTGTGAAAGAATTATTTCTTTCATCGGTTCATAATTTTTATTCAAAACTCCGGTCTCTGAGGCCTTCATATACTCATCTACAAACATCTTGTTAACATTTTGATGCATCAGCAGTAATTCATATCCCCTGTCATAGGCAATTTTATCCAAAATAAGACGAATTGTGCGTCCGTTGCCATCTCTGAAAGGATGAATAGCTAAGAATTCTATGAGTAAAACAGCTAACTTGAGTGCCAGTTCTGTTTCTGATTCATCAATGGATTTTTTTGAAAACTTTGAACAGAATTCTTTCTCCCAAACATCAATTAAAGAGTCAATGTATTTCCAGTTGGCAAAGTAGGTCTTACCTTTGGATATATCAATTTGCCTGAATCTACCCGCCCAGTCGAAGACCTTTTGAAAAATCAGGGAATGAACGCGCAGAAGCTCCTGCTTTGAAATTATAAAGTTTTTTGCTGATAGAACGGAAGAATATGCCTCCGATAGATAATAAGTTTCAATCGACTCAAGAAATGCTTCGTCCTTTATATTGAATTTGTTGCGTGGAACCCTTACATCCGCATAGAAATAATCATCATTTGCGCTGTATCGAGTCATGTTTTTTTACAAACTCTTTTGCGCTCATAACACTTTTTTTTGAAATAACCATACCCTCTATTTTAGAGGATTTTATGGCATTTTCTATGATTTTTTCAACAGTTTTTTTGTTTGTTTTATTCATATTAATATTATAATTCAAATCTCAGATTCAGTCAAGTGCCGTATTTTTACGGACGGTGGCGTATTGGTGGACTAGTATGCTGGTGAGCTGGTAGGCTGGTAAAGATGTGATAGATTCTTCAGGATAGATTAAGTTAGGCGGACTTCAGAATAACGCAAAAAAATATCGCTAATCACTGGTCACCAATCCAATATCCGAAGAGAAGAAAGAACCTGTTGTGGGGACACACCGAAGAAATGTCCCCATTCTCATGAGAAGCATTGAAAAGACGAGCGCTGTGGACAGGCTTCTCATTCGGAACTGTGAAAACAAAATCTTAATCAAAGGTTATCCCTAGTCCAAAATCAATTATTTTTTATCCTTGAGGAAAAAATAAAAATAAACTTTAATATTGTATTTTTTCGCAGGTTATATAAAATATTAATGATGTGTGAAAGAAACAACTGTAAACTAATGCCATGGAGGAAAAAACAATGAAAAACATTCTTTTCGTAATCGCTTTTGCAATAATATTGCCTGCGGCACTATGCGCGGCATCGCCATTATCTGAAAAATTTTCTCCTTCGTCCAATGGGGTCGATTCCCTCAATGTCAATTTCACGGGCGTTTGCACCCACGGAAGGACCAACGGAGTCTTTGCGGTTGATACTCTTGTATATGCGGCAAGCGGTTACTCCCTTTTAATATTCAATGCCGCCAACGCTGGAGATCCCATTCTTCTTGGCGAGTTCTTCTCTCAGGGCGCGGCAAACTCGGTTTTTGTGAAGAACGGTTATGCATACCTCTCCATGGGTTCTTCAGGTCTTGCAATAATTGATGTCTCTTCTCCGGGTTCCCCTGTTTTGAGTGAATACATCTCCTCTCTCGGAATTGTGAGAGAGTGTTTTGCCGATGATTCATTTGCTTATGTAGCGGCCGACGCATCTGGAATTAAAATTATCAGCATCTATGACCCATCATCAAGGGTTGTTGTAGGCGGTTATAACACTGCAGGCAGTTCGTGGGATGTATTTGTGAAAGACACATTGGCTTATGTGGCTGACAATTTCAACGGACTTACAATACTCAATGTGAAGGATAAAACATCTCCCGACTCCATAGGCAATTACAACACATCGGGAAATGCTGTGGGCGCATTCACAATGGATACTCTGTGTTTTGTTTCTGATTATACAAACGGAATAGCAGTTGTAAATATAAAGAACCCTGCCTTACCCTCTCTGGTGGGAACATTCAACACATCAGGCAATGCATTCAAATCATTCGCGGTTGGAGATTACCTCTATGTGGCTAACGGTCTAAATGGTCTCCGCATACTGAATTTATCATCCCTTCCGGTGATAACCGAGGCCGGTTTTTACAACACTGACGGACTTTTAACCCACATTTCAATTGATTCAACGGTAATTTATGGAGCAGATATCAGCGCTTTGAGGATAATTGATGCGGCGACGCCAGACTCATGCTTTGAGATCGGCTTTTATGAGACGCAGTCAGAGCCGTATGGAATATTTCTAAACGGAAATTATGCCTATACGGCAAATTACTCCGGAGTGATGGAGATAGTTGATATATCAGACATCGACAATCCGCATGTCGTTTCGACTCTTATGGTCAATACAGCGGGATACGGTATAGCCGTTGACGGAAATTATGCATTCAATGCAGGGTATGACAACAGCATATGCGCAGTTGACATAAGTGACAAATCAGCCCCCAAAATTGCAGATTCCTTGTATCTCGACGGAAACGCGAGGGATTTGGTTATTTTTGATTCACTTATCTATGTGGCTGAGGCATACGGCGGTCTTTACATTGTCAACAAAGCAGACCCCACGAATATGTCTCTTCTGGGTTATTTCGACAATGGGAATGCATATGGAGTAGATGTCGCCGACACTCTCGCTTTTGTTGCCGGAGGAAGCGGAGGAGTTGACATAATCAATGTAAAAGATCCGACTTCACCTTCATATATAAATTATATTGAGGCGTATGAGGATGCTCAGGATGTTGAAATTGTTGGAAACTATGCTTTTGTGTGCGCCGGTGATTCGGGGTTCGCAGTCTATGATGTCTCAAATCCACTCTCCTGCTTTGAGGTCGGAAGAAACACTGAGATGGATTACGCATACAGATTAAAAATATCAGATTCTCTCGCATACATTGCTGATTTCAATAACGGACTTTATGTAATAAATGTATCAAATCCTTCAAATCCAATAACAAGCGGATACTATCTGCGATACGGCACAAACAGGGGTATCGATGCAGATACTGCTGGCAATATTTTTCTTGCGGCAGAGTATGCAGGGCTTATTGCGTACATTAAAAATTCCCCGACAGGATTTAAGACGCCCTATGACTGGAATGACCCTTTAAGCCCCAATGTGCATTGTTCTGCCGACGGAGAAATAGTGGTTGAAGGAGATTGCATAGAAAGCATTAAAATTTTCGATTGCTCCGGAAGAACTCTCTACAGCGGGAAAAATAAAATTATAAGAATGAGTAAGAGCGGAGTATTCTTCTATTCAATTATCAGGGATAAAAAAGAGTACAGAGGAAAGATTGAAATTGTAAGATAGTGCGCCGATGCGTCAAAGGTGTTTCGGTGAACAGAACTGTAATTAATGAGTTGATATTTGTTTTAAAATCAAAATGTCCACTCGACTTCTCTTCCGTCGAGTGTTCCTGATACTTTATGAAGCTCCTGCGACATGGAGGTCGGACCACTGTTAAACGAGCAGTCGCTGATTAATAATACAGCCGCAATGATAAAGATTGCGGCTGTATTGAATGATTTGGGGATTCTCATCGGCTCTCTACTCGGCGACTCTCGATATTCTGAGAAGTTCTTTTGTATATGCGTACATGTCTCCATTATCATTTATAACATTATACTCTTTCACTATGCCCTTTGAAGGAGAGTAGTGAATTCTATATACATTGCCGAGCGCGTCAATGTCATAAACTATCTCAACAACTATGACATCTTCAACCTTGATTTCATTTTTCTTATATATCTCTCCGATTCGCTTTATCTCTATTTTCTGTGAGTCGCAGACCCAGTCGCTCTCAACCTGCACCGGCGTCTTCAAAAATACAAAATCCTCCTCTTCTATGTAGAGGGAGTCATAGGTTATAGCCGCAATGCCTCTGTCTTTTATAAAGACAAGACCCGGAGTGTGTTTGAAGAGAAAAAACGACTTGTTCTCAGTCATCTCCTTTTCTCTGCATGTGTCGGACATCTCATAGCTCGTGTCAGTTGTGTCTGAGAGCCACTCTCCCAAAGTTGAATCATAATACTCAACTATGCTGTATGTGTGATACTCGTATGTATAAATTGAATTTTCTTCAATGTCCGGAATAAATTCCATTATATTGTTTTTATCTGTGTAGAA
>JBFXGO010000060.1:0-8090 GCA_050239825.1 bacterium
TTCAAGTGGCGCAATTTCCCTCATTCCCGGAGTATCAATTAAAAGTCCTCCGTTAGCAAGAATAAACAAGTGCCTGTGTGTAGTCACATGCTTGCCCCTTTCAACAGATTTCTCTCCTGTCTTCATAACTTTATTCCCTAACAGCATATTGATAATTGATGATTTCCCCACGCCAGAAGAGCCTATGAAGCAGTATGTGTGCGCGCTCTTTATATCTGCTGAGAGCTTTTCAATTCCTTCGCCTGTCACGAAACTCGTTCCATAGATTGCAGTGCCCGGGAACCTTTCTTTAAGCTCATTCATTTTATTTTCCAAATCCAACCTGTCAGCGATGTCTGTTTTATTCAGAATGATTGCAGTCTCAATTTCTCCTGAACGGGCGAGAGCCATATATCTTTCAATTCTGTTGAGATTGTAATCCCTATCGGGTGCCTGTATGATAAAAGCAGTGTCGATATTGGTCGCGATAATCTGCATGTCGAATTCCTTGCCGACCATTTTTCTCTTAAGAATTGTTCTTCTCGGCATTACACCCTTTATGGCGGCATGCTCATTATCCACAGTCTCAATAAGCACAAAATCTCCCACAGCAGGATAATCCTCCCGCGATGATGCAGAAAAAATCATATTGCCTGTCACCTTTGCAGAAAGCTCTCCACTTCCGCTGTTTACAATGTAAAGACCTCTATGCTCCGCTATCACTCTCGCCGGATGACAGCCTTTAAATTCAGCTGATTCTGCAAATTCATGGAAATAATCCGTGTATCCGAGTTTCTTCAACTTATCCATACAATTACCCGCTTCTGTTAAAATCTTTTCACTCTGCATAAACGGTAACAAATAATATCACTAAAATACAAAAAAGTAAATGATCCGCCTGTTGCCGGGTACTTATTGCGATTCAAACATTGAGCAGAAATTGTTGAAATAATTATATTTTCCGACATCGGTATTTTATATTCAATCAACATTCTAAGAACAGATTTTTGATTACAGAAAATAAAATTTTACTTGCAATAAACTTGGATTGAATTTATAATATATTATTAAAAAAATATCAACAGGAGATATGTATGAATTATAAAATTATCTCGCACGACCATGATTTGTTATTTAAAAGATACCCAAATAATCCGGTGCTTACAGTAAATGATTGGCCATACCATGTCAATTCAGTATTCAACCCCGGCGCAATTAAATTCAATGACAAATATTTGCTTCTCGTCAGAGTAGAGGATAAGAGAGGTTTTTCGCATCTTAACACCGCCATCAGCTCCGACGGAAAAACAAACTGGAAAATTTCAAAGAAACCTGTTTTATACCCTACAGAGAAATATATGGAAGAACAGTGGGGTCTTGAAGATCCAAGAATAGTTTATTTGAATAAACTAAAAAAATATGCAATAACATATGTTTCTTTTTCCAAAGGCGGACCTGTCGTATCTCTTGCTCTCACCGAAGATTTTAAAAAATATAAACGAATGGGCGTTCTTCTTCCTCCTGAAGATAAGGATGCCTGTCTTTTTCCAAGCACATTCAAGGGAAGATATGCATTGATTCACAGGCCTGTTATAAGAGGGGAAGCGCATATCTGGATTTCTTTTTCACCTGATTTAAAACATTGGGGAGACCATAAAATATTGCTGGAAGCGAGACCCGGCTCATGGGACTGTCATAGGGTGGGTTTGGGGCCTCAACCGATACGCACAAAGGATGGTTGGCTTATCATTTACCATGGCGTGAGGTTGACTGCATCAGGGTCGATTTACAGAGTAGGGCTGGCGCTCTTTGACCTTGATGACCCGACAAAGCTTATTAAGAGATCCGATGAATGGGTCTTCGGTCCGAAAACAGCATACGAAAGAACCGGCGATGTCGCTTCTGTCACATTCCCGACCGGAGTTATTTATCATGAGGAGACTAAAGAATTGTACATGTACTACGGCGCTGCCGATTATTCTGTCTGCCTCGCCTTTGCAAAGCTGGATCAACTGCTCGACTATATGAAGCATTAATTGGAGAAATATGAAAAAGATATCCATAAAAAATCCGTCCATCGGATTCATCTCCACTTACATTCCGCGTGAATGCGGAATAGGAACATTCACTAATGATCTTGTTAAAAACATTTCAAAACTGCACAAGATAAATGAATCCGACAACCCAAACACTCTGGTGGTTGCGATTTCAGACAAGGATAATTTTTATACATATCCGAAAGAAGTGAAATTTGAAATCAACCAGCAAAATAAAAAGAACTATATAAATGCTGCCCACTTCTTAAACAACAGCGATATTGATGTCATCAACATTCAGCATGAATTCGGCATCTTTGGAGGCTATGACGGTAATTTCATTCTTGATTCTGTAGACAAACTGAGAAAACCGATTGTAACGACATTTCATACCGTTCTGGAAAATCCATCAGCGGGGCAGAAGAAGGTTGTCGAACAACTTGCGGAAAAATCAGTTTATGTTGTAGTATTGGCAAAAAGAGCAATAAACATCTTAAAAACAGTATATAAAATCCCTGAAAGGAAAATCGCATTCATTGAACACGGCGCTCCCAATGTGTCATTCATGGATAGTTCTTATTATAAGAGCGATTTTAATGCATCTGGAAGAAAGATAATTATGACATTCGGCCTTATAAACCCGAATAAGGGTATTGAATACGGCATCAGGGCTATAGCCAATATTGTGAAAGAACATCCAAATATACTTTACATCATACTGGGCGCGACTCATCCGGAGGTGAGAAAACAATCAGGAGAAGAGTACAGGCTTTCTCTCGAACTTCTTGTAAAAAAATACGGCTTGGAAAACAATGTGGAATTTTTCAACTACTTTGTAACAAAGCAAGAATTGATTAAATTTCTGATAGCAAGCGATATTTATCTCACCCCTTATCTTTCAAAAGAGCAGATAGTTTCAGGCACTCTTGCTTATGCGCTAACCTGCGGGAAAGCTCTCATATCGACGCCTTACTGGTATGCAGAGGAGCTGTTGGCTGAAAACAGAGGTATTCTTGTTCCTTTTAAAAATGAAAAAGCAATCTCTGATGCAGTGATAAAACTTCTCGACGATGAAAAAACTTTTTCACAATACAGAAAAAACGCCTATGACTTTGGCCGTGAGTTTGTTTGGGAGAGCGTTGCTGATAAATTTGAAAATGTTTTTAAAAAAGCTATCGAGAATTATTCTGAAACAAAACAGACTGCAGTCAGTGTAAACAAAGCTATTATCCCCGAAATGAACCTAAATCACTTCAAAATCATCACTGATGATACGGGTATTTTCCAACACTGCACTATGAATATTCCCAACAGGAAATTCGGTTACACTACAGATGACAATGCCAGAGCTCTTATCGTTGCAATTAAAAACTGGCATCTTTTCAAGGATGATGTCTCTATAGAGTATATAACCAGATATTTGTCTTTTCTTCTCAACGCTTATGACGATGACACAGAAAGTGTCAAGAATTTCATGGATTTTCAGAGAGTCTGGATTGACACTAAGATATCAGAAGATACAGCCGGCAGAATGATTTGGTCACTAGGATACTGCCTCAAGCATTCGCCTAACAATTCAATCCACATACTATCCGTAAATCTTTTTAAAAAAGTAATTTCCAATGTCATGCACTTCACATCTCCGCGAGCATGGGCTTTTGTCGTTATAGGGTCTATTTTTTATCTTTCAGTATATCCTGGCGACCTTGAAGTCAAAAACATCTCCGCAATATTGACAAAGAGGCTCTCCGACCAATTGTTAAGCAATAGGGATAAAGATTGGCTGTGGCTTGAAGACATACTTTCCTACGAGAATGCAAGAATTCCTCAAGCTCTTTTTTCATATGGCGGTTTTTTTGACGAGAAAAAAACAGTAACTCTTGCCAAAAATACTTTTAAGTGGTTGATAGACATACAAACCGATAAAACAAATAACAGACTCTCTCTAATTGGAAACAAGGGGTGGATGAAGAGAGGCGGTGAGAAGGCAAAATTCGATCAACAACCTGTGGAAATAGCAGCCATTGTAGATGCCGCTTATGTGGGATTCAAATATTCTATGGATAAATACTATGAAGAAATTATCGAACTCGGCATTGATTGGTTTTTAGGAAACAATGATGTAAATGAAAATGTTTATGATTTTAACAGCGGAGGTTGCCGAGATGGAATACATTCGCTCGGAGTAAATCTCAATGAAGGCGCAGAATCAACACTCTCGTGGCTTTTATCACTTCATCGTTTGTATGATATGCATCAAATAAAAATGCAGAGCAATGAAAAATATTCCATAAACAAATCTTAAGCAGACGATAGTGGATCCGTTATTCAATAATAAGCTGCAGAATCATTCAACCCTCTTATAGTATTCCGCATACCTTTCATTCACCTTCCTCACTATCCTCGGCTTAAACACATCCCCAAAATTGATCTTTGTCGCCCCAAGCGAAAAAGCCGTTGCAGTGACAAATGTAATCAGTTTTTGGTAATCTTTAGGATATTTAATGAACAGTATAATTACAACAACTCCGGTAACAATAAACACAATAATGCTTGATACGGATTGAGCATGCTTTACCAGCATCTTTATCTCATCATTCTTCATCTTTTCTATCTTTTTCTCATACTTCTCTGCCTCAAGCTCTTCTTCACTGCTATCATTTCTTATCTTCGCCCTCTCCGCTCTTCCTCTGTGAGTTGATTCAATATACCCTCCGTCCTTCTCAATATATTTCTTCTTTGCCATCATTTTGATTACTGCATCAAGCACATCGCGGGAGATTGCGAGTTTATATTTCTTCTCAAGAGCTTCCGGCAGTTCACCTACCCTGCAGCGCTTTTTCCTCTCCAATATCTCCAATAAAAAAGGAATTAATGTGCGATAATAATCATTTTTCAGTTCGTTGGTTGATTTGAAGCGGAAGTAATCTGAAAATTGATTCATCTCTCCTCCTTTTTGCTTTCTCTTTCTCCCGAATACAACACATTTATTTAGTAATTATGTAATATTCATTAAAAAAGTCAAGCCACTATCATAGCTGCGCCCGCCTTGACAATCTCTGAAAACCATTTATATTAGAACAATGAACAGAAAAATTCTATTTTTGATTTACATCTCCCTCACATTGACTTTGTTTTCCTGCAAGGAGGCGAAAAGTATGAATGACAACTCAAAAAAATACAGAGAATTAACCTCTGAAGAGAAAAGAGTGATTCTCAATAAAGGCACAGAGATGCCCTTTACCGGCGAGTATAACAATTTGTTTGAAGAGGGCGCATATAAATGCAGACAATGCGGTTCTTTGCTTTACTTATCAACATCAAAATTCAAATCTACATGCGGCTGGCCCAGTTTTGATGACGAAATTGATGGCGCTGTCAAAAGAATTCCGGATGCTGATGGAGTGAGAATCGAAATTCAATGTGCCAATTGCGGAGCCCATCTCGGCCATGTTTTTGAAGGTGAAGGATACACGGATAAAAATATCAGACACTGCGTTAACTCAATATCTCTAATCTTTGTTCCAAAGAAGGAGGAAATAGTGGAAAAGAAGGCATACTATGCCGGCGGATGCTTCTGGGGGGTTGAATACTTTTTTGAGAAGACTGATGGAGTGGTCTCAGCTGTTTCCGGCTATATGGGAGGCAAGAAGGAGAATCCCACTTACAAAGAAGTTTGCACCGGCGCTACAGAACATCTCGAGACAGTTGAAGTGACATACAACCCTGATAAAATATCCTATGAAGAGCTCTCAAAACTCTTCTTTGAAATTCATGACCCGACACAGGCAAACGGACAAGGGCCCGATATAGGTGAGCAATACAAATCGGTTGTTTTTTACTCTGATGAGAGTGAGAAGCAGACAGCAGAAAAACTCATAGACATACTTAAAAATAAAGGATACAATGTGGTTACAAAAGTTCTGCCATACTCAAAGTTTTACATTGCAGAGGATTACCATCAGGATTACTATGTGCAGAACGGCAAAAAACCCTACTGCCATGTCTATATGAAAAAATTCTGACATTCTCTCTTTCTCTTGAATAAATGACTTGCCTTTACAGTTCCGAGGAAAAATTGCAGTACAGTTAACACTCAATATACTGCTGATTAATATTTATTCTTTACAATAATCTTCTAAAACTTCTGGTGCAACCCGTTTTTTCTATCATGGACGTTCGCGTCCATTACACCCTCGGCAATGGTTTTAGAAGATTCAAACAATTAATTAACTTATTGAGAGTGTAAGCTACAAGTCGGCGAGGACGCTCTGCGCAGACGCCCATCAAGTGGTTCTCACCTTGCTCCGCTAACCCATCTTGATAAAGCGGCGAAGCGGAGTGTGCGAGCCGACGCTACACCCGCGTGCAGCCACCAAGTCAGCCTTTAGCCGTGAGCCATGTGCCATGAGCTTAATGCGGGGAGCTGAGTAAATAACTTGCCTTTACAGTTCCGAGGAAAAATTCCAGTGCATCTCCGCACTGCTATTCAATGTTTTTCCGAGGACAAGCAAGTCAATTCTTATTGAAAGTGAAAGCTACAAGTCGGCGAGGACGCTCCGCGCAGACGCCCATCAAGTGGTTGTCCCCTTGCTCCGCTAAACCATCTTGATTAAGCGGCGAAGCGGAGTGTGTGAGCCGACGCTACACCCGCGTTCAGCCCCCCTATATTTCTTGATTAGTGACCAGTGATATTAGACTAGGGATAGCTTTTGATAAAGCGGCGAAGCGGAGTGTGTGAGCCGACGCTACACCCGCCATCAGCCCCTAATATTTCTTGATTACTCATAATTTTGATGTTTGAAAAACCCAGCTTTTTGAAACCACTGTCCCTAATATTTCTACGGAAGATTTTCTAAATCTTCAAGATCTTTGTGTCTTCCGGATGCTGTCTTATTCTTCTTCAGGTCACCAAGCGAAATCATGAATATTTCAACATCATCAATCATAACCTTCTTTTTATTTTTCTCTGCTTCATCATAAGTGAGTCCGTCTGCATCGGTAATCACATCAATTCTGTTCGGTTCAACTCCGAACTGAAAAACCATATTGTCTTCGGTCAGCTCTTCTACAGACAAATCAAGACCTGAATAACCGAAACTGTTCACGGCTGAAATTATCTTTTTAGCATTTTCCTGTGATTTTTTCACCCAAACATCTATGTCGCCGGTATATCGGGGATATCCGTAATACGCTACAGCAATTCCTCCCACAATCATGTATTCAACTTTTTGTTCGTTGAAACTTTTTAAAAACTCTTTTAAATCCTTGTTCATCTTCTTTTAAAAACATCCTATTATGATCATTTCTCAATTCATCAACAATGCGCAATCTATCTTCCGGAGACATTCTATGCCATATACTTCTGTTGTATATTGCCTCATCTTCTTGTTTGAGAATTTTCACTATTTTTTCCATAATTAAATTATATCATATTTTCCCACATATTCAAGCCGTCAATCCTTCACAATCATTCTACCGCAGCGCCTTCGTCTTTCTTTTTGTTGGTCATTGCGAATGAGTGCCTGACCCGCGTACAGCCCCCAAATCAGCCTGAGCCGTGAGCCATGTTCCTTGAGCTTAATGCGGGGAGTTGATTAATATTTATTCTTTTCAGTAATCTTCACAAAGTTCTGGTGCAACCCGAGGCATCTATCATGTGTGCTCGCGCACATTACACCCCAGCCAATGCTTTGTGAAGATTCAGGCAATTAATTAACTTATTGAAAGTGAAAGCTACAAGTCGGCGAGGACGCTCCGCGCAGACGCCCATCAAGTGGTTCTCCCCTTGCTCCGCTAACCCATCTTGATTAAGCGGCGAAGCGGAGTGTGTGAGCCGACGCTACACACGCGTGTAGCCACCAAGTCAGCCTTGAGCCGTGTGCCATGAGCTTAATACGGGGAGATGAGTAATATTTATTCTTTTCAGCAATCTTCACAAAGTTCTGGTGCAACCCGAGGTGTCTATCATGTGCGTTCGCGCACATTACACCCAAACCAATGCTTTGTGAAGATTCAGGCAATTAATTAACTTATTGAAAGTGAAAGCTACAAGTCGGCGAGGACGCTCCGCGC
>JBFXGO010000061.1:0-7957 GCA_050239825.1 bacterium
CCAAAATATTTACAGCCTGCGCAAATTAAGGCATTGTAATCTCTTTTCACTGTAGAAGCATTAAGGGGTTCCCCCCTCTTCCACCTCATTTTTATCTCTTCAATAATTCTCGTCTTCGACCATTTTTTGGTTTTTCTTATTTTGTCATAATCAATTCCGGAGTATTCCACCGCCTTCTGCCACGAACCAAAGAGTCTCTCCGCCCTGCCCATAAATGCCCTGTCTGAGTACATAATGGTTTTCGCCGACAACCGTTTCTTGTCAATATTATATAATTTCAGTATTCGCTTTTTTATTATTTCTTTTCTTTTTTCTCTCTTTAAGTCATTTTTTTTCTTAAAATTTATCATATCCATGTATTTATAATAACTCATTTTTTCTTCTATGTAAAGAACATTTCAACTACTTTCTTTTTTTATTCTGTGAATATACTATATACTCCCCTCATTAACCGTTATTTCAGTTGTTCTATATCTCCGAAAAACAGGGCTTTTATCTTAAACAGCCACATAATCAGCCTTCAATAATAAAAGTTAATTCAGTTTCGAGTTACGGGTTACGGGTTGCGAGTTTAAATACAATACGGGGAGATGAGTAAATGACTTGCCTTTACAACTCCGAGGAAAAATTCCAGTGCATCTCCGCACTGCTATTCAATGTTTGGGGACATTCCTACGGTGTGTCCCCATAACAGGTTCTTATTGAAACACGTAAGCTTAAAGTCGGCGAGGACGCTCCGCGCAGACGCCCATCAAGTGGGCGACCCCTTGCTCCGCTAAACCATCTTGATTAAGCGGCGAAGCGGAGTGTGTGAGCCGACGCTATGCCCGCGTGCAGCCCCTAATATTTCTTGATTACTTATAATTTTGATGTTTGAAAAACCCAGCTTTTTGAAACCACCGTCCCCGCCTATTAAAGTCAGATTATCTTTCCGCTCCAGAGTGAATCAAGAAACTCATTCCAAGGAGTAATCTCTATTTCATCAGCTATTCTCTTTCTTTGTTCATTGCACACAACAACAGCTTTTTCCGGATTCAGATTCTCCATGTATATTTTCATTCCTTTTAAATCAGTTGCATCAACTCTTGATGCGCTCTTCACGTCGATTGCAACCTTCCCGTCTCCCAGGATGAAATCAACCTCAATCCCGTTTTTAGTCCTCCAAAAATTTATTTTAAAATTCTTTCCGTTGTATTCCCTGTACGCCAGAATCTCCATAAGAATAAAATGTTCAAAAGCTTTCCCGAACTCGCTTCCTCTTTCATGCTCAATTTTTCTTCCGATGATGCGCCCTGCAACACCAACATCGAAAAGATAATATTTCGCCGCTTTTGTGATAATCTGCCTTGATTGCCGTTTTTTGAAGGGATCTATTCTGACTGCCATCATTGTGTCAACGAGTATCTGGTAATATTCCTTGACCGTCTTTGAATCTACTCCACAATCTCTTGCCACATCGGCATAATTTGTCAGTTCTCCGTGCGCATACCCGAATGCTTCTATGAACCTCGAGAATGCCGGAATGTTTCGGGTTAATCCCTCGGCGAATACCTCCTGCTGAAGGTAATCATTCACATAAGCATTCAAACTCTTGTTGGAGTTTTCTCCGCTCTGCAGGTAATGCGAAGGAATCAAACCCTGATTAAGCGCTTTAAGCAAATCCATTTCCCCTATTTCACGGGATGTCAGTGGAAGCATTTGATACCTCCAGGCTCTCCCGCCTAAAAGATTCACATGTCCTCTTCTTAGCTTGCGGGCGCTTGAACCGCAAAGTATGAACCGATATTTTTTATTTTCTATTAGCCAGTGAATCTCATCAAGAATGGCGGGTATTTTCTGCACTTCGTCCAAAATTATCGGTCTGCTCAATCGCTCTTTGTCTTCTGCTTCAAGCATCTGTCTTATAAGCGATGGATTTTTAGAAAGACGCAAAAACAATTCTGTGTTGAGAAAATCAAAAACAATGCTATCCGGAAATTTATCTTTTAGGAAAGTGCTCTTTCCTACTTTTCTCGGACCCCACAAAAAACCGGATTGGCTCTTCGGCAATTTGATTTTCATCATTCTGTCATAAAACTTCACTTTTATCACCACTCCTTTTAGTTCAACTTAAATGGAGTTTACTCCATTTAGGTTATTCTGTCGAGATGATGTTTTCATCTCCCCAATCCATTTTGTCAACATTTCTCCTTTTATCAGAATCTTTCTTTTGTTTCTTCTTAGTCTTTTTATCTTCCTCACGGCACAAGGCACATGATTCACGGCGTCTTGTTGACTCTTAACTCTCAACTATTAACTATAAACTATTAACTGCCTTTTCTTGCCCCCGGCTCAAGGCACATGGCTCACGGCGTCTTTTTGACCAGTGATGTTGGACTCGTGATTGTCTTAATTTGTCAAAATGTCATGCACCGCCCCCACCGGCATCCCCGTCGGTTTTCTAATTGCTCCGATTATCTAAGTCTTACAAATTTTCTTGAGTATCTTATATCCCCATCTTTTACAATTATAAAATATATTCCGTTATTTAAGCCATCTATATTAATATCATTCTTACCACATGATTTAAAGCGCTTATTCAACACTGCCCTGCCTGTTTTATCAATAATTGTTATTGATGACTTTTCATTATTTGTTGTTATAGAAAGAATATTTTTTGAAATTACAAGTTCAATATTTTTTTCTCTTTCAGGTATTGTATCAGATAAAAGACCTGTATAATTTAATTTTGCAATATAGAAGGTATAATAATCGGGTAAATATATATAATCTCCTTTTGTAGCAGCAGTCACGCAAATTCCGGGAGTATCATAAAATCCAATTTCCTGAATATTTGAAAAGTCACCTAAATCAAAGACTCTCAAACCGCTTTCGTATGCATTTATAAACAACCTGCCATTTTCAACTGATAAATCATTCATTCTATAGTTTAACTTATAACTGTTCTTCTGATATATTGAATCAAGATTCTCCCAATTGGCAATTGTCAAAGTTGAATCTGCATCAAGAATATAAATGTATTTATCGCTAACAAAAATATTTTCTGATAAATATTTGTTGAAATGACCGCTGTAAATTGGATTTGAAGGATCACTTATATCATATATATTTATTCCAAAAGCATTATCGGATATAATCACATAATCTCCGTTTACTTCCATATCGACAGGATAGCATATAAATATTTCCTGCCCAAGAATATACGGATTGAACGGATCTGTCACATCAAAAATTGTTAGTCCTCTATTGTTTACCAAATACAGATTGCCTCCGTCAACACAAATTTTTGTAGGAAGATTAAGAGAATCAAAAACTGACAACTGAAGCGGATTAAAAGGGTCACTCACATCAATAATAATGAGTTTATCAGTAATTTCCGAGGTTATTAAATACAGCATATTACTGTCTATGCAATAATCAACAATCCCATCTGGCAACGCATAGTTAGAGCATATTATAGGATTATATGGGTCCCCAACATCAAGTATTTTCATTGTTCTATTTCTGCAATAAAGAAATGCATAATCCTTATTCAATTTCACTTTTGACGGATCTTCCAACATATCAAGTCTGGAAAGAAGCGAATCAGAATTAACATCAAAGACTGTTACACCTTCGTTATCTGCAACTATCACCAATGAATCAATAACTCCAATATTGACACCCAAATCAGAAGTTGTGAAGTGGTAGCAATTATTAAGATCCATCGGGTCACTAATATCTATAGCACAAAAACCTTCGCTCAGCATTGATATAAATGCATAATCATCATATAATGCCAACTCGGCTGCAGTCCATGTTAAATAGGTGTAGTTAATTTGTTGCATAGATAATGGGTTCTTGATATTAACCAGCCAAAAACCGCAACCATTGTCTGTTAAATATGCAATAGAATCTCTAATTTGAATTTTGTAAATCGGAAATGGTCCCGACCAACTGCCTATATCGGATAAATTGAAAGAATCATCAATTGCAATGCATCTGAATCCATTGTCTGTTGCCGCTATATAAATAAGACTATCCGTTAAAAGCAAATCACTTAACAAACAATCATAATTTAACTCGGAAATATATTGAGGTGCGGACAAGTCTTTTATATTTATTGATAATAAACTCGTATTTCTAATAGCATACATAATTGAATCTTTCACAACTATTCTACTATAATCATTCCAGACAGCACTTTCAAAAGCATCAATCACTTTAGGTTGCTCAATATTGCTGATCGAAACAGAGATGAGATTATGAGAACAGACAACATAAACAAGAGTGTCTGTTGCAAAGAGAGAATATGTGTAGCTTGGGAGAGAGACTCTGCTTACATAATCGAGCAAGCTGTCACTTCCCATCTTATAGATAATAAGTGAATATCCGCTTGTCACAAAAGCAAATGAATCTTGTATCACCATTTCACGCACCCTTCCGCTGTACATACTAAAAATGGTATTTATATTGAGACTATCCTGATAGCTCGTGTCAATTGATGTTTGATAGAAATTATTGAAAGTAGCAGATAATAAAATCATGCCTATTAGTGAAATTACCAAGAGACCTATTTTTTTCATCTTTACCTCCTAATTATCTTTATTCTACCCCTTCAATCTTCCTTTGTCAACATTTCTCCTTTCAATATAATCTTGAATACACCATTTCAAACACCGGAACCTTTATTTTCAGGTCTCAATCTTTCTTTTCGTGAAGCTTCAATCCAATGATTCGTGGTTTATCATGACAAATTCTACTACTCGTTTTAAAATGCAGTAAATAGGATATATTGAATTATTATTAATTTCATTATTAACTATTCCACAGTTTTGCCTTTTTTCTCTAATATGGACTATGGCATTCCTTACTAAAGTTAAGTCTTTTCGTAGTGAATCTACCATTTGATTGATATTTGTTGCAGTTAAAGTATTTAGATAATCAAATTTGATTTTGAATCCACCATCAAATATAAATTCTTTTTGAACTAGGGGGGACGGTGGTTGCAAAAAGCTGCATTTTTTGACAGATGCTTCACTGTAGAGATAAGCAGTGCGTAGTTCAGCATGACGATAAAAAGGGGGCAGGATGTGACCACAGAGTTCTGAGCTTTCGCCCAAACTATAATTTTCGGTCTTCACCTGCCCCGTTCTCTAACTTTCAGGTCTTATGACTTCGGAAGATTATTTAAAAGTTCTATTGCGCTTATGTCCATTTTGGAAAAGGCAAACCACTTCTTGCCTGCATCTTTAAGCGATGCTCCATAATGATAAACGGTATCGCATTTTGCGATAGCATGAAGCCAATTTCTTCAACTGTCAATTGAAACATAAAATCTTTCGGAAATCTTTTCATGTTTCTCTTTACCTGCTCCCTCAACCTTATAGGTTTAACTCCATACAAAACAGCCAAATCTTTATCCAACATTACCTGCAATCCTCGGAGAGTGAAGATTCGGTTCTTTATGTCATCCATATTTATTAATTCTTTGGATATTTGTTTGGTTTTTGTTGGTTTCATAATATTTACTCTCATATTTTTTTGCGAAACAGTTGCGCTGTTGTTTCCATCCTTTTGTCTTAAACTCGTATTATTTTATCATAATTCATTATAAATTCAATAGATATTTTTAGGGACGGTGGTTTCAAAAAGCTGTATTTTTTAATGATAGATTCTTCAGGATAGAAATAAATACTACGGACTTCAGCATGACGGAATGGTAGTTGCGAGTTTGAAGAAAAGGCATTGAGCCGTGTGCTTTGAGCCATGAGCAAACAATAGAAATATTAAAGAAGCAAAGAGATTGCTTCGCTCGTAATGACAAGGTGAAATTGTCAACCTGATTGTCAACCGTTTTTTTCTTTTAATTGTCAATCGAATCTTCTGCAGAAACATGCTGTATCATCTTCCTGACAGCGACATTGGCGTTTATAATTAGAAGTTGAATATCCTGATGATTCCTTTTAAAATTTACGAATATCTCGTGCGCAAATCCCTGCCCTATTTCTCTTATGCCTTTAAAATCAAGTTCTATCACCTTGAATTTTTCCGCTCCTGCAAGTAGGCGTTTAGCCTCTGACCTTGAAATTAGAGTTGCAAAGCTCTTACCAAGACCCATTGTCACCTTCGTTTTTTCAAACCTGTAGTCGAATTCCTCTCCCGCATATTTGTCAAAGATATCCTGCAGTTTAGTTTTACCGTTCCTCGCCAAAGAGAATGACACTTTTGCGCCTCTTGTCAGACGCACTTTACCCATAACCGGATTTTCCCTGGAATAATGGCCTAATCTCAATTTGCCGGATGAAATAAAATAAACATCTGCAAGTTTCATTGAAAAGAATATTCCTTCCCCTGTATGTTTCTCCGGATATGTTGTCGCCTTCCCTTTCAGAAGAAGTATTGCAGCATCTTCATCTGAGGAAAGGCCAAATTTTTGTCTGATGGAATTAAAGACGCCTATACCTGAATCGGATATCTCCCAATTTACTGAATATGAGTCTATTGAGAGCTTCACTTTGTATCCTCTTGATTTTGAGTGGTCAAGCACATTGTTTATCATTTCAGTTACTATGTAATTCGCCGATTCGTAGGATTGCTTGTTAAAAATATTTTTCAGCCCTGCAATTCCTGATATTTTTTGGAATACTGCGCTCTCGTCATTATCTTTTTTTACAGATAACCTAAAAACATAGGCGGCTCTTTCAGGGGCTTTTCCTGCTTTGATATAGTAACTGCTGCGTGTTGTATTTACTTTTTTTATCAAACCGGAGCTTATCAGTTTCTTCATGTACTTGTGAACCATCGCCCTTGAAATGTTGAACTTTGATTGCAATTCACAGGATGTAAATTGTTCTCTGCGTTTGATAAAGTCAATTATCTTTTCTTCAGTATTCATAATTATTATTATAACAATTGTCAACCTGATTGTCAACCGTTTATTTCTTTTAATTGTCAACCATCAAATGATGACTGATATGATAGTTCCTTCATTGTAGTCATAAGCAAAGAGGCATTCAGGAGGACTGAAAATAGTACTATAGTGCGATAGTAAGCTGGTGAGCTGGTAAAATGCAAAAGAAATTTAGGGACGATAGGTTTTGTCAATACTTTTAAGCGACGCACGGTTTTCCTTTTATAGTTTTTATATTTTTAACAGATATTAAATGTAACCTATAGGTCATCAATTTGTAAAAGAGCATTCTGCATATATGCCTTTTAATTTTCTTAAGGGCTCTCAGTTTTCTGCTGTAATGTTTTTTAGCTTCGATGTAATCATCATGAAAGCTTCCGCTCTTTAAGACATTCTGACAGGCAAGGAAGTGCATAGTCTTTGCCATATATCTGTTATAGTTGGGACTTGATATGAACTTATTCATGCTGGCCGATTGGTATTGTCTCGGCGCTTGTCCGCAATAACTCGCAAAATGCCCTTCGTCTTTAAATGTTCTTGTTAGTCCGCCCTCTGATATCAGAACAGCCATATTCAAAGGGGTAAGACCTTTTAAATCATTAAAATAATCTCGGGAGTATAATAAAAGTTGTGTAAAAATATTAGGAGTGGCATATAATAAGATTAATGAAAAGGAGACATTGAACCGAATAATGTACCCTAATGCCAAAAGACAGTTGTGTTTGGTTCATCTCCTCAGAAATGCAAGAAAAAACTTCTCCCTCGAACACATTCGATAGCAAAGGGGCGGCTTCTTCCAATCCGAAGATATCCTTTTCATTAATATTTATATCCGTTACCTGAATATGTTACCTAAATGGAAAAACGGTTATCCTAAAATCATTGCTAAATTATATTACCTCCGCCAATCCTTCGTTAATCTCTTTGGAGAACTTCCCTATGAATACTAATCCCTCTTTACACAACTTCCTTGACAAGTCTCACATTTACACTTTTTGCATTTTCCATTAAGCCAACTACAAACTCGACAGCCTATCATTCCCCCCCTATTGACTTTATTTAAAA
>JBFXGO010000024.1:0-2682 GCA_050239825.1 bacterium
TTTATCCCTTTATCTATCTTCACACTATGCGTCGTCAGATCATTCCGAATATTTAGACTGTCATCAGTCCAATTTGCCTGATAGTATCCCGTCAATTCCCTCTCTTCTTTTACCAGTAAATTCTCTTCCGTAAAAAAATTATAATTATATGTATTTGAAAAAATGTTAAGTGAGATGAACAGAATTAATACTATGTACATTTTCAGCATTTCCTCCTTTTTGTCTGCCTATATTATACCTATTCAGGTGCTAAAAATCAATTGATAATTGTATCGGGTTGTAGAGACGTTGCAATGCAACATCTCTACAGAAAATGATATTGAGCTTTTACAGAGACAAGGCAATGCCTTGTCTCTACAGTGAATTGAAATTATTTACCGAGGATTGCCTTGATGTCCTCTTCTGCAGTGGTAATCGGTATAAGATTGAAATTATCCTTCAACACCTTATAAACTGACGGTTTCACAAATGCCGGCATTGTGGGTCCCAGCCTTATGTTTTTTATTCCGAGGTGAAGAAGAGTGAGAAGTATGCAGACAGCCTTCTGTTCATACCATGATAGTATTATAGAAAGCGGAAGAGAATTCACATCAGTTTTGAATGCATCCGCAAGTGCAACCGCTATCTTGATTGCGGAGTAGGCATCATTGCATTGGCCTATGTCAAGAAGACGGGGAATTCCCTCAATATCTCCGAATTCCATCTTGTTGAACCTGTACTTGCCGCATGCAAGAGTCAGAATAACCGTGTCACTGGGAAGCTTTTGCGCAAAATCCGTGTAATAGCTTCTTCCCGGTTTTGCTCCGTCGCATCCGCCTATCAGGAAGAAGTGCTTTATCTTTCCCTGCTTTACAAGGTCTATTACTTTGTCCGCTACTCCGAGAACCGCATTGTGTCCAAAACCTACGGTTATGTACTTCTCTTCTCCGTCTTCCTTAAATCCTTCCTCCGCAAGAGCCGCCTCAATCAGAGGAGTAAAATCCTTCTTTTCATCTATGTGAGTGACATCAGGCCAGGCGACAAGCCCTGTCGTGAAGATTCTTCCCTTGTATGAATCCTTTGGCTTCTGTATGCAGTTCGTAGTCATCAGTATCGCGCCCTTGAAATCGTCAAATTCATTTCTCTGGTTCTGCCAAGCAGAGCCGTAGTTGCCTGCGAGATGTTTGAATTTCTTAAGCTCTGGATAGGCGAGTGCGGGAAGCATCTCTCCGTGAGTGTAGATGTTTATTCCTTTTCCCTCAGTCTGCTTTAACAGCATGTAAAGGTCCTTAAGGTCATGCCCGGATATGAGTATTGCCTTTCCCTTCTTGGGAGTCACTCTTACTCTTGTTGGAACAGGGTTTCCGTATGCTCCGGTGTTTGCCCTATCAAGCATCTCCATAACTTTGAGATTAACCTCTCCGACCTTCAGAGCGAGTGCAGTGAGTTCTCCTTGGTTTTCAAGGTCCATTGCCAGAGAGTTCAAAGCATCACTGAAAAACTCATAGACTTTGTCATCCTCTACTCCGAGAATTCTGGCATGGTCTGCATAGGCGGCTGTTCCCTTGAGTCCGTAGATTATCAGATGCCTCAGTCCGGCTATGTCCTCTTTGAAACGCAAAATCTCTTTATCGAATGAGACTGATTCTGCCTGTTTAAGAAGCTTTGAATAGTCCTTCTCCGCCCTAATAACTGCAGGTCCCTTTAAATTCTCCGCTTCCACCCCCCTCTCTTTACAAATCTTGATGTACTCATTAGCTGATGATTCCTTAATCCTGTCTGCATCTTCAATGAGCTTCGCAACTCTCTTCGGGTCAAAGTTGACATTGGTCACTGTTGTGAAGAGAGCCTCTACAATGAATCTGTCGGCTGACTGATTTCTGACTCCCATCTTATTCAGCCGGTTCTCATACATTGCTATTCCCTGAGTGAAATAGAGAAGCAGATCCTGCAAATCGGATGTCTCTGGGTCTTTTCCGCACACTCCGAAGGCGGTGCATCCGCTCTCCTTTGCTGTTTGTTCGCACTGGTAACAAAACATATTATCCTCCTTTTTTATTTCTTTTTATAAATGATTCAATATTATTTGCCTTAAGATAGTCTATGAACTCATTATTCAGTTTCGTCACCACTCCGTTGAATATGCAGGTGTTGAAGGGGCACTTTTTTCTTGAGAGAGGGCACTTTTTTGAGTCAAGCTCTCCCTCCATGACAATAAAAACATCATACAGGGTAATCTTGGATGCGTCTTTGGCGAGCATAAAGCCCCCCTGAGGGCCGCGGCTTGATATTATAAGGCGTGATTTTACCAACCATTGAAGCACCTTTGAGAGATGCGCCTCTGAAGCGCCTGTCATCTCCGATATTTCGTTTGTTTTAACAACACCCTTCTTTGTGGCTATGTAAGCGATGCTGTGAAGAGCGAGGGATGTGGATTCCGATATGTGAATTACTGTCGACATTTTTTCTCCTTTTATGGTATTATAATACCACAATACCAATTTGTCAAGATAAAAAAGGGGAATTTTGCTTCCCCTTTTTTTCAAACTACTTTGCTAATTTTTCTTTTGCAACGACTTCAGACCAGGTCTTTCCTCCCGTTGTCTCCATGATGTAGACTATGCCGCCATAAAGAGGAAGCACGAATGTCCATACCAATGCAGGGCTCATGAACCACTCAATCCGTCTGCCCTTTGTCTTGTC
>JBFXGO010000024.1:2782-35532 GCA_050239825.1 bacterium
TCTCCTTGAAACTATAGTGGCTCTTGGAGGAAAAGATTATATGGTCCACTATTTCAATCCCGAGTATCTTGGCACCCTCTTGAAGCCTCTCGGTTACAAGAATGTCTTCTTTCGAAGGCTCCGTGTCGCCTGACGGATGATTGTGCATTAAAATAATTCCCGAAGCTCTATCGGAGATGGCATCCGCAAAAACCTCCCTCGGATGCACAAGGCTTCTGTTGAGTGTTCCTATAAAGACCGTTCTTTTGTGTATGAGACAGCCCGCACCGTTTAAGGTAATCACTATGAAATGCTCCTGACGGCGCTCTCTTATGTTTTCAACAAGCTTCACCGCATCAGACGGATTTGTGATTTTTTTCTGAATGCATTTTCTCTTTGTAAAAAGCTCGCATGCGGCTGAAAGGCGCATAGCAGGTATATCTCCCAGCCCTTCAGTTGTGCGAAGAGATTCAAATGTCATCTTTGAAAAATCATCGGAAAATCTTGCCTCCAATTCATTCGCGATAGATATCAGGTCTCTCTTCTTCCCGCATGAGCCCAATATGACTGCCAGCAGTTCCGAATCTGACAAACTTGCCACGCCCTCTCTTTTTAGCTTTTCTTTACAGACCATACCGCCTCCCTTGTTATTTTCAAACAGTCTTAAACTCGAAAATAACCTCTCTCTCTTCAATATTCCGTCTTTTTATAAAATCATTCAGATATCTTCTTACGGAATTCTTCACTTCATTCTCTTCCCTGTAAATATCCGCTTTGACAAGCAACCCATCTTCTCTCTCTACTATCCTCGCATTTACCAGTCCTCTTATTCTCAGATTTATCTCCCTTCCGAGCAGGTCCCTGTGCACCGCGTAGTGGGTCTTGTAATTTGTGTTGAACATAAGAATTCTCTCTTTATTGAGAACGGGCAGTCCTTCAACAATAAATTTTCTGCTTCTTTTTGTATCTTCCGAAATAAAATAAATTATTCTTTCCTTTCCCCTGAATCTATACAGATTTTCGAATGCGGCATCTCTCTCAAGCTTCGTAACATCATTTACCGAATATCTCATCTTTCTATCTACAGAATACAGATTCTCTTCGCTTTCAGTGTCGAGAAAATAAACCGGTGAATTGAATGCAGACCTATACTCGTCATGAAGGAAAAGGTCGTCTCCGTCGAAAGCTATAATTATATCGGTTCTGTGAATGAAAAAAACCTCAAGAGGACTGAGTTTTTTCAGATGCTCGTCTGAACCTGCAATTATATTGTAATGATTCTCCTTGAAAGCATCAATTATCTCTTTGTTCTGCTGTTTCATTGAAATAAATGTCAAAAAACCATCTGAAAAATTGTTATCGCAATTGCAGAGAAGAGCTATCGATATTTTTTTGAGATTTTTCACAGAATGATTTGTGTCAAGAAATGCTCTCAGCTTTTTCGTCATCTTTTCCATATTAGCTTTCTGTTTCTCTTTGTGTTTTATTTAGAATTTTTCTCATCTTATTTTTTTGCGGCAGTTAAAACAGTTTTTTTTGCCTCAAATCCCGCATCTTCAGCATACTTGAATATGAATTCCTTCTTGGAGGATAGCGCCGGAAAATTCAAAATGGATTTTGCCGCGAGTATGAAAGACCTTACAATGTCCACATAAAGCAGATATTCCTCCTTCATATCCGATTTTATGAATGAGGATGTTTCAAACTTCATCTTTAAGGGATTGATATATTTACCGTTTATGCTGACCGCATAGTGAAGGTGATTCCCGGTAGCGTAGCCCGTCCTTCCGACCGTGCCGATTATCTCTCCCTGACTGACGAATTTTCCCTCCTTGACCGAAGGAGCATATTTGTTCAGATGACAGTATTCTGTTATATAGCCGTTTTCATGCTTGATTTTTATAGTTCTTCCGCCGACCGCATTATAACCTTTTTGTATCACTATTCCATCCCCTGCGGCAAAGACGCTGGTGCCCTTGGGTGCCGAATAATCTATTGCCTCATGAGGCAGATACTTTTTCAATATCGGATGAAACCTCTTTGTTGTGAACTTCGAAGAGATTCTCGTATAGAAGGCAAGAGGAGCCTTCATAATGGTTCCCGAGAGGGAGTTTCCCTTCTCGTCAAAGTACCCTCCGGCGGAATCATTCCCATAGTAAAATGCTTCAAACATATTCTCTTTGTTTTCAAAAGATGCATACAGTATCTTTCCGTATCCGTAGAATTTTTCATCCATGAAAATCTTCTCTATAAGGATAGTGAATTTGTCATTGTTCTGTATATCCGAGTAGGCGTCAAACTGCCATTCAAATACCTTTGCGAACCGGGAAGCCAGATCATCCTTCTCTCCCCGCATCTTAAAAGTGTAATAAAGGTTTGAAGTTACACTTCCTTCTATGAGAGCAACCGACACGCTCTTCTTCACATCCTTTTTCTGGGATTTGAATTTATCGTCAAATTCTATTGTGTAAATGTCCGCCAGACTCTTCCTGTATTCCAGTTTTTTAAAATTAAAATTTTTGTCAGTAAAAATGAATATCTCTTCTCCGGGCTTTATCGTTTTAGGGTCAACATTGTTTTCAAATACTTTTACGACTGAATCTATTATCGCTCTCTCTATGTGCGATTTTCTGAGAATGTCTATTACCGTATCCCCTTGTTTCAGCACATATCTCACTCCCACAAGGTCATTATTCTCTTTATTTGCAGGAGTATCTCCCTTCACTCTCCATGTGAATAGAGGGAACAGAAAAACTGCAGTAATGAAAAGTATTATAACTCTCTTTTTCAATCTTTAAGTCCGCTCCTTGAGTAGCTCTCAACAATCTGCTTCTGTGCAATGAAGAAAAGTATTATTAAAGGAAGAATAACAAATGTGGAAGCCGCCATCAAAAGAGTATAGCTTGTCGACTGCTCCTGAACAAAGTATGCAAGTCCCACCTGAACCGGTCGAATAGAGTCCGAGTTGGTAACTACCAGAGGCCATATAAATGAATTCCATGATGAAAGAGCCGTGAATATCGAAATTGTCACAAGAGCCGGTTTCGAAAGAGGCACCACTATTTTGAAGAGAAATCCGAGGTCCGAATAGCCGTCTATCACAGCCGCATCGTAAAGGTCATTAGGTATTGTCTTGAAGTGTTGTCTCAAAAGAAAAATCGCAAAAACATTGGACAGCCAAGGCACAATCTGCGCATAGTATGTGTCAATCCATCCGAACTGCTGTAGCATCATGTAGCCGGGAACAATATAAACAGGCATGGGAATCATCATTATCCCAAGAAGAGCTGTAAACACAAATTCCCTTCCCCTGAAATTAAATCTGGCAAATGCATAAGCGGCGAGTATCGATGTCAACAAGACTCCGGCAAGCTCGCACACAGTTATTATTATGGTATTTATAAAATAGCGTGTAAAATTAACCTGATTCCATGCCTCCGAGTAATTTGAAAACTGCGGATTTTTCGGAATGAATGTCGGTGGAAACTCCACAGATTCTATTGGCGTTTTCAATGATGTGGAGAGCATCCAGAAAAACGGAAAGAGTATGGTCAATGCGCCGATGACAAGCATAATATAAGTCATAATTATCGGAAGACGCCTCTTTACTTTATTCATAGTGGACCCCCCTCTCACCGTATTTTTTCTGAACGGCAGTAAGAGCGAGTATTATAAGAAAGAGAACAAAAGCTATGGCGGTGCCATATCCGTATTTTGAATAATTGAATGCCATGTCGTAGAGATAGTAGACGATCACATTGGTAGTGCCCAAAGGCCCGCCTGCAGGGGGGCCGGTCATCATCCACACGGGAGCAAACACCTGAAAGCTTGTGATTGTCGTCATTATAAAAATATAGAATGTCGTGGGAGATAGAAGAGGCCATGTAATATGCCTGAATGTCTGCCAATTTGAAGCTCCATCTATTTTTGCAGATTCATAGTAATGGTTGGGTATATTCTGCAAGCCGGCAAGGTAAATAAGAACATTATAGCCGAGCGATTTCCATATAGTCATCAAAGACAAACTGAAAAGAGCAAGAGACGGACCTTTAAGCAGAAGAGGAAGATTCTGCCCGAACATCATTTCGAAAATGCCCCTTGATTCTTCAAGCCATCTGAACGGACCGGCTCCTATAAGAGACAAAACATAATTTGCTATTCCTATGCGAGGATGGTATATCCACTTCCATACGACTGAAATGGCTATTATTGAAGTGACATCGGGAAGAAAATAGATTGTTCTGAATGTTCCTCTCATTTTTATCTGTTGATTGAGCAGTATTGCTATGAAGAGAGAAAGAAAGACAACTCCCGGCATAACTGTTGCCACATACCAGAATGTATTGAGAAGTGACTGCCAGAACTTTGCATCCCTAAATACCTCTATGTAATTTGAAATGCCCACAAACGCTTTGGGGCCGGCTATGCCCCATTCGTAAAAACTTATTCTGAATGCATAAAGGATGGGTATGAACCTGAATATAAAAAGTATTGCCAGAGCAGGCAATAAAAACAGCATCGCCTTAAAAAAGATCTGCTTTGCTTTCATACTGTAATTTTATATTATTGGAAAATAAAGTCAATAATTAAATAAATAATATGCAAGATTTACAGCGAGAGCAAGAACCGCCGATGACAAGACATAATAGCTGAAACCATATGAATAAAATCTCTTTGAGGGAAAGAATATGTATGTTTTCCCCTCGGAGAGATCTCTGAGCAGATGCGACAAAAGCGAAATTAATACTATGAAGGAGAGATGACTGTTTTTTGCGGCAATGAAAACAACAGCTGTGGCAAAAAGCGCAAAAATGAGGGAGTGGGTCCACGGCCTTCTTCCGAGGGAAAGAAGATTGCTGATTTTTAAAGATCTCGCTTCTATTATATGGTCAAGGTCAATGAGGATGGAAAGAGCACAGCCAAAAAGAAATTCTTCCTTGAATCTCAGAAGCGGCATAGCCACTATCATGAAGTAACAGAGATGCATGAATGAATCATATAAAACATAGATTATGGGGGTTGTGAAGAATTTCTTTTCCAGATTTTTTTTCTCAAGAAAAATAAAAACAAAGAGAGATAAAAATTGCAGTAATACAGTAAGGCTATTTGAATAAAGCATAGTAGATTATGTTCACCCCCATCTTCAAAGCATCCAATCTCCTGCTGTCAGGATCCTTGTATGTTTCATAGGTAGCCCAGCCGTCTGAAAAATTTGTATTATATGTGTATAAAATTCCTATTTTTTTGTTTATAAACAATCCGTAAGCCTCCGGCGCCCCCTCATAGTGTTCATGAATTTTAGGGATTTTCTTGAATTCATAGACTGATGAGAATATCTTTTCATGCGCGGGGAGCCTCACCAGTTCCCTCTCGGGGAAAATGTCCCTTATGAAACTGCGCACGCTGCCGTTAAATCCGTAATCATCATCAATGTATATGAATCCTCCGTTATAGATATACTCCCTTACATTTTCAATATCTCTGGAAGTGTATTTTATCTTATCGTGGCCTGTTATAAATAAAAACGGATAATCATGTATTCTTTTGTCGGAGAGTTTGAGCACAATTTCGCTCGTGTCCATTTTAAGATCCGTCTCTGAGTTGATAAACTTTGCAAGAAGTTTCAAACAGTCTCTGTCATTGTACCAATCTCCCCCCTCATACTGAATTCTGACCGGAGTGAAATCAAAAGCATTTAATGTCTGAAAAACTATAAGCAAAAAAATCAGTCTGCAAAGAGCCAAGTCAAACCTCCTTTTACCAGATATTCCTTGGAATTTAAGAAGAGACGACCGCCGAAGAATATATCTGCATCGATGAGCTTAAGATTGAGGAAGATGTCTAGCACTTCATCTGATTTGTACTCTGCAATTATTGATGGAGTGAGATTTCCGCCCAACAAAGAGACGGAGGCTTTGGCAAGACAGCCGAATGTCAGAGAATCAAAATACTCCGCATTTACATTTAACATAAGGTATTTGTATTCAGCCAGCAGAGAAGCTTTCGACCCGAATATCTCACCGTTATAACTTAGGGGAAGTATGTCAGTCTTTAAACTGCCTGTATTGAGTTTGACTCCGGCCTCTGTGAAATCAAGACTCTCTCTGCGGGAATAATTGGAATAGACTGAAAGTGAGGGAAGCAGTCGATAGAGAACGCCCATCTGGGCTACAAGAACTGAATCATAAAAAATCTGCGGCGTCACATGAAGCCTTTCATAAGAATAGTGGTATTTCGAAAAGAGTATGGCATCAATACTGTTTGTTTTATAATTATATCCGCATTCCGAAAAGAAATAAAATCCCCTGTTCGCAAAGGATGCTCTTCCGAGAATTCTGTCCGGGTTTCCATATCCGATATGAAGCGACCAATCATCTTTTCCGTAACCGGCGAGCACTTTAAATTTGCTCTGCAGAACATTCGCTGTCAAAATGAATTTTTTGTAATCCAGATAAAAATCAGTTTCATGTTCAATAAGAGTCGAACCCTCAAGGTAGAGCCTTGAAAGCGAACTGACGCTTGAAATGGAATCTTCCTTGCCAAGAGAAGAGTAAAGCCGAGTTGATGAAGGGTCTCTGATAATCGACAGGTCATACGATGTTTTATGTGGAATTTCAAATTTCGCGAAGCCTGTTTCAATCACAGGGTCAAAGCGGATAAGAGGAGCCATGAAAGAATAATGCGACCCGGTGAAGCACCTGTTTTCAGATGCAAAAATTTTGTCCGACTGAAGGCTGTTTTCCGAAAATATCGGATTCTCCGCAATGTATAAATGCATAAAAAACGGGTATGTTTCATAGCTGGAGGCATTGTCAGGCATCTTCTCGTCGAATTCCAATCCTATTATTAAAACGGGAAACAGGATAAGAATGATTATCGTCTTATTCTTTATCATCCTCTTTTTCTTTTTTTGTTTCTCCACACGGTTTTGTAAAGGGCATTTCCTGTAGCCTCTTCAAACAGCAAAGAAAATAAAAGCACAGGGAAACCGACAACATTGAAGAAGTCTCCCGAAATTCTTTCTATAAAAAGAGATGCCTCCTCCTGAACCGCATACGCGCCTGCTTTGTCCATGTAATCTGCGCTTTCAAGGTATGCGTCTATTTCGGCCGGACAGATTTCCCTGAAATACACATCTGTCTTTTGAACTCCGGTCACAACTCTTCCGTTGCATATTAAAGTGAGTCCGGTATAGACGGAATGTTTCTTTCCGGATAAAAGTGTTATCATCTCTTTGGCTGACTTTTTCGAGGAGGGTTTGCCTATTATTTTTCCTTCAACAAAGACAATCGTGTCAGCTCCTATTACAAGTTCATCTCTATTCGCAACAGCGCTCTGAGCCTTATACTTTGAGCACACCTTGACAAAAGAAATTGGATTCTTCACTTCAAAATGCTTCTCAGAGTGTTTATGTTTTCTTATCTCAAAGTCAATCCCCATTTCACGAAGCATCTCTATACGCCTCGGAGACTCTGAGGCAAGTATTATTTTTATATTATTTTTTTTCAATTTTTCTTAACACCCTGCACGGATTTCCTGCCGCTATGACATTGTCGGGGATGTCTCTGGTGACAACTGAACCGGCGCCTATTATGCTGTTCTCTCCCACGGTGACATTTGAAAGCACAACAGAGTTGGTACCCACAGAAGCGCCTCTCTTTATGAGAGTCGGCTCTACGCTCCAATCAGCCTCTGTCTGTAGCCCCCCGCTCTCTGTAGTCGCTCTTGGGTATTTGTCATTGATAAACATAACTCCATGCCCTATGAAGACATTGTCTTCTATTTTCACGCCCTCGCAAATGAATGAATGCGAGGATATTTTGCAGTTTTTTCCTATCTCGGCATTCTTCTGAATTTCCACGAATGCGCCGACCTTCGTATTGTCGCCTATTGTACATCCGTAGAGATTTGTAAATTGAAAAACCCTGACATCCTTTCCAAGCTTGACGCTTTCGGCTATACACCTGAAATCATTTTCCGTCATCAATGCTCCTTGTTGGTTTTAAGTAAAAAAAAAGGGGGAAGCAAGCTTCCCCCTAACCGTCAAGAAGGTCTCTTACTTTACTGCGTTCTTCAGTTTGGCGCCGGCTTTGAAATGAGGAACCTTTTTCGCTTTGATGTTGATGACTTTCTTTGTCTGCGGATTGATTCCCTTGCGTGCCTTTCTGTTCTTAACTGAGAACGTGCCGAAGCCGACAAGTGTGACCGGTTTGTTCTTCTTCAGTGAGCCTTCGATGCCCTTGAAGATTGTGTCGATTGCATCGTTTGCCTGCTTCTTCGAAATGCCGACATTCTTTGCGACAACTTCGATCATGTCCTTCTTGTTCATTCTTGAACCTCCTTGGTTAGAGTGTCTTTCATTTAGCTCTATATTAAGGGATATCAGCGGTTTTGTCAAGGGGGTATTTGATTTTATTCGCTCTGTCAGTGGCTTATGGAAGAAGCGGTCCGAAGATGCCCTTATCCAGAGCGACTTCCGGTATATCTATAAGAGAGAGAGAGAAGTCATATTTGAAAGCAGATGCGTATGTTGAAACTCTGAACAAGGCTCTCCAGCAGTGTATTGAGCGGTTCATAACAATTGAAGTGGAAATTATTTCCCTGTTAAGCATGTCGTATAGAATGCCCATCGTAAAATCAAGATTCTCTCCTATATCCATTCCGAGCGACCCGCTTAATCTGTCGGATGTCACTGCCGAGTCCGTCTTTTCAGTCGTATTGCCAAGAGATATTTTAAGTTTTTTTTCTGATAGAGGATTTTGAAGGTCAAGAGAGGCTGAGAGAGTGTATGAAATTCTATATTCCTCCGAGTAAGGATTTCTGCTTCCGTTTAAAATGAAGCTGACCGGTTTATCAGGCAGAAAGTGAAAATTCGCTCCGACAGACGAAAATGAATCAGTTGCCATGTTATAGCCTGTAGTAAAGGAATTTCTCAGAAGAATATCCTTGAACTCCCCGCGCTTTCCCTCAAAGAGATTGGTCAGTGAAAAATTCAACTTCCTAAAATCCGTTGAGGAATCATCAAATGAAACAGAGTATGCCTCTCCAATCCAGTTTCTTCCCGCCGAAAATGAAATATCGGGAATTAGAGTGTGCCTGAATTTTTCATACATCAAAAATCCGAAGAGCGACACTCCGTAAACCTGTGCATTGAGACCTGATGAAACAGATGCATTAACTGAAGAAATGTCTGCGCCGGTGTTCATTGAATGATTCAGCGAGGCTGAAGGGCTGAGATTCACATATTTAAAAATTTTGTATGAAGTGTCAAATCTGTTGTTTAGTCCTGTAATAATGCTGTTTGTATCTGAAATTGAATCCGAATAGTAGGAGTTGTCAAATGAATGGGAATGGGAATAATTGATTCCGCCGGGGATGATGTTTTTAATTTTCGCAAAATTGACTTTGCGCGTATAACCGCTGTATGATGGAAGCTTCATCCTCACACTGTTGTCCGAAAAATCCTCATTTCTGGAAATTGACGCAATCAGGCTGTATGAAGTGAAATCCTTTGACAAAGACAAAAAGGATTCGGCATTTCTTTTAAGAACCACAGCCGTCGTATCCGTATAGTCGGTGACAGTCGAGATGTCTGAAATGACATCCCACCTGCTCTTCAAAGAAATATCAGACGGAAGCATGTGGGTGTAAGACCCGTTGATGCTCCACCTCTTCCTTCCCGTGAGTTCGCTGATGTACTCTCCGTTGAGGGCAAGCGACAAGAGAGGAGAAACAAGAACATTGAGTTCATACCTGCCTGCTATGCCCCTAAGTTCGTAGAGGTCGACAGAAAATGTCATATCCGAAAAATCATTTGTTGCATAAAAATAGGATATGTCTTTTAAATACTTTCCGTCGGATGCGCTGTAACCTGCCTTAGGCATGAGAAACCCGCTCTTTCTGGTTGTCGCAACAGGTAAAACAAAGAATGGAACCGCCATAACAGGCACATTCTTGACGAACATCACAAAGGGACGCACTATCACTCTGTCGTTCTGGTACAGATGCATCTTGGAAGCATAAAAAGAGTAATGCGGAGTATCGGACGAACATGTTGTGAAATGTCCGTTGTAAATGAAATATTCATTATCCTTTACTGCGAATATCCTCTCTCCAGTCAGATACCCCTTGTCTATTTTCGTTTTAGCGCGAAAAATGGAGCCTTTCTTCGTATCATAATTGAATGCTACGGAATCTCCGACTATCTTGAAGTCATTCATGTTTAGGGTTATATTCCCCTTTCCAAAAAGCATCTTCTCTTCTTTTGAAATAAGAATCGTATCTCCGGAAAGATTAAAGTCTTTTGAATTTATCTCTATTGAGTCGCAGAGCAGTATAGATTTTATTTCATTGTCATATATAATCGTCTCTGCCTTATATTCTATTTTTCCCGCAGAAATCAGCACCGGCAGAAGAGCCAGTGCCGCAATTAAAAGAAGCTCAGGTCTTCGCTTCATCCTTTTCTGTGTACATTAAAAGAATTAGAAGACAGACTCCGATGAAAACAGACGTATCTGCAATATTGAAAATCGCAAATCTGTGCCTGCCGATGCCAAAATCAAGAAAATCTATCACTTCCCGGTATTTGAATCTGTCGAATCCGTTTCCGAAAGCCCCGCCGATTATCATAGAGAGTCCGATTATCTTAGGTTTGTAAAAATTTGTCTTTTGGAAATATACTATCACAAAAATAACTGCGATAGCCGATAGAAACATCATTACCCAGTATCCTCCAAAATTAATAGAGAATGCGGCATACGGATTTCTAACATAAGTGAATCGGAAAAAGTTGCCGATAACTTCTGTGGACTGCCCTTCAAACATATTTTTTGAAATCAGTATTTTGGATAGTCGGTCAAAAAACAATACCGTCAAAGCCACGGGAATACCGAGAAGAATTTTTTTCTTCATTTTTTTATAATTTTATCCGAACATTTCAAGCAGAGTTTTGCGTAAGGAATCGCCTTAAGCCTCTTCTCCACAATCTCTTCTCCGCAAAGCTCGCAAACTCCATAGGTATTGTCCGACACCTTCTGCAACGCTGAATCAATTTCCCTTATCTCTTCCATGACCTTGTTCATATTGATTGTATTTCGCTCCAGCATTGCCGCGTCTGTTCCGATATCGGCGCTGTGATACGGATAGGTTGATGTCTCCGAATTGTTGTAGTCATTTGAATTCAACTGCTCTTCATATCCTGTAAGAATCTTCTCCTTATCCTGCTTCAACTTTTTAAGGAGTTCCTCAAACTGCTTTTTTGTTTTCTTGTCCATTTATACCTCCGCTTTTACTGCCTCAGCGCATTTTTCGCAGAGCTGGGGATGTTTGGCATCATGCCCGACCGTATCAAGGTACAACCAGCATCTCGCGCATTTTTCGCCTTCTGCTTTTTCTGCCTTTAATGCGTAGGATAGTTTCCTGTCCTGAAACTCCTCGCCGGATTCGTTGTTTATATTCACATTGGATACTATGAAAATCTGACTAAGTATGTCTTTGTATTTCTCAAACAGAGACCTTGTCTCTTCATTATGAGGATTCAAACAGATGTTTGCTTCAACAGACTTTCCGATAATTCCGCTGTTGCGCATTTTTTCAAGAGACATCAGGGCATTTCCTCTAACCGAAAGAATGAATTCAAAATCATCTTCTATTCCGGCATCGATGTAGGAATTCATCCTTTCATTCACCACTTCCATGTGCACGGATTTCTTTTTGTTCGGCTTTTTAAAATGCATATACGCCTGCTCCGCAGTAAACGGAAGAATTGGAGCTATCTGCTTCAACATATCGTCAAGCAGGAGATATACCGTATATAATCCAGATTTTCTCTCAGATGAGCTGTTTGAATATGTGTAGAGTCTGTCCTTTAGAACATCAAGGTAAAATGAAGACATGTCATTAACTATGAAATTGTAGAATTCTCTGAATACCTTGTGGAACTCATACCCGTCATAGTATTCAAGTATTCTCTTTCTCGTATGCGCATACCTGCTTAAAATGTATCTGTCAAGTTTGTGCATTTTATCTTTTTCAATTTCAATCTTTGAAAGGTCATTCTCGCCGAGATTTCCGAGCATGAATCTTATCGTGTTTCTTATCTTGAAGTAAGTGTCAAGAGATGTTTTCAGCAGTTCCTCTCCGAAAGGAGCATCAGATGTATAATCAATAGATGAAAACCAAAGCCGAATTATCTCCGCACCGTACTTTTTGCATATCATTTCAGGAGAGAAGACATTACCGAGGGATTTTGACATCTTCTTCATATTTTTGTCAAGAATCAATCCATGAGTCAGGACCTCATTGTATGGAGCCCTGTCATCTGTGGCGGTTGAAACTATGAGAGAGACCTGGAACCATCCTCTGTGCTGGTCAACAGCTTCAAGGTAGAGGTCTGCCGGCCAGCGGAGCTCGGGGCGTTTTTTTACAACTGCCGAATGGCTTAGAGCAGAATCAAACCAGACATCAAATATGTTTGTTTCTTTTTCAAACTCTCCGGAACCGCATTTTTCGCATTTTATCTCTCCGACAAGATCTTTCACCTCTTTTTCAAACCAGATATCAGAACCATATTTTAAAACTTCGTCGCGCACTTTGTCTATGGTTGCTTTGTTGATATGCGGTGTTGAGCACTTTTTGCAGTATAAAACCGGAAGAGGCACTCCCCATGAGCGTTGACGCGACAAACACCAGTCGGGTCTCGTCTTCACCATGTTGTAAATTCTTTCTTTTGACCATCCCGGAATCCATTTCGTGTTGTCAATTTCCGTAAGAAGCCTCTCTCTGAGATCAGCATTCTCAACATTGAGGAACCACTGCTCTGTCGCGCGGAAAATCAGCTCGCTTTTGCATCTCCAGCAGACAGGGTAAGAGTGAGTGAATTTTTCTTCGAATATAAGGCTTCCCTCTGCCTTGAGGTCTTCAATTATCAAGGCATTTGCCTTGAAGACATTTATCCCTGCATATTTTCCGACAGACTGAGAAAATGTGCCGTCTTTTTCAACCGGAGAAACTATATCAAGGTTGAATTTTATTCCGGCCTGATAGTCGTCATATCCGTGTCCCGGAGCGATATGAACAATTCCTGTCCCTGTATCCGTTGTAACGAAATCCGCTGTTATAACTCTTCCTTTTTTGCTTTTGTCTATCGGATGAGTATAGATTCTATCGAGATAATCGGAAGCCTTTGTCTCCTTTACTATCTTCATTCCGGAGTCATTCAGCTTTGTCTTTACGGACTCAAGCATCTTCTTCATCAAAACAAGATTTCCGAATGAAGATTCGACCTCTATGTATGTTTCTTCCGGATGAAGCGCAACCGCGACATTGGCAGGCAAAGTCCACGGAGTGGTAGTCCAGATTAAAAAGAATTTGTTTTCATTAGCCCATTTAAATTTTACAAAGACTGACGGGGATTCTTTATCCTCATACTCTATTTCGTTTCCCGCAAGAGCGGTCTGGCACCTCATGCACCAATGTATCGGCCTCAGTCCCCTGTATATGTATCCCTTCTCAACCAGTTTTCCGAAATTATCTATAATATCCGATTCGTAGATATTGGACATTGTGATATATGGATTTTCCCAGTCGCCGAATACTCCAAGACGCTTGAACTCGCCCTTCTGCGTGTTTACGAATTTGTCGGCATACTCTCTGCATTTTTTTCTCAGTTCAAGTTTTGATATCTCCTTTATCTTTGGACCCAAATCCTTTGTCACATTATGCTCTATCGGCATACCATGGCAATCCCATCCGGGAATGTATGGGGTTCTGTATCCGCGTATGTTTTTATATTTGATTATGAAATCCTTGAGTATCTTATTGAATGCGGTTCCAATATGAATATGTCCGTTTGCATAAGGCGGACCGTCATGAAGCACATACAATTCGCTGTCCTTTCTCTCTTCAAGAAGAACTTTGTATATATCCATTTCATCCCAGTATTTTTGTATCTCCAGCTCCATTACCGGAAGATTCGCCTTCATCGGAAAATCTGTTTTTGGCAGATTGAGAGTCGTTTTGTATTCCATTAATCCTCCGTTCCGAAGAGCCTGTCTCCCGCGTCGCCGAGTCCGGGGAGTATGAATCCGTTTTCATTGAGTTTTTCGTCTATCGCAACTGTATAGATGTCCAGCCACAGGCACTTTTCCCTCACTGACTTTATGCCCTCCGGAGCAGATATCACGCTTATAGCGGCTCTGGGCTTCACATTGTACCCTGCAAGTATCTCCACTGTCTTTATTATCGACCCTCCGGTCGCCAGCATCGGGTCAAGAATGAATATTTCATATTCATCCATCTTCTTTGGAAGGTTTATGTAGTAGGTTATAGGCTTCAAAATATGCTCATCTCTCTTCAATCCTATCATGCCGATGTGGGTTCTGGGATAAAATCTTCTTATAAGAGGCACCATTCCCATTCCCGCTCTTAGAATCGGAACAAGCAGAATTTCATTCTTGAGTATGGGACTTTCAATTTCACAGAAGGGGGTCGATATTTTTGTTTTCTTTACCGCAAGATTTTTTGATGCCTCATGAAAAAGCATCAAAGAGAGTTCTTCAAGCTTTCTTGAAAATTTATTTGAAGCTGTCTCTTTATTCCTCATTACCGTGAGTTTTTCAAGAGCCATGGGGTGATTTATTTCATAAATTGCCATTATGTCTCCTTGTTCTATTTTACCAGATTAAGGTAAGGTCTGACTTTTTCGCTTTTCGGATTTATCTTTAAAACTTCATTCCACTCCCTCTTTGCATCTGTCATCCTCTTGCTTTTGTAATAAACAAGCCCGAGAAGAAAGTGCGCCTCTTCAAGATTCTTGTTGAGCTCTATAGCTTTTCTAAGATAAAGGACAGCATTGGCATATTTGTTTGCATTCATATATGTGCGAGCAATTTTTATTTTTATGTCGGCATAGTTTTCCGCTATTTTGTCTGCCTTCTTATAAGCTTCAACAGCATCGGAGAAATTTCCTATATCCGAGTATATGTCACCAAGGTCAATATGCGTCTTTACAAGTTTTTCTTTTATGCCATATCCGCTTTTGCCCTTCTTTTTCTCAAGCTTGGAGGCAGAATCAAACTCTTCTGCCGCCTCCTTAAGTTTACCCATCTCATTGTATGTAAGAGCAAGATTCAGATGAGCTTCTATGTATTCCCCGTTCAGCCTTATTGCCTCTTTGAATTCACTCTCCGCCTCATTGAGGTCTCCGAGAAAATTGTAGCAGAGTCCGAGATAATTTCTCAGGTCAGGCCAGTCGGAATGGTCTTTCAATGCATTAAGCAGAGTAAAGAGCGCCTTCTTATATTGCCCTTTGTCAAGCAGCTCCTTGCCCTTTTTGACAAGTTCATCGCTTTTTTTCATACATACCCCTTATAAAAATTTTAGCGCTGTATTATAGCATATATAATATATAAAATCAACGAGTTATTTCGTATTGCATTATCTTCGGCTCTGATGTAAAATATCGGCATGAAAAGAGGTGAAAACAGTGTTATTAAGGAGCTCAAGCTTCTCAAAAATGAGGAGAAGGCGATAATACTCAAAAGATTCTTCAAAACAGGGAAGGGAGAATACGGAGAGGGAGGTGTTTTTTGGGGCATTCAGGTACCTTTATTGAAGAGAATCGCGGCAACTCATATAAACGACGGACTTGATGCGGTCGAGAAGCTTCTTGGGAGCGAAGTCCACGAAGTAAGGTTCACAGCATTGCAGATTCTTGTTAATAAGTATGAGAAGACCCCATCAGAGAGAGATGATGTGTATAAAATTTATCTCAGAAATACAAAACGAATAAACAACTGGGACCTTGTTGACTGCTCATGCTACAAGATAGCCGGAGAGCATCTGCTTAAAAGAAAACGGAATATTCTCTATTCTCTGGCGAAATCGGAGAACCTCTGGGAGAGAAGAATTTCCATAGTATCGACCTTCCGTTTTATACAAAACAGAGAGCATGAAGATACTTTAAAGATTTCGGAACTGCTTCTTGAAGACAAGCATGACCTGATGCACAAGGCAGTGGGATGGATGCTCAGGGAGGTAGGAAAGAGAGTAGGTCAGGATAAGGAGGAATTGTTCCTCAAAAAACATTACAAGAAAATGCCGCGCACTATGCTTAGATACTCTATTGAGCATTTTCCGAAAGAATTAAAAAAGTTTTACATGAAAAAGTAAAAGGCGTCCATTGGGCGCCTTTCTTCAAAAAGATTATTTTCTTGTTATATAAGTGAAGTAAACATCCGCATCATAGAGAGAAGCATCTCCGTCAATAATCGATAGTGGCTCTCCTGTCAAGACACGAGATTTTGATAGATTGTGTTTATTGTTAAGCTGTTTGAACATTTGTAATACCTCCATAAACTTCAGATGGAGTTTTGTATTTTTATGATTGATGCTCTCTTTTATATTTTTTAATATCAACCTCACTTATTGCCTCCAGCGCCACTCTCGCCTTGAATCCCGATTTGTGTCTCTTGTAGTCCGTTTCTGCCTCCTTTTTTAACACATTCTACCACTAAATCGTGTCTCATTTCAACAGGCCATTATCGTCGAAAAAAGGGCGGATTTGTCTTCCGCCCTTTATATTCATTTTATGACAGCTTATGTATCACTATTCCGCTTCTAAGCTTGGGTTCAAACCATGTCGATTTAGGCGGCATCACCTTCCCAGTGTCAGAGACATTCATGAGCTGTTCCATTGAAGTGGGATAGAGCGCAAATGCTATTTTATACTCTTTTGAATCAACAAGGCGCTTCAATTCTTCTATTCCTCTTATTCCGCCAATGAAATTTATCCTCTTGTCGGTTCTCGGATTCTTTATTCCGAGAAGTGGGTCAAGAATATTCTCCTGAAGTATGGAAACATCGAGGGATTTTATGAAGTCGCGCCTGTCAATTATCTCGTCCTTAGCCCGTATTGTGTACCATTCACCTTCTATGTACATTGTGAAATCATGCAGTTTTACGGGTTTCTGCATCAGCTTTATCCTCGTAACGTTGAAGTTCTTCTCGACCTTCCTTAAAAAAACATCCTTTGTCATTCCGTTGAGGTCCTTAACAACCCTGTTGTAATCCATTATCATCATCTCATCGTCCGGAAATATAACGGAAAGAAAGTAGTTGTATTCGGCATCCTTTGATTTCACTTTTTCTTCCTTTCGTCTCTTAAGCGCTATTCGCGTAGCGGCGGCAGAGCGGTGATGACCATCCGCAACATAGAGAGTATCAATCTTTGCAAACGCTTTCACTATTGCGTCTATAGTCTTTTTGTCTTTCACCACATACAGTATGTGGCGCACATTTAATTCGTCAGTGAAATCGTACTCGGGATTGTTGTCTTTTATCGCTCTTTCAACCATCTCATTTACATCGTCTCTCTTTCTGTATGTCAGGAATACGCATCCTGTATTCGCATCAACAGTATCAATGTGCATTGCGCGTTCTATCTCCTTGTCCTCACGCGTATTCTCATGCTTCTTTATCACATCGTTTATGTAGTCCTCGACGGAAGCCGCCGCAACAATTCCGGTCTGCGTGTGTTTTCCCATCGTCTGTCTGTAAATATAGAAGCATTCATCCTTATCCTGAAACATCACTCTCTCTTTAAGGAGCTTTTCCAGATTTTCCCTTCCTTTGTCGAATATCCTCTGGTCATGCACATCATATGAGTCGGGACAGTCAATCTCGGATTTCTCTACATGAAGGAATGAATATTTATTCTTCTTTACCATTTCGCGCGCCTCTTTCACGCTGAGAGTGTCATAGGGCGGTGCGCAGACCTCTTTTGCCTTTTCTTTTACAGGTCTTATTCCTCTGAAGGGTTTTATTAATGCCATAATTTCTCCTTTTTTTACCAAGCAAACATTTTGAAAGATGATGTGAATTCCTTCACTTCCTCTTTGACTTTATTTATTTCTTGCTCATTTTCGATATTCACAATAACTCTGTCGATGAATGAAGCTATCTTCTCCATCTCTCTCTCTTTCATTCCTCTTGTTGTCATTGCAGGGGTGCCGAGCCGTATTCCCGACGCGACAAAAGGCTTCTCAGGGTCAAACGGAATAGTGTTCTTATTCACCGTAATTCCCGCCTTATCCAACGCCTTTTCCGCCGCTTTTCCTGTAACCTTTTTTGGCCTCAAATCTACTAGCATAAGATGAGTGTCAGTGCCATTTGACACAAGACGGTATCCAAGCTTCACGAGAGAGTCGGCCAATGCCTGCGCATTCTTTAAGACCTGCTTCTGATAATCTACAAATGAGGGTTTAAGCGCTTCATTGAATGCAACTGCTTTGGCGGCAATGACATGCATCAGCGGTCCGCCCTGTATTCCGGGAAAGAGAGCTTTGTCAACATCGGCTGAATACTGCTGTTTGCAGAGAACCATTCCTCCCCGCGGACCCCTTAGAGTCTTATGAGTAGTTGTAGTAACTATATCCGCGTATGGAACAGGAGAAGGGTGGACTCCTGCGGCTACGAGACCTGCTATATGGGCAATATCTACAACCATCTTCGCGCCGACTTCATCGCATATCTCTCTGAACTTTGCAAAATCAAGGGTGCGGGGATACGCTGAGGCTCCGGTGATTATCATCTTGGGTTTATGCTCCTTTGCCATCTCTTTCAGCCTTGAATAATCAATAACTTCTGTCTCTTTTTCAACTCCGTAGTGAACCGCCTTGTACAGCATTCCGGAAAAGCTTATCGGATGTCCGTGGGTGAGATGCCCGCCATGAGACAGATCGAGCCCGAAGAATGTCTCTCCCGGTTTCAAAAATGAAAAGTAAGCCACCATATTCGCCTGTGAACCGCAATGCGGCTGTACATTAGCATGGTCTGCCTTGAACAGCATCTTCGCCCTGTCGCGCGCCAGATTCTCCGCCACATCCACAAACTCACAGCCTCCGTAGTATCTCTTCGCTGGATACCCTTCTGCATATTTATTTGTCATAATGCTTCCAAGCGCCTCAAGAACACTTTCGGATACGAAATTCTCCGATGCAATAAGCTCGAGCTTCTCTTTCTGCCGAAGCTCCTCGCTTGATATTGCGTCAAAGATCTCTTTATCCTCTCTCTTTAAAATCTCTTTGTCCATAATTACTCCTATTCTTTATTTTTATTAACCAGTTCTATCGACTGTGTCGGATATGCAAATTCAATCTTTTCAGAATCAAACGACTGCTTTACCCTGTAATGGAAATCTTCCTTTATATTTCCCGACTTGCTTGAATCGGATATCATAAAAGAAACATAAAGGTTCATCGCATATGTGTCGAATTTGTAAAATCCAACAGAAATTGATTTCTTGTCGGTTATAAGCTGGTTTTGTTCAAGAATTCCGTTTACAAGCTCCGAAGCCTTTCTCACCTTTTCAGCCGATGCAGAATATTTTAGCGGTATTACATATGTCTGCACTACGCCCCTTTCATTTGAATGATTGATTATTGTCGATTTTACAATCTGATTGTTCGGCATTATTATGGTTTTTCCGTCAAGCCGCTTTATTCTGGTTGTTCTCATTCCTATTTCATCAATGTATCCTGAATGCGAATCAATTTCCACAAAATCACCCGGCTTTATTATGCCTGAGATAAAGATTGTTATACCTCCGAAAATATTAGCGAGAATCTCCTGAGCTCCAAGAGCGACGGCAAGGCCTCCTATGCCCAAACCTGTCACTATTGAGAATATGTTGAAACCCATTATGTTCAGAACCATTGAAAGGGCTACAACTGCAAAGAAGATGAAAGAAACCTTTTTGAGAAGATTTACAACCTGTCTTGAAAGAAGAATGCTCTCTTTCACATGCTTCATTCCGTATATTCTCTCAATAAAAATATATGAAAGCTTTATAAAAAACCAAGTGAATGATAATACATACATTATCTTTGCGCCGGTAAAGACAAAATGGTAAACATCGGTAGAAATGTCAAAAAACTGGCTTCCGATGTGAATTGCAATTGAAACAACAAGCATGATGCCTATTGATTTCATCCTTCTGAAAATTCTGCCTTTGAATTTTTTACAGAGAAAGAATATTCCGAATGAGATGATTATCCCTGAAAAGAGAACAAGCAGAAACAACAGGTATGATGATATAGTGTTGTCGAGGAATATTTTATCCAATATTCCTCCTGTTGTACTCCTCAATTCCCTTGGCAAGAATCTCAATCGCATCTTTCAGGTCTGTCTTGTTAAGCACATAAGCTATTCTGATTTCGTCGATTCCCATTCCTTCTGTCGCGTAGAATCCGTTTGCCGGCGCCACCATAACAGTCTTGCCATCTATTTGAAAATCAGTGAGCATCCATTTTGCAAAATTGTCCGCATTATCAACTGGAAGCTTGACTACAACATAGAATGCGCCCTCTGGTTTTCTAGTGAAGATGCCTTTTACTTTCTTCAGATTTTCATACACCACATCTCTTCTTTCTTGATACTCATTTATCATAGAATCCATAAATGTTTTCATGTGCTTATATCCTTCTATCATTCCTATCTGCTCGATTGTAGGCGGGCAGAGCCTCGCCTGACCAAGCTTGAGAACACCCTTCATTATTTCGGGATTCTTCGAAACAAGATATCCTATTCTCGCTCCACAGGCGGAAAATCTCTTTGATATGGAGTCCATCATTATGGATATCTCTCTGGCATCCTCTATTTCGAGAATTGAAGTGTGCTTTTTTCCGTCAAAAACAAATTCTCTGTAGACTTCATCCGAGAGTATATATAGATTATGCTTTTTTGCCACCCTTACGACCATCTCCATCTCTTTTCTCGTAAAAATTGTGCCTGTGGGATTGTTCGGAGAGCAGACAAGTATCGCCTTTGTCTTTTTAGTTATAACCTTTTCGAATTCAACTTCATCGGGAAGATGAAAACCATCTTCAACTTTTGTCGTCAGAGGAACGACTTTTACACCTGCCATTGTGGCGAATCCGTTGTAATTCGTGTAGAACGGCTCCGGTATCACTATCTCATCCCCTTCATCAGCCACAACCATCATCGCAAATATTATAGCCTCTGAACCGCCTGTGGTGATAAAGACATCTTTCTGGTCGATATCGTATCTCATTGAGTTAAGATATTCTGCAACCGTGTCGCGCGCCACTTTGAGCCCCTGAGAAGGTCCGTATGCAAGCACATGCTCCGAGTAGTTTTTTATCGCATCATAGATAAAACTCGGAGTCGCTATGTCGGGCTGTCCGATATTAAGGTGGTAGACTTTGAGCCCTCTGCTCTTTGCATCATCAGAGTATGATAGTAGCTTCCTTATGGGCGACTCCTGCATTGAATTAACTCTTTTTGATATCTTCATTCAATTCCTCCATTTTGTTTTTTCTCTCTGCTCCGAGTTTTTTTATCTCATCAAGAACCTCTTCTTTTCTGAGAATATTCTTTCTTTCAAGAACATTTACCAGAGCCTCTATTGAGAGAGCATTTGTATAAAACATCTGAGACGGAGAGAGTTCGATTTTCATGAATTTTCCGTCACTCTTTGTCTTCTTCTTGAACAGCATTTTTACCTCACTATTAAAATTCCAAGTATGATTCCGGCAAAATCGTATATAAGGTCCTTGTATGAAACAGTGCCCTCCTTTGACAGCCCGTCGTAAGCCTCCTTGGCAAATGACAAGAAGACAGGAATTGCAACTGCCGCGGTTATCCTCTTCGCTTCGCTCTCGTCATCATCCATAATATTTGTAACGGCAAGAGATGTGGATAGAGTCATCACAAGAGCAGTCATGAAATGGTCTGCCTTGTCTCGCGAGAAGAACGGGTCTGCATGGGAAAAGAGAAAGGCTGTCAGAACAATCGTTACTATAAGCAGTTTACGCATTTTTCAGGTCTCCTTCCGTCTACAAGTACGCTCTTTACCGATTCAATGCATATAAGAGCCATTTGCTTTCTTGTCTCTTCAGTTGCGCTTCCCATGTGAGGCGCAAGGACAATATTGCTTAGATTCAAAAGTCTCGCATTTATCTCCGGTTCAAATTCATAAACATCCAGACCTGCGCCGCGGATGATTCTCTTCTCAAGGGCTTCCGCTAGGTCATTTTCTTTTATTAAGCCCCCTCGGGCAGTATTTACAATTATTGCATTTCTCTTCATTTTTTTAAATTCATTTATCGTAAACGAGTGTTTGTTTGATTGATTCAATGATGCATTCAGGGATATGTAATCTGATTCTCTCAGAAGAGTCTCAAAATCGACTCTCTTTGCCTTTTCCGAATGCCTCTCCTCAGGGTCGCAGTAAATAACATCCATGGAAAATCCGCAGGCTCTCCTTGCTACAGCCTGTCCGATTCTTCCAAATCCGAATATACCCAGAACTTTACCGTTCATGTCGCTTCCGAGCATTTCATCAGGTCTCCATCCTTTGAAGTTTCCGGACCTGACATATCTGTCAGCCTCAGAAATTCTTCTTGCGCTGGAAATCAGAAGGGCAAATGCAAGGTCTGCAGTAGCATCAGTCAGAACATCCGGCGTATTCGTAACTGCAATATTCTTTGTCTTTGCGTATGAGATGTCGATATTGTCGTAACCCACAGCATAATTTGCTATAATCTTCAGTTTGGGCGCCGAATCAATAACATCCTTGTCGATTTTGTCCCTAAGCAGGCAAATCAATCCGTCCTTATCCTTCAAAGAATCAATTATTTCGCCTTTAAGCATCTCTCCGTCGCCTATTTCAACTTCAATCCCCGAATTTTTCAGAAGACTGCCTATATCAATCGGGAGTTCTGTTGTTGAGAGAATCCTCATAATCCCAATTCTCCAGCTATTGATTTCATTGATTCAACACAGATTCCTATGAACTCATCAAGCTCTACTCCGGTATTCGAAATTGCCGATATCTGGTCTCTGTTTGCTCCCGCCGCAAAACGCCTCTCCTTAAATCTTCTCATTATAAATTTAGTGTCAGCATAGGAAATCTTCTTCTCCGGATGCATCAGAACCGCCGCAACGATTAACCCTGTCAGAGGATCGACCGAGTACAGAGATTTTTCCATTAGCGTCTCAAGAGTCTTGTGGCCCGGATGCGCCAGAATCGCATCAAGAATATCCTTCTCTACGCCCATCTCCTTTAGCATCTCCACTGTGACAAATCCGTGGCGCGAAGGGTCATTTACAGTCTCCGGATAGTCAAGGTCATGTAGAAGACCCGCCATTCCCCATCTATCTTCATCCTCTTTGAATCGTCTTGCCATTCCGCGCATACACGCTTCACAGGCGAGCATATGCTTTATCAAATTTTTGTTTTCAACTCTCTTTTTCACAAGAGAGAGAGCATCATCTCTGTTCATTCATTCTCCTTGAAAGTGTTTTCCTCAAATCTTCCATCTCGATATTGCTGTTTTTTACGAACTCCTCCGCCAGTGAATCCATTCCTTCAAATTCAATATTTTCTTCGTAAGCCGCAATCAATGCTTTATATCCTGTTACGGTGTATATCTCTTTCTCGCAGAGATTCTTAATGATTTCACCTGCTGATTCAAAAAAACCACCGCTTTTCAGAGCGCGCGCAAAGATCATCTTTGATGTGTTTGATGCGGTTTCAAAAACACCCGCCTCCTTTACATCTTCAAATATCTCTATTATTTTGCCTCTCTCATTCTTAAATCTCAGCTCATTGAGATATATATCCATGGTCTTTCTGGCAAGGTCATTTTCTTTTGTCTTGGCAAGAGATGCAAATAACGGAACAAATGAAGAGAATGTGCGCTTCTTCTGAAAATTGGAGAGAAGAAGACTCTTCGCTTTTTTGAAATCGTTTTCCATATACGCTTCCACTCCTTTCTGCTCTTCATTGTTCATGCCGAGAAGATTGGAGGATTCCTCGACTTTCGGTGAAATGAACCTCTCCTCTATTTTAGTTGCGGTCAGAAGAATCGCTGTCACAGCTCCGAATAAAAAACCTCCTATGTGCGCAATAAATGCTATGCCGGAGGTTGCATTTGAAGCGCTTTCCACAATCTGCTGCATGAACCATAAGGGAAGACAGAATCCAGCGTATATTGAGAATGTTCCGAACAGGGGCTTCACCGGCAAAAACCAGTAGAAAAACTTTATCTTTGTTCTGTATAATTTCACAAGGAAAGCGCCCATCACTCCTGAAATTGCTCCGGATGCGCCTATCAAAGAGATGTTGGCATCAGAGGAGGATGCAACAAAGAGCAGGGATGAGACGATTCCGGAAAGCAGATAAAATATTAAGTAATTTCTCCTGCCGTAAATATCCTCAATATTGAAACCGAGAAGAAATAAAAACCAGAGATTTCCTACAAGATGAAATATATCCGAATGAACAAACATTGATGTCAAAAGAGTTAAGACGGAAAGATTGGATTTGGATACCCCCAGCTTTGAAAATGGGTGGCTTGCGCTTGCCTCGTCCAACGCGGTTTTTGCTTCGATGATTGACAGATAGAGAGAATCCCCATCCTCTACTGAAGGATGCTCCATCTCCATTGCCAGTTCTTCGGAATCAAACGAATCCATCCCCTTCATCTCCATATTTTGAGCAACAAAATTCATATAATCATTATATGCGCCATACAGGTCTGAATTACCTGAATTCACGGAAGACTGCATTGCAAAAAAGACAATGCACATAATAACAATAAGCGAGAGAGTGGCGAAGGGCAGGCGCCTGACAGAACCGGTATTTCCGATTGGAATAATCATTTGACCCTTAAATTTATTCCCGTGATTTTTTGATATTTATCCATATATTTTAAAACAGAATCCATTCTGTCCTCAGAAGTAAAAATACTGATAAGTCTGTCATAAGCGTCTATTCTCGATGAATCAATCAAAAGCGCGCTCCTATAGCAATCCTTGCTCTCTTTGCCTCTTTTTGTCGCTCCCAAAAATTCTCCGAGGTTCATCCATCCCTCATAGTAATTCGGATTTATCTTCACGGCTCTCCTATAAAGCTCTTCCGCCTCATCATTTTTTCCTTCAATCAGACGCATATTCGCCATGAATGTATATCCGTCAGAGAGAGTTGAATCGGCGAATACAGCTCTTTCTATGTCCAAATATCCTTGCTTAAGGTCGCCGCTTCTTACTTTTGATTTGCCTATAAGAAGAACCGCCTTTGCATAATTTGGTTTTATTGAAAAAGCTTTCTCCGCAAGAATCACAGCAGAATCGTACTTGTTTGTTCTGTAAAAAGAAAGGGCGGAATTGTAGTAAGTAAGAGCCGCAAGGTCTTCTATTGAATCGTAGTTTTTAAAGGATTTAAAATGATTTTCAAGAATCGGCAGAGCAATTTTTGCATCTTCAAGATACTCGTTTGCCGTTAAGAGGGCATCTTTGAGAAAAGAGAGATCCTTAGTTGAAACATACCCCTCCTTAGCCATTTCAAATGCCTCGTCATACCTTTTCTTTTCAATAAGGGAATCGAAATTCTCCCTTGAGCATGATGTAAGCAAAACCAAAAGAATCAAAATGCTACATAATTTTTTCATTGGATTTTCCTTTTATCAGAACTATCGCCTCAAACCTTGCTCCGCTCGTATTTGGAATAAAAACAGAGGAGGTTGCCTTTACAATCTGCCCTGCGGCAAACCTGCTTTTTTCGGTAACGGAGTTTATTTCTCCGGTCTCTGCAGGAGCGAAAAAGGAGACCGCATATTCCAGTGAATTGTCCTTCATCCTGTGTCTTGCGAGATACTCTCTAAATGCAAAGTCGGCATCGGATGGCGTTGAATTTTCATTCACAAAAGAGAGAATTACATCCAAACCGTCCTTTGCTGTTCTGAAAATCTTCTCCTTCTCCTTTGAAAGACCTTTAAATTTGATTGATGACGAAAAAGAGAGCCCCATTCCTTCGTTCATTATACCGGCATCTATAAGCACAATGCTTCCGCTCTTCAGCTTCTCCCCGCTTAATGTGGGATATATCGATTTTGCATCAAAGCCGATATATGTGGGAAGATATCGCCTGTCGCAGGAGAGAGAGTATATCTCTTCATCAATCAGATTCCTCAATCTGACATCCGACATACCCTCCTCAAGAGAATTTTCTGCGAATTCAAACAATTTTTTCATCTTCTTCGCAAGAGTTTTTATCTTGGTTATTTCGCTCTCCTCTTTTATTCTTCCAAGGGTCTTTGAAGGGGATATAAAATGAAATGTAAACACCTCTTTGAAGATCCCATCCAGCGACATGTTTGTCAGTCCGAGTTTTGTTATCTTGTTTTCTGAAAGCACACTCTTCCACTCTTTTAAAAAGAGTCTGTTATTTTTAAGATACTCGTAAGAGTCAGCCTTTATTGCTATCACACCCTTTGTTTTTGAAATAGAGGAGTAGAGCAGCTGGTCGCAGATGACATATGCTTTTTTTCTTCCTATCAGCATACTTGCATCATACTCTCCCATATTCATAGACACTTTGAGATTAAGAATGTCATAAACTTCCTGAGGATTGTCAATAAGAAGCATCTCATAGTCCTTCAATACTTTTTGAATGAGCTTAATCTTTTTTTCCATAATCATCCACCTCTTGTAAGAGAACTTTCAGAGCGTCTTTTTTCTTTCCCTTGAAGATAATCCTATTCTTTTTGAATACAATTGATTCCTCTTTTCCGCCTGTTATACCGAAATCAGCCTCCCTTGCCTCGCCGGGTCCGTTTACAATGCATCCCATTACCGCAACAGTGATATTTTTGGAACTCTTCTCCAGTTTTTTCTCTAAAAGCTTCTGCACTTCTATCACATCAAAAGTAGTTCTTGAACAAGTGGGGCAGGATATGATGTCTGGCGAATTGCTGTTTATGTGTATTGAACGAAGAATCATTTTTGCAACATCAACTTCATAAAGCGATGAATCCGAGAGAGAGACCCTGATTGTGTCTCCCACCCCATTCATAAGAAGATTGCCGATCCCTATAGAGTTTTTGACGCTTCCTCTGAGAAGACCGCCCGCCTCAGTCACTCCAAGATGAATCGGATATTCAAACAACTTCTTTATCAGCATATTCGCTTCTATCATTGAAACCACATCTGATGATTTCACGGAGAGTATAATCTGTTCAAACCCCTGCTCCTCAAAAAAGCCAACTGACCTTTTCATAGATTCGGCAAGAGCCTCCTTGGAGGGATGATTGTATTTTTTAAGCAGGTCCTTTTCGAGAGAACCGCTGTTGACTCCTATCCTTATGGGAACATTTCTCTCCTTTGCGGCTCTTACAATCTCTTTTAGATTGTTTTTCGGCATATTCCCGGGATTTATGCGAATCTTATGCGCCCCGAGTTCAATAGCGCTGACTGCGAGTCTATAGTCAAAATGAATGTCTGCAATTATAGGGCATGGGGAGTTTTCAATTATCCTTTTGAAAGAGTTTTTGCACGAGATTTCAGGATAGGAGACTCTTACAATCTGCGCTCCTCTTTCATAGAGCTGTCTTATCTGTTTTAGAGTAGATGCGCTGTCGGATGTGTCTGTATTTGTCATTGACTGAATTACAACCGGAAACCCTCCGCCTATGGGAATATTTCCCACATAGACTATTTTTTTTGAATTCATTCTTCCGCTCTCCTTATCTGAGCTCCCAGCTTTCTCAGTTTCTTTTCAATCGATTCATACCCTCTGTCAATATGATAAATTCTTTTAACCTCGCTCTCGCCCTTTGCCGAAAGGGCGGCAAGCACAAGTGCTGCAGATGCTCTGAGGTCTGAAGCCATTGTCGGAGCTCCCATAAGTTTTTTGACTCCTCTGATGATTGCTTTGTTTCCCTCCACGGATATGTCCGCTCCCATTCTTGACAATTCGGGAACATGCATGTATCTCTTTTCAAATATATTCTCCGTAATCACAGAGATTCCTTCAACCAAAGAGAGAAGAGATGTAAACTGCGCCTGCATATCGGTCGGGAAGAAAGGGTATGGAAGAACATTTATTTCAACCGGTTTCAACATTCTGCCTGCTTTTATATAAACATTTTTGTTTTCCGTCTTCACGGTGTGTCCTATCTCCCTGAATTTTTCAAGGACTGCCCCCATGTGGTTGGGATTGCAGTTTTTGAGATAGAGTTCGCCTCCGGTTATTGCGGCGGCTGTCAGAAGAGTTGCCCCCTCTATTCTATCGGGTATTACCGAAAATTCAACAGGAGAGAGACTCTCTACACCATCGATTACAAGCATCGATGTGTCTATTCCCGTTATTTTTGCGCCCATTGCATTCAGAAAGCGCGCAACATCGCCGACTTCAGGTTCTGTTGCCGCACCGCGGATTATTGTTCTGCCTTCTGCAAGAGAGGCGGCCATCATAACATTTATCGAAGCGCCCACGGAAGGGCCCCTGTTGCCCTCAAGGAACATATCCTTGCCCTTGAGTTTCTTAGTTCTTGCCTTTATGTATCCGTGTTCAAGAGAAATCCTGCATCCGAGATTTTCAAAGCCCTTTATATGAAGGTCAACCGGCCTCTCTCCGATTGCACAGCCTCCGGGAAGAGAGACATCCACCTTCCTGCACCTTCCGAGAAGAGGTCCCATTACATAGTATGAAGCGCGCATCTTTCGCACAAGGTCGTATGGGGCTTTATAGCCGAGATTCTCTGGAACATCTACGGTCAGAGTGTGATTTTTAAACTCAACTTTCGCCTTGAGAAACTCAAGCACCTTGACCATGTATCTCACATCCTCAACATCGGGTACATTTTTTATAATGCTCTTTCCGCAGGCAAGCAGAGATGCGACCATGATTGGAAGTACGGCATTTTTGGAGCCTGATGCGGACAATTCTCCCCTAAGCCTGACTCCGCCCTTTATTATAAATTTATCCATGCCGCCCCCTTGTTAAGAAATTGTCGAAATTCATATAGAATAATATGTATCCTTTGTCATAGAAAAAATATTTTCCTCCCGCTTCAATATCTCTCTTGTCTGTCTCAAAACCCTTGCGGGCAGTAAATCCGGTATTTTCATTAATCTTGTAAGTCACTGTCAGCACAAGACGGGATTGGGGGGAATCTTTTAGGAGAGAATCAGGGAGAATCAAAGAATTAAGATTGGAAAAGACCTGCTTGAAGGATATGTCAATAAAACGCCAGTTGAAGAGAATTCCGGCTCCTAAAAGCCAGTCTTTTTTCTCATACAAAGAATCAATCTCCCGCGAAGAAAATTCGCCGAAAACTTCTGCCGTTAATGGATTTTTCTTCGCAGTAAAATACCCTGACAACTTGAATCTTTTCTCATTTTCAAAGATACTGCTTAATGAATCTGACATTGCATTTTCCATTATAAGAGATGTGAATGCAAACCCGCCTTCAAGATGAACTGATGGCATTTTTTTACCATACCTGTATCCGGTTGAAAGATACATGAGAGCAGAATCGGCGGTATAATCATAAATAAATGAATCGGTATTTTCAACAATTTGAAAATGATCCTCGGAAGAATCGAATCTTCTGACAAAAATTGTGTAAAAAGCAAGTTCTTTGAGATACCCCGAAGATTCGACTGTCAGAGTGTACGGCTGTTTTGTATAGATCCTCGGTTCCGGCAGATGCTCATTCCAGTCTTTATGAGAATAGTTATTGTCAAAATTATCAAATGTGAATATAACCTGATTCTTGGTGTTGAATCCTGAAATTCCCGCAAGAATGGATATGTCGGATTCTTTTTTATAAAAAGTCGGATTGGCCAAAAATCCAAGATGGGCAAAATCCGAGATGCGGAAAGAGAGTCCGAAATTAAACACCTTTTCATTGAACTCAAGGTCATCATAGTACAGATTGTTCAGTTTGAAATCCATCACTGAGTTAATCGGGACAGAGAGCTTCAGCATTGATTTCATAGACAATTGTTGCACATTGTAGCATCCGCCTGAAATTATCACTCTGTTATCTCCGGCAAGATAGTCGTGAAATTCATCTCTTATGTATGACGAACAGAACTCATCAAGAATATACTCTGAATCTATATATTCCTGTGCCACATACCCGTTTACAAACGATGGCAGAAACAGAAGCAGAAGAAGAATGCCTTTATTCAAGGTCAAACTCCTTCGATTTTCCATATACATCGTCAAGCTTTATCGTCATTATCTTGATCGTTCCGGGTTCATTGACGTCAATGCCTATGTCCTCAAGAATCTTCACAAAATATTCAACCTGCTGTTTGTCGCTTACGATTGAGAAGACCATTTTGGAATAAGGCTTTGAGTCGCCGAGAGAGTATTTCAGACCGGCGAAGATAGGAACCTGAGAGCCTACCATGTTGTTTATGGATTGGGTTTCAAGCACCGTGGCATCGCTTATACCCACTTCAACATACGCCTGAAGAAGGTCCTCGAAATGCTTTTCATCATTTAATATCACTATCAGAAGATACATGTATCCTCCTATTTTTTCTTTTTATATAAAACATTAAGCCATACAGGCGTTATCAATGTGGTCAGAAGTATCATTATGACAAAGGAGTTGTAGATTGACTGGTCGATGAAACTCTTGTTAAATGCCATCGACGCAATTACAAGACCCACCTCTCCTCTCGGTATCATACCGACTCCGACTTTGAAAGATTCCTCAAAAGTCATGCCTGAGAAAAAACAGGCGGCTCCGGAACCTAAGACTTTTCCTACAATTGATATGACTATCAAAACAACCGTAAACAGAATGTTCAGGTCGCCTAAATTTAGAGATGTCTTGAGGCCGACTACGAAGAAGAACATTGATATGAAAAGCGTGTTGACTATCGTGTTCACGCCTTCGGTTATCCTTCTGCTGAAATGTGTCTGGGTTATTGAGACTCCAGCCACATACGCTCCGGTTATTCCTGCCACTCCCATTGATTCGGAAAAGTATGAAAGAAATAGCATGAAAATTACTGATATTCCGATTATAGTGTCCGGAGCTTTGAATTTGGATGATATTCTCAATGCTCTGTTTATTATGTATTTATATATTGCAATGATTGCAACCGAAAGAAGCGCAAACTTGCCGATAACCATTAAAATATTTCCTGCATGGAAGAGAAAAACAAAGGATACAGAAAGAAGTATTATGGCAATCACATCATCTATCACCGCCGCTCCAAGAATGGTTGTTCCGCTTCTCGTATTGAGCTTTCCTATTTCAAGGAGAGTCATAACGGTTATTGAAACAGAAGTTGCGGTCAGCGTCAGCCCTATCACATAGGAAGCCTTGGCGCTCATACCCATCAGCATAAAAATGAATGACATGCCAAGCGGCACAAAAACACCCATCATGGCGGCTATGAAGGATGTCTTTCCCTGTTTTTTCATATTCGATAAATCTGTTTCAAGTCCCGCTACAAACATCAGAAAGAGTATCCCCAGTTCGGAGAGGAAGTTGATATTCTCATCAAGATGTATTATGTTTAGAAGGGGACCGCAGATTATTCCCGCAAGTATCACTCCGATTACCGTCGGAAGCTTCATCCTCAAAAACAGCTCGCTTACGAGCTTTGTCAAAAGAAGGATGAAGCCCAGAATCAAAATTTCATTCATCGTTTTTCACGCTGTAGTAAAATTCTTCACCGAATTTTTCTACCCTTATGCTGTTGTTTATTTCAAGTTTTTCTATTATTGAATTAAGTTCATCGGACAAAATCCCGAGAGCTGAGGAAATCTGCTCATAAGTGCATGGCCTCCTCATTAAAAGTCTCTTCACATCATCTTCGTTTGCATTTGATTTTTTTACATTTCCGGGAGTAAAGGCAAGCTCCACTTCAACCTTGTCTCCGAGAAGATTTTTTATCCTCTCCCTGTCTGCCTCATCGATGGGTTTTGCCGAAGAGTATGCCGGAGGCCTTACTACAGTATTTATCTGTATTTTGTCAACATGAATCTTTTCGAGAATCCTTCTTAGAGCCATTATCTCTTTGTCCGAGTCATTCATACCTTTTACAAAGAGAATTTCAAGAAGTATCTTTCCCTTGTACTCCCCTGCAAATTTCATCAAACCCTCAATGACCGATTCCAAGTTTATTGATCTGTGCGGTTTGTTCACAGCTTTAAAGGATTCTTCAGTCACAGAATCAAGAGATGGAAGTATAACATCAAATTCCATCGCATCCTTTCTCACTTCCTCTAAATTGAAGAGAGCAGTATTTGTAATTAAAGCCAATGGAATTTTAGTTGCCTTTCGTATCTCTCTTGCGATGTACCCGAGCTTGATATTGAGAGTCGGTTCTCCTGAGCCTGTAAAGGTTATAAAGTCAATTCTTCCCGTATAAGAGGAAATGAAATCCACAGTCTCCTTGATTATCTCATCCGCATTATTAAAATCCTGCCTCTCTACTGTCAGGTTGGTCGTCTTTCCAACTTCGCAATAAATACAGTCAAAAGTGCATGTTTTATGCGGCACAAGGTCTATACCTAACGAATAACCCAACCGTCTTGACGGTACGGGTCCAAATAAATATTTCATAATTATTTATTTTATCATATAAATAAATAAAAGACAAGGGGAGGAAAGATGGTAAGCTGCAAGTCGGCGAGGACGCTCCGCGAAGACGCCCATCAAGTGGTTTGGGGACATTCCTACGGTGTGTCCCCACAACATCCCATCTTGATTAAGCGGCGAAGCGGAGTGTGTGAGCCGACGCTACACCCGCCATCAGCCACCAAATCAGCCCTGAGCCTTGTGCCGTGTGCCATGAGCTTAATACGGGAAGATGAATAAGATTTTGTCTTTTCAGTAATCTTCACAAAGTTCTGGTGCAACCCGATACCTCTATCATGTGCGTTCGCGCACATTACACCCCAGCCAATGTGGGGACATTCCTTCGGTGTGTCCCCA
>JBFXGO010000025.1:0-33901 GCA_050239825.1 bacterium
TATCGATTCATTTAAACTTTTAAAAATTATAAAAGCAAATAAACAGTTGTGTTTCACTCATGAGGCGGGGATTATAGGGCTTCTTCTCAAAAAAACGACGGGGACAGGTTACTGGCTTGATTATCAGGGGTCTCTTCATAAGGAAATGTCAAAACAGCATCCGATATTCAGCCTTTTCCTTCCTATCAGACTGTTTTCGTTTGTAGAAAAAAAAATAGAGGATGAGGCTGAAGCTGTCATTTACAATTCATCGGAATCATATGCAAATTCTGCTAAAACCGCAAAATATCTTATTGAGGATGATTCATCTGTCTATGACGGCTACACGGAGCCGCAAATGAAGAGAGAAAAAAACATCTTCAATATTCTTTGGGTCGGAGTGATGACCCCTGTGCAGAATATAGATGAATTTGTGCTTTTGTCTGAGAGGCTTCTTTCGAAGTATGATAATCTGAGAATAACCATAGCGGGTTTCCCTGTAAAGCAAAAATACAGGGATAGGCTTAAATCATTTTCAGAAAGGGCTGTCTTTACCGGAAAGGTTGACTATGAGAAACTTCCCGCAATGGTGATGAGTTCAGACCTTTGCGTTTCGACAAAGGGAGAGTCATCAGAGGGAAATGCAAAACTTCATCTCTTCAAAAGATTCGCTACGAAAATAATTGCACTAAGGACAAAATCTTCTCAGGAGATTCTTGACAGCGGATCTTTAGCCGACAACCTATCTGAGCTTGAAATCAAAATAAAGGAGATAATAGAAAATGCAAATAGTGCTTCTGCTTGAAATAGTTTCAATCGGCTTGATCTTCGGGGGGCTTGAAGCTCCCGGAATAATACTTCTTTCTTTTTCAGTTCTGTACGGAATCTATTTTCTTTTCAAGGGTAAAAAGAAAGAGAGCCCGGAGGCGCATAAATATATTTTCACATACAATGCCATTATGAATGAAAATCTCTCTCAAATAGTGGAGCATGGCATTATAGAAGGAGATTTTTATGTATCGACAAAGATTGTTTCTGACAAGAGAAGTTCAGATCGGGATTTCACGAAGAATGATATACTCTTTGACAATCTCTCTGCCTTAAAGAAGAATGGGAGGCTTATGTATGTCAATTCTGGGAGCAACATATCCGAAATATTATCTTATGCCTATAAAAATGATTGTTCGGTTGTTTCATCAAATGAAAATATCAGCAAGAAGATACTTCAAATTTTTAGTGTTAAGGTGATTGACATAGGTTTTTTAAAGAAATCTTATGATATCAATTACAGGAAAGGAGACATACTGACGGTTTATGTGGCAAAGAAAACAGAGGAGGGATTCAGAGGGTTGGAGGCAAAAACCGCAAATGTTATTTTGGATGACATGTCTCTCACTGAAAACACATTCATTGAAGCAGAGGTGGAGAAGGTTCTTGAAATTTCCGGGGAGAAGACAATATATGCCAATAAAAGAGTATGAAGATGTCAATGTAATAGTCGTAGCGGCCGGCGATTCCAAACGTTTCGGAGGAAAGATAAAGAAAATCTTCATGGAGGCGGATAAAAAACCCGTGATAGTGCGGTCTGTACATAATTTCACACGCATCTTCAAACAGGAATCAATAATTGTAGTAGCTGCAAAAGAGGATATGAAGAAGATGAGAAGAGTTCTTGATGCGGCTATGCTGAAAAAAGTCAGAATAACCGAGGGAGGAAGCGACAGATGCCTCTCTGTTCTCAACGGTCTTTTAGAGGCGGATAAAGAAAGGGTGCTGATACACGACGGGGCGAGATGTTTTGTGCCTGAAAAAAACATTCTCGAAGTGTGTGATTCTCTTAAAAGCGGAATCTCCTGCTCAGCGCCGGCTGTCAGGCCTTCTGAAACCGCAAGACTGTTTAGCGGCATAAAATATGAACTTGTTGACAGGGAGAGACTTTATTTGATGCAGACTCCACAGGCTTGCAGAAGAGAGGAGTATATAAAGCTTCTTAAGGAGAGCGTCAGAAAGAAAATAATCTATACTGATGACATGGAATACTTTACAAGGAACAATTTAAAGGTTATGATAGTTGAAGGAGATAAAAGAAACATCAAGATAACAACAAGGGAAGATTTAAATCTTTTGGAAGAAATAATAAAAAAGGAGAAAAATGTTCATAGGAATTGGCATTGACGCTCACAGATTTTCAAGAGAGAGGAAACTCATACTCGGAGGAGTTGAAATTCCATTTGAAATGGGTCTTGAGGGGCATTCCGATGCAGATGTGCTGACACATGCAGTTGCGGATGCTGTATTGGGCGCGCTTTCAAAGGGAGATATAGGAAGGCATTTCCCCGATACAGATTCCAGATTTAAGGATATTTGTTCTCTTAATCTGTTGAAGGATATCAGAGCACGTTGGAAGTTCAAGATACACAACATAGACTCTGTCATTGTGTGTCAAAAACCCAAACTGGCTTCTTATATGGAGCAGATGGAAATAAATATTGCGGAATCTTTGAAAATAGATAGAGATATTGTCTCCGTAAAAGCAACTACAACCGAATATATGGGATTTACTGGAAGGGGTGAGGGAATCTGCGTTGTAGCGAATGTTCTGTTGGAGAGGGAATGAAAAGAGGGCTTCTTGCACTTCTTCTTATTCTTTCCGCAGTTGGCATTTCCGCATCATTCAAGGAGAATGTGCTTAATTATTTTGATGATACAGCTATACCCGAAGAGGTTGCTGTGATGGCAATTTCCGCCCTGCCGATATTCGAATTAAGGCTTGGTCTTCCTATCGCAATACAGCTTTTTGAAATGGATATCAAGAGAGCCTTACTCTTTTCCTTCATAGGAAACATGATTCCTGTTCTGCCGATTCTCTTTTTTCTGCACTGGATTTACGCCCTTCTCGGAAGATGGAGATTGACAAAAAAGCCGATTGAAAAATTCAAAAAACGGGCCGAAGAGCAGTCTAAGAAGATAGGAAAGTATGAGATGCTCGGACTGATACTCTTCATAGGAGTTCCTCTTCCCGGCACAGGAGCATGGACCGGTTCTGCTGTGGCAGTGGCTCTTGAAATGGACATAAAAAAAGCATTTATATGCAATATCGCGGGAGTCGCAATGGCAGGCGCAATAGTCACTGCATTCACGCTTCTCGGTTGGTTTGGAGCGGCGGCGGCGGGTCTTTTAATAGCTCTTTTAACTGCATTGCCGATACTAAGGTTGAGATCATGAGAGAGAGAGGAATTCTTGCGGCATTGTTTCCAAAATCGACGCCTCAGAACCGTATGGACAGGCGGATAGCTGAAATTATAGATTTGAGCAATTCTATTTCCATTGAAATCCTTGAAACAATAGTCCAGAAAATAGGGACCGTAAATCCGGCTACATTTATGGGAATCGGAAAAGTAAATGAGCTTAAGGAGATTGCAAGGCATTTGAAAGCAAAGACCCTTATTCTCTCTACAGAGATAAGCCCGATGCAGTTGAGAAATCTTGAAGAGCAGTTATCAATGAAGGTTATTGACAGAAACGAACTTATACTGTCGATATTCGCAAAGAATGCCTCGTCAAATATCTCAATGGCGGAAGTCGAGCTTGCTCAATACAGGTATCTTCTGCCTCGCCTCACTGGAAAGGGTATACTGATGTCGCGGCTCGGCGGAGGAATCGGCACAAGGGGCCCCGGGGAGACAAAACTTGAAACAGACAGACGGCATATAGAAAAGAAAATAGATACTTTAAAGAAGAGACTTGAGCATTACAAAAGAAATGCCGATGTCAGAAATAAGAACAGAACAAATGTATTCAGCGTCTGCCTTATCGGCTACACAAATGCGGGAAAGACAAGACTGATGAACTCGCTTGTAAGCGAGGGTTTCTTATCCGACGATAAACTTTTTACCACACTTGACACTGTCACCAGAAAACTTTCAAGGTCTGTCGTTCTGACGGATACCGTAGGATTTCTCGGAGAATTGCCGCATGAGATAATAAAGTCATTTGAACTCACGATAGAAGAAGCCGCAAATGCAGACCTCAAACTGATAGTGATAGATATTTCCGACAAATATGCCCATGAGACTATCGAAGATCTGCATAAAATAATTGAGGAGCTGAAGCTTGACACAAAAAAGAGGCTTTATGTATTCAACAAAACCGACATACTCGTAAATGATGCACTGATAAATGAACTCAGGGAGAGGTATCAGGACTCTGTCTTTGTGTCTGCAAAGACAAAAGAGAATGTCGGATTGCTGAGAGATAAGATTATGGAAGAGTTCTATTCAACAATGGACTATTATAAAGTCCGGATTGAACCTTCAAGAGCAGATGCCATAAGTTTTATAAACACAAACGGTCATGTAATGAAACAGAGGATAGTGAAAAATAAGGTCGAAATTGAGTTTTTTCTGAACAAACGGTTGACGCAGACATATAAGAAAGATTACAGAGGCGACGAAGAATGAGAATAGGAGTGATAGGAGCCGGTTCAATCGGAAGGCCCCTTATTGAGGCTTTAAAAAAAGACGGGAAGAACAGAGTCCTGGTCTGCGACAAAGACTCATGCGCTGTAAAAAAAGGGGAGTATGCCGCTTTAAAGTCAATTCTGGAATGCGAACACCTCTTCATATGCGTTAATGATGACGCAACAGAGAGCGTGTTGAAACAGACAAAGGATTATTTCGGAAGAGTCGTTCTTCTCTCAGCATCCTATGAAATCAAAGCAGTAAAAAGAATCATGAAAAAAGCGAAATCCGTCTCCATATTTCATCCGATACAGTCTTTTTCAGCCACGAGCAGAAGGAATCCTAAATTTTCTTCATTCTATGCAACTCTTGAATCGACATCAGAAAATGCTTTTCTTTTAAAATTTGCAGAGAAAAACAATATAAAAATAATAAAACTGAAAAAGCCGACAAACAGGAAGATTTATCATCTCTCAGCCATGCTTGCCGGAAACTATACTCTTGCTCTTCTGTATATTGCAGAGAAGCTGTTGAAGGAATCAACAGGAATAAACAGTCTTACTGCTGAAGTCTTTCTCCCGATGGTAAGAAACATTGTGGAGAGAACAGCATGTGAGAATGCCGCCGAAGCTCTGTCTGGACCATCCGCGAGGGGCGATAAAAAAAGACTGAAAGAAATAATGCTTGAAATAAAAGATGCAAAGCTCAGAAATCTGCTTAAAGTTCTTGACTCTGCGACAGGAGATATTCTTAGAAAATGAAAGAGACTGTTGTATTCAGCATTGGCAATACGAATGTAAGATATGGAATATTCAGCGGCTCCAAGCTGGAAAAGAGCGGAATATACACTGAGTCTCTGAAGGATAAGATAAAAAAGACAAGCTATGAAAAAGCATTCATGATATCTGTGAACAAGAGAAAAGAAAAAATATTTTTAGAGAATTACAGAGACGAATCTGTCATTAAACTTCAAAAAGCAAATAAGGTGATTAATTCAGAGTATGATGTAAAAATGCTTGGTATTGACAGGTTTGTTGCAATTGTTAAATGTTTGAAAGAGAAAACGTATCCCGCTCTTCTTATCGACACCGGAACTGCGGATACATTTGATTATATTGACGGATATGGAGTCCATAAAGGAGGATTCATCACACCCGGACTGACGACAATGGCAAGGTCCCTTGAAAAATTCACTTCCGTTCTGAAAGAGACAGAGCCTGAGGACGGCGGTCTGAAGATAGGAAAGAACACATCTGAGGCGATGAAATACGGAATATACACAGTGTGGGTTACCGGAATACTCTCATTCTGCGCTATGTTTAAAAACAAAGAACCTAAATGCAGATTCATCATCATGGGAGGAAACTCGGCAAGACTCAAAGATTATATCACAGAAGCAATTGTAGATTCGGATTACCTTCTGAAAGCAATCTATGAATATGGTGCGGGAGTTTAAGGTGTGCCGCGAGAATGAACTCTCGATGTGTGCGGAGTTCATAAGAGAAAACATGAGATTAAACCAGCTGGTTTTGCTCTATGGCGAACTCGGGAGCGGAAAGACTGCTCTGGTAAAGGCTTTTTCCTCTCACTACGGAATTGATAATGTGATGAGCCCCACTTTCAATATTCTGCATATATACTTCGGCGAAAACATCAGAATCGCCCATGCCGACCTTTACAGGATTGATTCTGTAAAGCATGTCAGGGAACTGAATCTGGAAGAGCAGATTGATGAAAGTTTGATAACTTTTATAGAGTGGCCTGAAAAGGCGGACGGAATATTTGATGCATATTCGCCTATGAAAATAGAAATATCTTTTGAAGAAAAGTGCAGGAGGATAAAGGCAGTATGGTGACATTAGCAATTTCAACTGTGACAAGAATCGCATCAGTTCTAATATGCGGCGACAAAAAACTCTCGTATATCGAATCGATTGAGGGTGACCTTGTTAAGGAGCTTCCTCTTGCTTTTATGAAAGCCGCGGCGGGAAAAGAGATGAATTTGAAATCAATTGATGAGATTATAATCTCGGGCGGGCCGGGCTACTACACATCTCTTCGGATAGGAGAATCTTTTGCCAAAGGGCTTCTTGTGGGCGATTCTCTTCTTAAACTAAAGAAGATTGATTCTCTTGAAGTGCTTGCATCAATGGTCGCCGAAGAGAAGAGAATCCTGACAGTTCTGAAAGCAAGGAAGGATGTTTACCATGCGGCATTGTTTGCAAAATCTTCAAGCGGGCAGTTTCAGAGAGAGACGGAGAATCTGCTTCTTTCGGAGAGCGAACTCTCCAAATGGCGAGGATTGCCGGCGGCCGGAGAGGGATTGAATTATCTCGAAAAAAGGTGGGAGAACAGAATAGAAGCTGTTAATGACCCTGATGCGATGGCGATGTACAAATACATTCATGGAGAATAAATGAAGAGGATATCAATAGTAATACCGGCATACAATGAGGAGAGGTTCATAGAGAAGACGGTTAATGAGCTGAAAAGGCTTTATGAAAATAAGGTAATTGTGGCAGACGACGGCTCGTCAGATTCAACTTTTGAAAGAGCTGAAAAATGCGCAGATATAACACTTAAGCATGAAAAGAATATGGGAAAGGGCAAGACCCTCATCGATGGGATACGAAGGGCAAAAGAAATATCTGAGTATGCGCTTCTTATGGACGGAGATTATCAGCATCTCCCATCCGATGTCAAAAACTTCCTTGACAGCGACTTTGAAAAGTATGACATAATAATAGGGCAGAGGAACATGAGCACATCCAACATGCCTCTTTTGAGATACCTGACAAACAAAACAACCACCCTAATTGTCTCTGTGCTTGCAGGAAGAAAGACATACGATTCCCAGAGCGGATTCAGAATGGTAAAAATAAATTCATTCAATAAACTGCCGATAAAGACATTCAGGTTCCAGATGGAGTCCGAAATGCTCATAAAGGCCGGCAGGCTCAAACAGAGGATAGGAAGAGTGACTGTGGAAACGGTTTACGGAGATGAGGTCTCAAAAATCAATCCCTTCAAGGATACGGCAAGGTTCATAAAAATGGTTATGGAGGCATTATGGGTATGAAGATTCTTATTTCGAATGACGATGGTTTTGAAGCTCTCGGGCTCAAGTGCCTGAGAAATATTCTTAAAGCCGGAGGTCATGATGTCTTCGTTGTTGTGCCAGATAAAAACCAATCCGCTACGAGCCACTCTTTAACTCTCACGGTGCCTTTGAGAATCCGGAAGGTTGTAAAAAATGAGTGGATGACAACCGGCACTCCGACAGACTGTGTTCTAATGGCAACCCATGGATTAATAAAGCAGAAAATGGACCTTGTTATTTCAGGCATCAATCACGGACCCAATATGGGAGAGGATGTGCTTTACTCGGGAACAGTCGCCGCCGCGATGGAGGGAGTTATGATGGGTATTCCTTCAATTGCTGTCTCCCTGGCTTCATTTTCAAATCTTGATTTCAAGATAGCGGAAGAAGTTGTACCGAAGCTTCTTGAAATAGCTATGGATATCAGATACGAGAGAATGCTTTTGAATGTCAATATTCCCAATATCCCGGTTTCAAAACTCAAAGGGTATAAGTTCACAAGACTTGGAAGCAGAGTCTATACTGACACTCTGATAACAAAAGTGGATCCGAGGGGAAAAAAATACTATTGGATAGGAGGAGAGCATCCGACATTTAAAGTAAAAAACGGAACAGACTTTCAGGCGATAGAAAGAAATTATGTTTCAATAACCCCCATATCAGTTGATATAACAGATTATAAATGCCTTTCTGCGCTTTTAAAAAAGAGGTTTTAACATGTCCTTTGCAGAGCTCAGAAAGCAAATGATTGAAGAACAGCTTGTAAAAAGGTCAATAAAGGATATAAAACTGCTTGAAGCCATGTCTGAAATCCAGAGAGAGATGTTCGTGCCTTCCCATCTGAGAAATTCCGCATATGATGATTCACCTCTTCTGATAGGAAACGGACAGACGATATCCCAGCCGTATATAGTGGCTAAAATGACGGAACTTCTAAAAGTGGAGTCGGAGAGCACCGTGCTTGAAGTGGGAACAGGCTCCGGCTATCAGGCAGCGGTGCTTTCAAAACTCGCCAAAAGAGTTTTTACAATAGAGAGGATAACAGAGTTAAGACGAGGCGCTGAAGAGCTTTTAAGTTCTCTCCGCATCTCCAATGTCTTTGTGATGAGCGGAGACGGAACAATAGGACTGTCGCAGTATGCGCCTTATGATAGAATAATTGTCACTGCCGCAGGTCCAAGAATTCCAAAGAATCTTCTTGACCAATTGAAAGATAACGGTATAATAGTGATGCCTGTCGGAACACAGGCAGAGCAGGTTCTTTTAAGAGCGGTGAAGACAGAAGGCAAAATCGAAATAGAAGAGCATGACAGCTGTCGTTTCGTTCCCCTTCTGGGAAAATACGGTTTCTCTGACAACGGGGTGTAGCGCAGATGGTAGCGCGCTTGGTTCGGGACCAAGAGGTCGCTGGTTCAAATCCAGTCACCCCGATTTTTATAAAATTATGAAATATTTATTTTCTCTGCTTCTCATTCCATTATTCATTTTCCCCTTTGATGCATACAAAGTTGATGAGATTCAGGTAGTATACCAGTATTCAGATCAACCCTACGACTATGTGTCAATGATAGTTGAAAAAGGGTATGTGAACTCAACCGACTTCAACCAACTCAATTCTATTGTAAACTATGTCAAGGGAGATTCAATTGACGCTTATATAAAATGCTATCCTGATTACACGGTGATGGAGTTTTATTCAAAGAGCCCGGGTTCCGTAAATGTGCTTCTTAAAATAAGAAGAGCCTTAAATGAAAAACCTATGCAGTCAACCGAGCCAGCCTATGACCTTCTTGATATAGCAATTCTTGAGAGGTGGGGCTACTCTATCAGGGAAAAAGAGAATCCGAAGTCTCTGACCCTCGGAGGAGGTATATCCGCTTCAAAAACATCCATATTTATTAAGACAATGAGAAGCAGGGAAGAGGTTGACGGGATAATAAAGGCAATGAATCTGAACCCCTCTCTCTCTGAGAGTAGCTTTGTGGGTAAACCGCTTCTGGGAGAATACTGGCTGGGCGACATACCTGCAGATATATATTTTTATGATTTCCGCGGATTGAAGGATTTTGACCTGAGCATGTACCTTTTGCTTCTCTATGCAATGAATGCTGAGAGCAAAAGAGCAGACATAAGGTCTGTCGGAAAAGACTTTTTCATAGTGTCAGCGGCAAACATCGATAAAGCCGGGAGAGAAGAGACATTTGAACAAGCAAAGAAGATGCTCATCGCAGACATCGAAATCTCCGAAAGCAATATTTCAGAGTTGGTCTATAAGATGAATTTTATTTTTCATGAAAATCCCAGGTTTAAGTTTATCGGAGTGAAGAATAAAATTGAGAGGGCAATATATAAAGACTACACCGGCTTTATATCCTCTTTGAAGCACGCGCTGGTATTCAGAAGAGGGTATCCTGAATTATCCGAGGTTGGGTATGAAGCAAAAAAGCTGAAGAACAACATTACACTGCTCTACAGAAACAAGACGGAATCCGGCACTGAAATAGCCGTTGCATTCAAAAATGTAATTCAAACGGAAAGGGAATGGTCAAAGCAGTTTGCCTCCGATATGATCTTCGCAGACCTTGAATCACGGTTTAGAAGCTGGAAAAGCGAAATAAGCCTCCCTAGGTCAAATCTGAGAATTTTTTCATTCAAATCTTCCGAGAGCTCCTCAATCTTTTCTCTAACGGAATTTATATCCCAGCTCGTCAAGCTTGACATGGAAAATATCAGAATGAAGAGCAGAGCCGAGGAGATTATGAACACATGGAAAATTATAAATGAAACCCGAGGCCTTCAAACTGAGATTGATTCATCATTTATTCTTCTTTCAGACGGAGAATACAGGATGGCGGCAGGCAAGATTTTCTCTGGAGCAAATATAATCATCTCAGTCGAATCTGCCCTGCCTATGGAAAAGTTTGCGGATTTTTTGGAGAACATACCTCTTCAAAAGGGTGTTGAGACTCTCAGCATCGAACCGAAAAGCGCCGAAGATGTTTACATAGACTATGCGTTTAATCTGCTGAACAGATATCTGACTGAGGATTTACGGGTAATCCATGTAGGAGATGTTTTTCCTCAGCCGTTAAAATATCCTTCCCGCTACTATGATCTTGCGAAACGAAACAAAATAAATATTCTTGCTCTGCTTTCTTATATTCTTTATTCGGACGCGAATAAACTGATTTTACATTTCAAGTAAAATTTCTTTCAATTCTATCAATCATATCCGAAAGAGTCTTTGACAATTCAATGATGACGTTGTCGTGATATTTCAGACACAGCTTTTTATTCAGATTTATCTTTCCGCCCTCTTTAGAATAGAGAAGGCAGGCCGCGGGAGCGGGAACAGAGCTTATACCATCAACCATATTAAAGTACTGGTTTTTGTCTTTAAGGTGCTCTTCTCTAACCATCTCAGGGTCAATTGCGAGCATCATTGCAGTTTCGTCGACTCCTCCGTGCCCTCCATCGGTTTTAAAGATTTTTTTGCAAATGGGATATGCAAAAACCCACCAGTGTACGATGTACACGAACATGCCGGTTTTAAGGAATATTTCTTTTTTGATTCCTTCTATTGCGGAATTGTTGCCGCCATGTCCGTTCAGAATTATGAAGTGTTTGAAAGAGTTGTTCTTGCATGAGAGAGCGATGTCAAGAATCGTTTCTGAGAGAGTTTTTTCGCTGATATTAACTGTTCCCGGGTAGGGAAGAAGAGATGTGGTCACTCCATAAGGGATTGCGGGAAGGATCAGAGAATCAATGCTTTCTGCTATTTTATGAGCTATCCTCTCCGGTATAAAAGTGTCGGTTCCGTTTGATGTAATTGAATGCGCTTCAAGAGTGCCTACAGGAAGTATCACCTTATCAATCTTCCTGACCGCCTTTTTTACATCTCTCCAGTTCATCCTGTCGATTCTTCTTTCCATGATTCTCTCCTTTTCTAGTATATTTAATCTAATGCGTTATACAGCTGGCAATATCAAAAAAAGATTAAATGTCTTTTCCCGATATGAAATCTGCAAAGCGCCTGAGGGATCTGATATAAATGTTGCCGGCGCTCTCAGCTATGCAGGGAAAGAGACATCTTCTGCAATTCTGAAGATTCTTTACATTGTAATGGCGCGTGCTTTTATTGTGAATCAGAGTTAACCCCTGATTGAGAATGTTTCCGTAATCCTGCATGCTCTCGACGAACCTCTCTTCGCATGGAGTTATCTTGCCGTTGGAATCTACATGTACTGCGTTCCTTGCCATGTTGCACCTGTATGCAGAGTCGCCTCTCATCAGCTTTAATGCCTCCATTGAATTATTTACAGGCATACCATTTTTTTTCAGTTTCATTATTGCGGTGAAGACTCTGTATTTTTCTTCAGGAGAGAATATTATCTCTTCATTGTAATCGGAGAATATGTTTGAAGGAAAGAACTCAACAGACAAACCATTCTCATGGGCGAATTTCAGTATAGGCAGAATTGAATTATTGTTAAGTCTGTTTATATGAGACCAAATTTTAATTTTAGCCTTGCCTCTCTCTCTGAACTTTTTAACTCCGCGGATTATTCTGTCGAACAGACCCGGTGTATTGCGGATTTTGTCTTGATTTTCATAGACTCCCTCAAGAGAAAGAAGAATTATGTCTATGTAACCGTTTATATCGTCAAATCTCTCTTCGAGCATATATCCGGAAGTGCAGAGGCTTGTTTTGTATCCGAGTTTCTTCGCATGTTTCAGCCATATTCCGAGATCTCTCACCATCAGCGGCTCACCGCCCCAGAGAGAGTATGTTGTCAGACCGGCCTTCCATCCGTCGTCAAGCATCTTAATCACATCTTGGGTCTTTACACCCGGCTCCGTATCCTGATTCTTCCAAAAGTCGCAGAATTCGCATCTGCAATTGCAGGATGTGGTCGGTTTATGATAGAGTATGAATTGGTCTCCCCTGAGAATTGATAAAGCCGTGTGGGTGAAATATTGAATGTTCATCACTCTCTTTCTCATCATGAAGATTATTATATATAAATTGACTGTCATTGTCAATTGATTTCACTTCTCTCTCTTGTCCTCTTGTCAAACCGCCGGCTTTTTAGTATAATTGCATAAAAGAGGTGCAAATGCTTTATTTATTTTTATCAATGTTGAGTGTTTTGTCGGTTATCATAATCATTATTCTATTGTATCTGATTAAAGTCCGGCACACCGGAGTACCATCTGACATTGAGAACAAACTTCTGATAATGAAGGGAGAACTCACCGATACCGTGAGGAGCAATAAGGATGAACTTGAAAAAACCAAGGATATGATTTCGGTCAATACACTCGAATCAATGAAGATGATAAGAGAACTCAATGAGACAATAATGAAATTGACAATGGAGCAGAAGACGGCAACGGAGATTTCAAAGGATTTGAAGTATTTTTTTGACAGACCGAAGTTGAGGGGCAATTACGGCGAATACATACTTGAAGAGCTGGTTTCAAAGATAATCCCTTCTGAGATGTTCAAAACTCAATACTCCTTCAATGATGGAAGCAAGGTTGACCTTGCTTTATTTTATCGGGATTTGATAATACCAATTGATTCAAAATTCCCCACAGAACTGTTCAGCAGGTATATGGATGAAAAGGATGAAAAAACCAAGGAAGAGTCCTATAAAAAATTTGCCGACAATGTGAAGACCACTGCCGCATCTATTTCAGCAAAGTATATTAAGCCGGAGAATGCAACATCTGATTTTGCCATTATGTTCGTCCCCTCGGACGCCGTTTATTTTGAATGTTTGAGGGCTTCGGAAAATCCTAAGAAAAGCGAGCTTTTTGAGAGTCTTTTAAAGAGCAGAGTGATGCTTGCGTCGCCGTCCACCCTCTTTGCTTTCCTTTCAGTTATCATGACAGGTATGAAGCAGTATAAGTTCTACAAGCATACAAAGCAGATTCAGGAAGAATCGGAAAAATTAAAGAAGCATGTTGATAATTTCATCCGCCAGTATGAAGGTGCTGGAAAGGCTATTCAAACTGCAGAAATCGCGTATGAGGTCTCCAGAAAGCACCTTGACAGCATTAAAAATTCGGCAGACAGGATAACGAAAGTTCAGGGCGGAGAAGAGAGCGTCGAAATGAAGGAGGAATGAAATGAAAAGAATGCTTATGGCATTGATTATGTTGTTTGTTCTGACCTCATGCGCGGCTCCGCTGAAACTGAAAGTGAAGTTCGTCGGTGAGACGGGGATAATGCCGCGCTCAGATGTGATGCTGGAAGATGAAGTCATAGGCAAAGTCACAAAGGTTGAGAGCGACGAAAAGAAAACAATTGTTTCAATCATTATAGACCCAAAGTACAGAGACAAGATGAATACAAAGACGCTGTTTTTCAGAGTGGGAGAGAAGGATGATGAGAGGGTGATGGTCATCCTCCGGGAAGGAAATGATGCTGTCATGCTGAAAGACGGAGATTCTGTCGATGGAATGGGTGAAGTAATGTATTATAGCCTCCGCTCGGGAAAGTCGGTCACAAACAAGGTAAAGGAATTTTTTGAAAGCAGGGAGTGGAAGGAATTCAGAGAGGATGTCAGCGGAAAGATAAAATCCGCATTTGATGCCACAAAAGAGGAGCTTGATGAAGAGACATATGAAATAAGACAAAAAGCCGTCGAATTTATAGAAAAAATGAAAGAGAAATACGGTGAGGATTTTGCTGACAGGGTTATGGAATTCACTGATTCCGTGATTGAGGAGATGAAAATCAAATGAGTGTATTCAGCGGATCGGATTTGAGAAGACGCTGGAAGGAGATAGAAAAGTACAATGAGTTTTACAGCGAAGAGAGCGTTAAAAAGAATATTATCGGGATAATGGGGACAACGGAAGATTGGAAGATGCAGTTGAGTTCTTTTCTCGAAAAGCTGAATCTTCCGTTCAGAGACGAATCTACAATCGAAACAACCGAGGCAGATGGAAAAATTCAGAAAATCAACCTTGACCTTAGGGGCATTGACCTTTCAAATGAGAGATTTACTGCCCGCAAGTTCAATGATTTTGCTTACATGAAAAATTCAAACAGCCATATTTCTTCGATAGGAGACATGTCAGGCCTACATCTTGAATATGCAATCCTTGAGAATGTTCATTTTGAGGGGGTTGATTTGTCCCACTCCTTCTTTGATTTCGCGTCTATGAAAAACTCCACTTTCAAAGAGGCAAAGTGCAGAAAGAATTCATTTGTTGGAATAGACGCAAAAGGCATGTTGTTTGAAAAGACCGACATGAGCGGTAGTTCTTTTATTTTCTCAGATATGCGGATGTGCGAAATAACCGAGTCTATAATGGAAGGATGCGATTTCACCGGAACGAAGCTACTTCATATCAAGCTGAGTTTGAATATTTGCGATGCATCTACAAGGTTCATCTCCCAGAAAACAAATTTTCTGCAGACGAATGACGGGAAGGTCGTAACTTTAAGGGGAAGGCGTGCGCTTATAGGAAAAAACAAAGAGGTTTTAATTAGCCCCCTTATAGAACAGCATTCTGATTTTCGCTTAAGCACTGCTGATTACAATGTAATCAGAGATGAAGCGGATGCTTATTCGGATGAAGATATCTGGTCTGAGATAAAAGAGGTGTACAGGCAATTGAAGCTCATGTTCAGGTCATTCGGCTTCTATTCCGAAGCCGATATGTACTTCTTTCTGGAGCTTAAAGCAAAGAGAAAGTCCCACACATCAGTTTTTTACAGGATTGTGATGAAGATTGTGGAAATTCTGACCGGATATGGAATAAAGATTGAAAGGATGGTTTTCCTTGCTCTCGTCAATGTTCTTCTTTTTTCTTTTATCTACTATTTCGGAAGCGGGTATCTTGTCTCAGCGGATGGCGCATCAATGTTTTCCGGAGGAGAGAAGATTGCAAGGTCTGTCTATTTCTCTATCGTCACTTTCACGACTGTGGGATACGGAGATATACACCCGATAGGCTACATGAGGTTTGTGGCAAATGCAGAGGCATTTTCAGGGCTTCTTGTGATGGGGCTCTTCGTAGTATCTATCACCAGAAAATTTATAGGTGACTGAGAACCTTGACTATGCTAAATATTTTGTTATTATATTATATTTAAGTTACGGAGGTTTAATGACAGAGAGAATCATTCTTTCTGAAATCAACTTTAAAAAGATCGCGGAGCATCTTTCTAAAGAGTTGGCTTTGGAAATAAAGAAGCGCAAAGCAAAGAAAGCCATATTAGGCCTTTCAGGAGGACTTGATTCATCCGTTGTGCTCAAGCTTTTGACTCTCTCTCTTCCCACAGAGAAAATTCATCCGGTATTTATGCCCTATAAAACAACCGCAAAATCATCGCATGATGATGCCCTTCTGATGTGCAGTATGCTGAAGCTGACTCTTGAAACAAAGGAGATAGCTCCTCAGGTTGATGCCTACTTTCAAAGGGAGAAGGATGCTGACAGGATAAGGTTCGGCAATAAATGCGCAAGGGAGAGAATGTCTGTCCTCTATGACATATCAATGAGAGAGAAAGGGATAGTAATAGGCACGAGCAACAGATCTGAGATAATAATGGGGTATGGGACAATTTTCGGAGACCTTGCGTGCGCAGTAAATCCTCTTGGCAATCTTTACAAATCCCAGATATTTCTTTTGGCAAAGTTTCTCGGAATTCCAAAGAAAATAATCAATAAAAAGCCCTCTGCAGACCTTTGGAAGGGGCAGACGGATGAGAAAGAGATGGGGATTTCATACAAAACAATTGATGAAATAGCCTTTCTTTGCTTTGACAGGAAAAAAAATATGAATGAAATTATAAAGCTCGGATATAAAAAAAGCGACATAGAAACTATCATGAAGCGCTTTGAGAGCAATGCTTTCAAGAGAGAGATGCCGCTCATCATAAAATTGTAACAAACAAAGGAGAAAATATGGGAGACTCAGTCGGAATCGAAAAGACTCTGAAGAACCAGGAGGTTCTTTTCCGCGAAGGAGATGTCGGCGATGAGATGTATCTCATAAAATCCGGCAAGATAAAGATAGTGAAGAAGGTCGGTGAAGAGAAGAAGGTTTTGGCTGTTCTCACAGAGGGGGATTTTTTCGGGGAGATGGCGATTATTGACGGAAGCTCCCGTTCCGCTACTGCAGTATCCGAGGGTGAAACACAGCTTATAACATTCGATAAATCTGCATTCAGAAAAAAAATCGGAGAGGAGCCTCTTATTGAATACATAGTCACAGAACTCACCAAAAGGCTCAGAAGAACAGACGAACAGATAAAATTTCTCATGATTAAATCGGATGAAAAACGACTGATAGCTTTTCTCATCACTAAAGCTCAAGAGGACGGCATAAAGCAGGAGGATGGAAGTTATCTTCTCAATTTCGACTTTTCATACGAAGCCATCGCGCCTATAGTGGGCATGGGAGTTGAAAAACTGAAGAGATTGGTGGACAATCTTGAAAAGTCGAATTTGCTTTCCATTTACAATGACAAGCTCATTGTGAAGAATGTGACAAATCTTGAAGAGTATCTGAGATACATTTCACTTAAGGAGAAGTATGGTGAACAGTAAACCGAAGGCAGGCGGACAGGCTGTCATTGAAGGTGTTATGATGCTCGTTCCCGGCGGCTACGCCATGTCGGTTAGACAGCCCGACAAGCAGATAAAGACGGAAAAAAAGCCTTTTAAGAAGATTACAGAGAAGAATAAAATCCTAAAGCTAATCTTTATAAGAGGAATCGCATCATTTGCGGAATCCATGATACTTGGATATGAGAGCATCAATAAATCAGCTGAAATAGCTTTCGGCGAGACATCCTCGGGCACTTTTAAAGAGACATTTTACAATATACTCATCATAGTTCTCTCTCTGGCACTGGGTTTCGGAATATTTTTCTTTATTCCCATATATGTGGGTTCGCTTCTTAAGCTTCAGTCGAACCAGATAGTTTACAATCTCTTCATAGGCGCTTTTCGTTTCCTGCTATTCATAATTTACATAGTTTCAATAAGTTTCATAAAGGATATCAAAAGAATTTTCATGTATCACGGAGCAGAGCACAAAACAATCTACGCTTATGAAAACGAAGAGGAATTGACTGTCGAAAACATAAAGAAGTATTCCACAAAGCATCCGCGATGCGGAACAAGCTTTATTTTTATCACTCTCTTCAGCGCAATTGTTTTCTATTCGGTCATTGACTATTTTGTCTTCATGACCCTCGGAATACCGAATTCTCCTCTCAACAGGTTCATCAATCACATGATTTTCCTGCCGATAGTCGCATCCGTTTCATACGAACTTCTTATGCTTGCCGGAAAATACTACAAAAATCCCATAGTGAGGGTTTTGGTTTATCCCGGGATTCTCTTTCAGTACATTACCACCAAAGAGCCGACTGATGACATGATTGAAGTAGCAGTTGAATCGCTGAAATCAGCATTTGAGGCGGCGGGAGAAACAGAGAAAAAATGAAGAATGAACTTTTGAATCTCAAGCTTGATGAATACATGCAGATGGAACAGCTTCTCTCCGACCCTAAAACTGCAAATGACACAAAGAGGTACAAAGAGATTTCAAAAAAATATTCCGACATGGGGCTGTTGATAGAGAAGATACGATCTGTTCTCGGCGTGAGGAAGAACATTGAAGAGAACTCTGAGCTTATGAAGACAGAGAAGGACCCGGAATTGAAGAATCTCTTTTTTGAAGAGACGAAACAGTTGAAGCTTCTTGAAGAGACTCTCATTTCTGAAATTAATGTTCTTCTCATACCAAAGGATCCGAATGACGATAAAAATGTCATTTTTGAAATAAGAGCCGGAACCGGAGGAGAAGAGGCCGCTCTCTTTGCGGCTGTGCTTTACAGAATGTATAAAAAGTATGCGGAGACCAAGGGTTATGCAGTTGAATCGATTGACTTTCACCCGACCGAACTTGGCGGATTCAAAGAGATGATATTCGGCATAAAAGGCAAGAACTCTTACGGGCTCTTTAAATTTGAAAGCGGAGTCCACAGAGTTCAGAGGGTGCCGTCAACTGAGAACAGCGGAAGGATACACACCTCTGCCGTTACTGTAGCGGTTCTCCCCGAAGTGGAAGATGTTGAGCTTGATATAGCTGAAAAGGATTTCAAAGTAGATATATTTCATGCTTCCGGAGCCGGAGGGCAGAATGTGAACAAGGTTGCCACTGCGGTGAGAATAACACACCTTCCGACAAATACCGTTGTTGTATGTCAGGATGAGAGAAGCCAGCATAAAAACCGCGAGAAGGCGATGAGAATAATGAAGGCGAGACTCTACGAACAGAAGGTGAAAGAACAGCAGGCTGAGATTTCAAAGAGCAGAAAGGACCTTGTCGGCACAGGCGACCGTTCGGAGAGGATACGCACATACAACTACCCTGAGAGGAGGGTGACCGACCACAGGATTAACCTCACTCTTTACAAACTTGAGGCGATTGTTGACGGAGACCTTGACGACATAATTATTCCTCTGAGGGACGAGGACAATAAAAGAAAACTCATGGAGCTCTCTTGATAAAAAAGCATCTTACGGCAAAATACCTAATAGACGAATCTATCTTTCTTATGAAGAAAGCCGGCATAGAGAGTCCGAAGCTTAATGCAGAGCTTATTATGGCTCACTGCATGAACAAGGATAGAACATACCTTTATTCAAATTACAATAAGACTCTTACGAGGATTGAGTCGAACTACTTCAAATCTCTTGTGAGAAGGAGGCTCAAGAGGGAGCCTGTTCAGTATATCGTGGGTGAGTCGGAGTTCATGAGCCTTCCGTTTAAGGTTAACAGGAGTGTTCTCATACCGAGGCCGGAGACAGAAACTCTTGTAGAGCATGCTTTAAACTATTGCCTTGAAAACAGAAAAAGAAGCTTTAGAGTGCTTGATATAGGATGCGGAAGCGGAAATATAATTATTTCAATAGCAAAGTATGCCCCTAATTTGACATATGTCGCCACGGACATTTCAAGAGGAGCGTTGAGAATAACAAGGGAAAACAGAAATATCAACAAGGTCAAGGATCCGATTCATCTGATTCAGTGCGACTCATTCTCAGGCCTTAAGAGAAAGAGAATGTATGATGCGGTTCTTTCAAATCCTCCGTACATTTCTTCGGCGGACATTCTGAATTTGGAGCCTGAAGTCAGGGATTATGAACCGGAGACGGCTCTCTGCGGCGGAGCAGACGGCCTTCAGAATGTGAAAAGCATCATTGACAATGCTTCTCACTATATGCGAAAGGGGGCTTTGCTTGCAGTTGAAATAGGGTTCAAGCAGAATAAGGATGTATTGAAATACATAAGGGAGAACAAATCGTACAAAGACATAAAAATAATCAAGGACATTGCGGGAATCGAAAGAGTCCTGACTGCCAAAAGAAAATGAAAAATGTTTTTATAAATGCCAATTTTGAGAAGCAGAAATCTAAGCCGGTGCTTGCGAGATTTGAAAAGTGGGCGAAAAAAAATAAAATTAATATATATCCTCTCTTGAAAAGACCTGAATATTCCCAAATAATGAAATCAGTGAAAGAGGAACTGAGTTTGCCTGAGATTAAAAGAATAAGGAAAGACTCATTCGCAGTCTCCTTCGGAGGAGACGGCACAATGCTTGCAACCGCACGCATCGTCTCATCCCTCTCAGTTCCGCTTCTGGGAATTAATTTGGGTTCTCTCGGATTCCTCTCCACCATAAAAGAGGAGATGATGGAAGGGAAACTGGATATGATTTTGAAGGATAGGTTTGAACTGGAGAACTGCGCCATCCTCGGCGCAAAGCTTGACGGAAAAGAGATAACTGCTTTCAATGACATAATAATGCTTTCAAGAGAGCCGCAGAGGCTCATCAAGATAAAGATTGATGTAAACGAGAAGAATGCTCTGACAATATCGGCGGACGGTGTCATCATATCCACTCCAAAGGGCTCTACCGCTTACTCCATGGCGGCAGGGGGACCGATTGTCTTTTCTGATGTGGGCTGTTTCATAATAACTCCGATTTGTCCTCACCTTCTTGTGCAGAGGTCGATTGTAATAAAAGAGAATGCGATAATAAGACTGACTCCCGTCTCCTCAGATGCAGTCATTTCAGGAGACTCTCAGACAAAGCATCCTGTTTTAAAGCAGATGTCTGTGATTGTTTCAAAGCACAAAAATCAGGTATCTCTGATAAAATTTCCGGATGTTGACTTTATAGACATAATGAAGGAAAAATTTTATTTTGGGAGAGACCCACGGCTATGATAAAACAGCTTCTACTGGAGAATGTTTCATTCTTCGAGAGCGCCTCTCTTGATTTCTCCGACGGATTCAATGTCATAACAGGAGAGACCGGAGCGGGCAAGACCCTGCTTGTAAGCACTCTTCTCACGCTTACGGGAGAGAGGGTGGAGATTGAAATTCTCAATAAATCAAAACAAGGATTTATCACCGGAGTATTTGAACTCTCAGATGCGGTTATTGAGGAGCTTCGTTCGATAGAGCTTGATGTGGAGAATCCTGTTATCATAAGAAGAAGCTTCAAGAAGGACGGCAAAAGTTTGTCTTACATGAATGATATTCCTGTGAGCGGCCAGACTCTGAAAAGAATAGGGGCTCTGTTGTTTGACATACACGGCCAACATGAGCATCAGCTTCTTCTAAAAAAGGAGTATCATATCAAAGTTATCGATATAATGGCGGGAAACGAGGAGCTTCTGGAACTTTACAGGGAAAATCATTCAGAGTATAACAAATTGAAACAGAAGCTCTCTGACGCAGTTAAGAGGATGGAGGATTCGGAGAAAGAGAGGGAGATGCTTGAATATACAGACAGGGAGCTGTCCGAAGCCGGTCTCGACGGAATAAACGAAGAGGAGCTTGTGAACCGCCTGAAAGAGATGGAGTCCGGAGAGGAGATAAAACAGAGCATGAGCGGCGCTCTCTCACTCTTCAATTCTGAGGATGGACCTTCGATAAATGTTTTTCTCTCATCTCTGAAAAAGCACCTCTCAGAGGCGGCGAAGAAGACCCAGAGGGCGGAGATTCTTTTAAATCAGCTTTCGGATATTATTTCTCTCTCAACCGACCTTGAAAGGGATGCAACATCATTTGCCGAATCTGTTGTTTACGATGAAGAACAGCTGACAGCAAACAGAAGAATCTATGACAATCTGGAGAGATTGAAGAAAAAGTACAGATGCGACCTTAATGAGCTTATGCAGATTGCACAGAAGACGAAGGAACAGCTTAAGATGATTGAGAATCCCACACAGACTCTGGCATATTTAAAAACATCTTTGGAGGAGTCGCAGACGAGGATGACGGACGCGGCGCTCAAACTCCATGAGAGAAGGCAGAAGACATCCGCTCTGTTTGAGAAAAAGGTCAACAAATCACTCAAACAGCTCAATATGTCTGATTCCGAAATAAAGGTTTTTTTAGAATACAATGAAGAGTCAATCTATGAAAACGGATACGACTCTCTTGAAATATTCCTATCCAACAGGTTTGCGCCCGAGGGGATGCCACTGAAAAAGATCGCATCCGGAGGAGAGATATCAAGAGTCATGCTCGCGGTAAAGGGAGCCCTCAATGAATCAGATCCTGTGGGCACAATGATTTTTGATGAGATTGACCAGGGCATCAGCGGAGAGACGGCGGTGATGGTGGCAGATGCAATGGCATCGTCATCAAAACACAAACAGATTATAGCTATCACGCACCTTCCTCAGATAGCCGCGAAGGGAGACAGGCATATTTATGTCTGCAAGGAGAAGAAGTCGATTGAAGCAAGGGTTTTAGAAAAGAGCGGCAGGGTAAAGGAGATTGCGCGTCTTCTCGGGTCATCACTCTCTCCGGAAACAGCCGAAAAGCATGCAAGAGCTCTCCTTAAGGAATGATACTTTCAATTCTCGTTTATCTTTTGATTTTCATTTACACATTCTTCTCAATAGTATTCATGATTAAATCTCCCGATTTTGCCTGGATATTCACAATGAGCCACTTCTGGTTCTATTCTGGAGCCGCATTCTATCTTCTTTTAAAACTTTTTATCAAGCCTTTGAGGGAGAACACCCTATTCTTCGAAACATTTCAGCATGAGGCGACCCACATGCTCTTCGCTCTGCTTTCATTTAAAAAGGTTTATAAATTTCAGGCAACAACATCCGACGGAGGTGAGGTGAAGACAGAGGATGTCACTCCTCTGATAGCTCTCTCTCCCTACTCTTTGCCGATTCTTTCAATCGGAGTCTCTCTCCTCATTTACATTGTCAAGGAGAAATATGTCCCATTTGTCTTGGCTGTATCAGGGATTCTTTTTATGCAGTTTTTTACATCTGCTTTGAAGGATATTTTCACCTTAAAACAGCCTGACCTGCACAGGTACTCTCCTTTGGTATCATACCCCACAGTAATTGTCTCTCTCTCTTTCGCGCTTATCTTCTCATATCTTCTGCTCTCTTATGGGATTGATGCAGTGATACTTATTCCAAAATCATCAATATTCGTACTCTTCCAAAAATGAGAATAGCCAAGGTTCTTCTTTATCACGACAATGATGAGGGGTTTGATTATATGGTTCCGGAAGAGCTTGACGACATTATAAGGGAGGGCTCAATAGTCAGCGTCGATTTCAGAAAGAAAAAACTAATCGGTCTTGTCGTGGGATTCAAATCATCATCTGACGCAAAAAATCTTAAAACCATTGAAAAGAAGATTTATACGGAGGATTTAGGCAGGGAGATGCTTGATTTCATGAAATGGGCTGGAGAGTATTATTTCACAGGAATGGGAAGAATTTACAGGCAGTTCACACCCTCAGAGGTTGAAGTGAAGAGAAGGTTCGTGTGCGTCTCTAAGGATATTGAACATCTTGAGCTTTTTATAAAATCAAAGGAGAAGCCATTCACAAGGTCGGAGGCTGTCAAAATACTGAAAAACGAAGAAGTATTCGAACAACTCCTGCAAGATAAGATAGTTTTGGAGGATGTTACGGCTTTCTCCATGCCGAAAAAAAGAGATGTGAAGCTCAGTGATGAGCAGGAGTTCGCATTTAACGAGATTAAGAATAGAATAGATTCATCAACGCATAAAGGATACCTACTCTACGGAAAACCTTCGACCGGAAAGACGGAGGTGTACTTCAAACTGATACACCATATAATTGAGAATACAAAGAAAACAGTTCTTCTGCTTTTCCCAGAGATAGGTTTGGCAGACATATTTTTTAAGAGAGTATCAGAGGAGTTCGGCTCGATTACAACTGCGAGGATACATTCGGAGATGACTGAGGGAGAGTCTAATTTTTATTTTCAAAAGATTTTGAATAAGGAGAAGAGAATTATTGTGGGCACCCGCTCTGCGGTTTTCTCTCCGGTGAAAGACCTTGGGCTTGTGATTGTTGATGAGGAGCAGGACCAGTCGTATAAGCAATTTGACGCTTCGCCGTACTACAATGGCAGGGATTGCGCTGTTTACAGGGCATTCATAAACAATGCTCCGGTTCTCCTCGTGAGCGCAACACCGTCTGCGGAGAGCTATGCCAATGCAAAGAGCGGCAAGTATGAGCTTTTAAAGCTTGAGACAAGGTATCTGAACACGGAACAGCCGGAAGTAAAAATAATTTACAACACAGTCGCTCATAAAAATGTTGCGACCCTTGCAGTAGATGAAGTCGCTAAAACCCTATCGCAGGGGAAACAGGTGCTTCTCTTTTTAAACAGGCGGGGTTACCTGAATCTTTACAAATGCTCAAAATGCGGAGAATATTTCAAATGCGGGAACTGCTCGGTTTCCTACTCATTTCACAAATCGCAAAGAGAATTCGTGTGCCACTACTGCGGTTCAACGAAGCAAAAAGATGCGGAATGCCCGCACTGCGGCGGAAAGATATCATCTGCGGGAGTGTGGGGCACTGAGATGGTGGAGAGCGTTTTCAGCAACATCTTTCCGGAGGCAGTAATAGAGAGGTTTGACACTGATTCAACAAGAAAGAAGGGAGAGAGAAAGAGAATAATCGAAAGGGTTTTGAACAGGGAGGCGCACATACTTGTCGGAACTCAGATGGTCTCCAAAGGGTATGACATACCCAACATACACGCGGTTCTTATACTCAATGCTGATTCGATAATAAATATTCCCGACATAAGAAGCGAAGAGAGGTTTATGCAGATGCTTGTGCAGACATCCGGACGCGCAGGAAGAAGAGAGGAGCGCGGGGTGATTATAGTCGAAATAGGACCATCAGGAATTCATCTGAAGGATTTTATTGAAAATCTCGATTATATAAAATTCATGGAAGAGGAGCTGTTGAGGAGAAAAAACCACTCATTTCCCCCATATAAAAGAATGCTGAGGATAATGCATAAAAATAAAGACAGGGAGAAGGCGATTCAAAATATGTATGAAATCTACAAAATGCTTGAAGAGAATAGAAGCAAGGGCGTTAAGGTTCTTCCGCCCGGCTTCAACTATGTTGAAAAAGTTAACAACCTTTACAGAACAGAGATGTTTGTGATATACTCGGATATGAAAGCAGTTAAGAAAATGATGCTTTGCATAAAAGCGGATTTTGAATATTCTATTGACAATGACACATTATGAATATGAATAACTTAATATCAGATAGCAGAGAAAGGTTGAGACACACTCTAAGGGCATTCAGGTACCGCAATTACAGGCTCTTCTTCTTCGGACAGGGCGTCTCTCTCATTGGCACATGGATGCAGTCTATAGCAGGTTCATGGCTTGTCTATCGGCTGACCGACTCTCCTTTTATGCTCGGTCTTGTCTCATTTGCCGCTCAAATTCCCAATCTTTTTGTGACTCCCTTCGGAGGAGTGATTGCGGACAAATTCGACAGAAGAAAGATAATGTATTTAACTCAGACATCCCTGATGATTTTTGCATTCATACTTGCATTTCTCGTATATACAGACAGAGCTACAATTGAACTTATATTTCTTTTGACTTTACTTTCCGGAATCATGAATGCGATTGATGCTCCCACAAGGCACTCTTTCATATTTGAGATAGTCACAGACAAGGAAGATCTTGTCAATGCAATAGCCCTTAACAGCGCAATGTTCAACGGAGCGCGCCTTATAGGTCCTGCTGTCGCGGGGCTTATCATAGCATCTTTCGGGGAGCAGATGTGTTTTTTAATAAACGGCATTAGCTTCCTTTCGGTTCTTGTAGCATTGTTCGCCATGAAATTGCAGAAGAGAGTCATAGAGAAGGGGACAAACAACTTTTTTACCAATTTCAAAGACGGATTTAAATACTCTTTCAATCAACCTGCGATTAAATCAATTCTTCTTCTTGTGACGGTGATTTCCGTCTTCGGAATGTCATATAACACACTCCTTCCTGTTTATGTGAAGGAGATTCTCAACTCAGGCCCTAAGATGCTCGGATTCATGATGGGTTCAATAGGATTCGGGGCATTTACCGGAGCTATCTTCATTGCTTCAAGGAAACATTTCACCACTCTTGTAAAATTGATAAGCATAGCAGGTTCGATATTCGGAATGGGGCTGGCGCTTCTCTCGTTTTCAAGGATTCCAGCCCTCTCACTTGCTTTGATGTTTCTTATAGGATTCGGCATGGTCTCTCAGGTTTCCGTGTGTAACACAATTCTGCAGAAAATTGTGGATGACAGGATGCGGGGAAGGGTTATGAGTTTCTACAATCTTGCATTTTTGGGGATGGCTCCATTGGGCAATCTTCTTATGGGATACCTCGCAAAGAAGGAGATTCTGGGAGTCACAAACACGCTTCTTCTTATAGGCGGGATATGCATTTCCATATCCCTTATATTTCTAATTCAGATAAAAAAATTCAAGGCAAAGTTGGAAGGGCAGAACGGAATCTGAATTCTATCTCTTTTCCGCCTTCTTTGCAGAGCCGAGAATAACACCCAAAACTACAGACCATAATGCCGCAAGACCTATCTGATAATCGACAGGAAGGGCAAATGTCACTGTGTGAGCGGGTATCCAGAACCAGATGAGTGTCTTGAAAGAATTTTCGATACCCTGAAATCCCTGTCTTTTCATTATAATATTTTCTTCGACTCTGTGAAATGTCATCATCTGCGGACCAAAGATAATGTTTGTGAATACGGAGAGAAAGAATGCATAAAGAATCGTTCCGTTCTTCATATACATCATCATATTGTGTTCTATAAGATTATTCAAAAATCCGCGCATCCCCGTGAATCCGTATTTTATGATTATGCCGAGTATTCCCCATGCGAGCATCTTTAAAATTATCTGAATCCAATTTCCTATTTCCTTTAATGGACGCTTAGTTATGAAGTATGAAACAACCTCTCCTAAAAATCCGAGTATGCCGAACTGAATGAATGCAGAGAGAAGGGGATTCGCTTTAACGAAAGACAAATAGAATGCCATAATTGACTCCTTTATGTTTAATGAAATAATAACACATAAAAACACAGAGTCAAGAAGAAGACATATACTGTTAGGACATAAATGAAGTTACGAGACGACTGTGTATTCAAAGTCGTCGTATAGTAAATTCCATAGTATTGCAAAGTAAAAAGAGAAGGCATCCTGAACTACGCAATAGTTATGACTCAGATATGTCACCCTGAACGCCTCTGTGGTTATGACTATAGTGAAGGATCTATCATTTTATTGTTAATTGAAGATTATTTATGGGCTGCTGTCGGGTGTAGCGTCGGCTCACACACTCCGCTTCGCCGCTTAATCAAGATGGGATAGCGTAGCAAGGGGTCAACCACTTGATGGGCGTCTTCGCGGAGCGTCCTCGCCGACTTTGAGCTTTCACTCTCAATAAGTATTGACTTGATTGTCCTCGGAAAAACATTGAATAGCAGTGCGGAGATGCACTGGAATTTTTCCTCGGAACTGAAAAGGCAAGACATTTAATCATCTGTCCTATTGTATTTAAACTCGTAACCCGCAACCCGTAACTCGAAACTGAATTATCTTTGATTATTGAAGATTACTGTAAAGACAAAATCTTACTCAACCGTGTCACCCTGAACGCATCTGTGGTTATGACTATCGTGAAGGGTCTATCAGATAATTACAAGTTTGAAATACAAAGAGAGTACGCTCATGAACTGGTGAGCTGGTAAAATACAATTCGGCGGTAAATAATGATGTTGATTTTTAGCTGTTTCGGGATATAATCATAAAAAGGGATAGATTTAAAATACGGAGGAAAGATTGACAGAGAACGGAAAGAACACAGAAATACAAAAACAGTTTCCGGTTCAGAAAATCGAAACAAAGAGAATGATAATAATGACTATGCCGGTTGTTTTCATTGATAAACTCATTGTGAATGATGACACAGCATATTCGGATTATAACATCGTGCAGACAAATGAATGGCTGAAAAATGAATTCCATGAAATAATTTCAAAGATAAGAGAAGGAATGACTGAAGAAAAAGAGGCAAGCGGATTTGATGCTTGGATATTCATTGATAAAACGGACAGAACGATTATTGGAGACGGAGGATTCAAGGGAGAGCCGGATGCCGAAGGCAGAATTGACATAGGATATGGAATTGTAGCGAGCAGAAGGGGAAATGGATACGGGTTTGAAGCAGTATCAGCCCTTATAGAATGGGGCTTCAAGCAGAAAAAAGTAAAAGTTATAACGGCTGACTGCAATCTTGATAACACAGCTTCTCAGAATCTTCTTGATAAAATAGGAATGAAAAGAGTAAGATCGGATGAGACTCTGACTTTTTTCGAACTTAAAAAGAACCAATACAAAGGCGAACCGTATAATTCAATCTGGTTCAGAAGACTCACAGAAGTTGATCTGAAGCTTATGACTCAATGGCTCAGTGCGGATTTTGTGAATGAGTGGTATAAGATGGATGATACTTCTTTTGAAAAAGTCAGTGCAAAATACCTTCCGAGAATAAATGGGGAGGAACCGACAGAATGCTATATCGCAATGCATTTTGACAAACCTATAGGGTTTTTGCAGACCTACTTTATAAAAGACTACCCTGATTACAATAAATATGTGCAGGCGGATGACAAGACAGCAGGCGCAGATATTTTCATAGGAGAGGAAGAGTATATTCACAAAGGATGGGGAACTGCAATTCTCAGAAAATTCATTGATGAAGTGATATTCTGCAAAGAAAATATTGATTCATGCATAATGGGTCCTGATCCGGAGAATGTTACTGCAATAAAAACATACGAGAAATTGGGTTTCAAATATTTACGAACAATCCGCAATTTTGAAGAAGGTTCTGACGAGTATCTTATGGAACTAAAAAACCCCAAAAGCAAAATCTATTCATCCCAAGAAATGTAAAAACACCGACATATCGATTTGGATTTCTATAAAGTTTCACTTGACAAAATATAAGAAAATGTTATAATTTTAGCATTAGGAGGTAAAATGTATAACAAAATAGGTGATAAAATCAAAAAAGAGAGAGAGTGTGCGGGCTTAAGTCAAAGGGAATTGGCTGAAAAAGCGGGTTACAACAATTATCAGACTCTTTTGAAGATTGAAAAGGGCGATAGAAACATCACGATAGGAGACCTTGGAAGGATTTCCGAGGCATTGAATCTTAATATGAATTATTTTCTCTTTGAAAAGGAACAAAAAGATTATCCTGTATTATGGAGAGAGTGCAAGGATATAAAAGCATGTAAAATCTATGAGAATAGGCTCAAAACATACACTGACAATTATTTTCATTTACGTAAGCTTTTAGATTTGCATATTGACAATTTCATTCCTGAAAATGTGAACGACTTTATTGAAAGATATTCCGATTTTCTTACTGACAGATATAAGCTTGCCTCTGAACTTGCTGATGATTTTAGAAGGAGTTTTAATCTTGGTGATTATCCTGCAGACACCCTCATGAATGCGATTGCAGACAAAGGAATTTTAGTGTTCAGTTTTAATATGGAAGATGCCGGTTCCGCCGCGTCTTATGTGACTCCTAATGGTGCATCAATTCTATTGAACTCGAAGGAATCTCCATGGCGGAAATTTTTTGATATAGGACATGAATTGTATCATATACTTACATGGAATCTATTGGATTATACTATGCATGATTATAAGTTAAGAGACAGTGATGCGGAAGAGCATTTTGCCAACGCATTTTCGGCAAATCTTCTGATGCCGAAATCTTCAATAAGAAAGGAGATAAATTCTCTCTCCTCAATTGATCAGATAAATGAGAGTTTTATTTGGAGAATGGCTGTAAAATTCAAAGTGTCAGTGGATGCTCTAATGAATCGTCTTGAATTTTTGCAAATCATTGATGAAAAAAAGAAAGATGCAATAAAAGCGACTTGTGTAAAAAAAGATTTTTGGAGAGAGTATAATAAAAAGAACAGCAAGGAATGCTGTCAGAAAAGTAAAGATGAATATGACGAGTCGTACTTCACTCTTGTTTATTCAGCTTGGATATCTGAAAGAATAACAAAAATGAAGATGGCTGAATATCTCAACAAGAATATCGGGGAAATTGATTATTATCTAAAACAAAGGGGATTGGCTTATGAATAGAAATGGTCACATGGCATTTGGAACAGGTGTTGGAATTATAAACAGTCTTTATCTGATTTCAGATAAACCGGCAGATAAAAATACAAAAGATTCTGCAAAAATATTTGAAGCATTATTATATACAGGTACAGCAATCTTCGGTTCAGTAGCTCCTGATATGCTTGAACCTGCGAACAATCCGAGGCACAGAAAGATTTTCAGAGCAAGCTTGATAAATTTCAAAGCCACGGAATTGAAGTTCATCCCGGAGAACTGGAGGCAATTGTTTTTATATATAAGAATAAAGAGTATAAATTGTGCGCCGGTGATGCAGGAGCATATAAATTCATGGGGTATTTGGGGCTTTCGGAAAATACAATTTCTTTGGAAAATATCATGGGAAAAATCAAAAATTTGCCAAAACAATATAGTGAAGAAATAAGAAAAGAATGTGTAAAGCAAGGATCAAAGATGATGATAAGCGATTTTGAACTATAAATACCAATTACGGCTTGACATCAAACAAACAGGGGGTATAATCACAAAAAAGGGATAAAAAAATCGGAGGATGAAATGGATAAGAACTTAATTGTAAAACTGAACAAATCATACCATTTTGTTGAAGTCAACAAAACGATCCGGATGCCTAAAGAAGCATTGATGAGTTTTATACGGAGGAAAGATTGACAGAGAGTGTAAAGAATCCATGCATTATCCCTCAGAATTGCAATTTTTACCTCCTGTAAGATTATTATAACTATTCCGTCGATAAATGCAACCGAGGCAGCTCAATATACAGGGGTTACCCCCTGTATGTTGACAAACCATCATTCATATTGTATTATTTACACTATATGAGGACACTATCGCTGAAAAACTCGGATCTGCTTGAAGGCGGCACGTACCTTAGATATATTCAAGAACTGCTTGGTCATACAAGTTCTAAAACTACAGAAATATATACGCATGTAAGCCAGAAGTCATTGGGAAAGATAAAGAGTCCATTAGACACTTTAAATTTGAAGAAAGGAGGTTGAAGCTGACAATATTTGTTAATAAAGAGGAGAAATCTGGGTTTTCGCCCATAGTAAAAATATCCGCATTGCGTCTACACCACCAAATGAGGGATATATACGCAGTAATTACGGATACAATCGAGTTATCTGCAATTTCGGCTAATAAGGAGATGACAAAATGAGTCTATGGTTGGTAAGAGCAGGAAGACATGGAGAACAAGAACAAGGGGCACTCGATAACAATGTAGTGACAATCGGATGGAACGAGTTTGATGATTTATCAAAAATAAAATCCAGAGAAGAATTAACGGAGTTATATCTAAAACTGAATCCCGGCTCTAAAAAAATGAAAGTGGCAAATGAAGTTGGTCAGATATGGAGATTCATTCGGGAAATTCAAAAAGGTGACCTTGTGGCTCTCCCGCTAAAGATGCAATCTGGGATTTCAATTGGTAAAGTAGAAAGCGACTATGAATATAAGGAAATAACTCCAAATATAAAACACATCAGACATGTAAAATGGATTAAAACAATCCCCAGGTCCGCGTTTGACCAAGATATCCTTTATTCACTTGGCGCATTTATGACGGTCTGCCAGATAGAAAGAAACGAAGCGGAAAATCGTGTTAAACAACTCCTTGAAGGAGAGGTTACCCCGACAGAAGAAGGTGAGCCTGAAGGTGAAGGAGTTATTGACATTGAGGAATATGCTAATGACCAACTCATCAAATACATAGATAGAAAATTTAAAGGGCATAATTTAGCAAGATTGGTTAATGTGATTTTGAAAGTTCAAGGGTATACAACAACGATGTCTCCACCCGGAGCTGATGGTGGAGTGGACATTTTGGCCTCAGGAGGGCCCTTGGGCTTTGATAATCCAAAAATATGTGTCCAAGTAAAATCATCATCTTCTCCCGTCGATGTTAAAATATTAAGGGATCTCAAAGGTACGATGAGAGATGTAAAGGCCGAACAAGGACTATTAATTTCTTGGTCTGGTTTTAAAGATACAGTTATTAGAGATGCAAAAAATGATTTCTTCTCCATCCGATTGTGGGATCAGGGTGATTTACTTGAAGAAATTTTCAAATATTACGATCGTTTTGATGATGAGCTTAAGGCGGAATTGCCATTAAAAAGGATATGGGGGTTAATTATTGAAGAATAAAGGAGCCGAAACAGTAGATAACAGGCGTGTATCTGGCTACGTGCCGTCGGCACTTCGTCCAAATCCTGCTTCGCAGGACTTCAGATTCGCTCGGAACGTTCTACGCAATTCGTTGTAATTAAAATAGGAGGATATTATGAGCATAATTGATTATTTATTAAACACACCTGATGTAATTAAAGGAAAACGTATTCAGCAAATATTATCAATATGTGGTGATGGAAAATTACTTGATAATAATAATACATCTTTAGAATTTCGAGAATATTTGGATAATATAGAATCTGAATTAATCGTTAAATATGCTAATGAATGTTTGAATAAATTTGAAGATAGTGGTTTCGCACTACAAGATTTGATAAATCAAACAGGGAAAAGATTAGGTTTTACTGTTAAATTTGGTTTATATAGAGGAAAACCAGGTGATATTGGACATGATGGTTTGTGGCAAACAACAAATAATTATAATATTATAATTGAAGTTAAAACTACTGATGCATTTAGTATTAATTTAGATAATATTGCTGAATACAGAAAAAAACTAATTGAAAATCATGAAATTGATGAAGATAATTCATCAATATTAATAGTTGTTGGCAGACAAGATACTGGAGGTTTAGAATCTCAAATTAGGGGTTCGAAATACGCATGGGATATAAGATTAATAAGCGTTGATTCATTATTAAAATTAATGAAATTAAAAGAAAATTTTGATGAACCTTCAATGATTCAAAAGATTACTGATATATTAATACCTATGGAATATACAAGAGTTGATGAAATAATTAATTTAGTATTTAATGCAACAAATGAAATTATACAAGACAATATTTCTAACAATAATATTGTTATTGATAGTAGCAATAATGAGAATATAATCCCAAGATTTACTCCAGTGAATTTTCATAGTTTATGTATTGATAGAATTTCAAATCATTTTAATAAAATATTTATTAAAAAAACAAAGGCCAGTTTTATTTCTTCAGACAATTCAATTAAATTAATTTGTATAATTTCAAAAGAATATTTAGTTTCAAATAATTATAAATATTGGTTTGCTTTCCATCCCCATTATAAAGACTATTTGGATAATTTTGCTCAATCTTATATTGTATTTGGGTGCGGTAATGAAAATCAATTAATTAAAATACCATTTAGTAATTTTAAATCTTGGCTTGATGGTCTAAATATAACTGAAATTGGTGATAAATTCTATTGGCATGTACATATAATTAAAAAAGAAAATAAGTATTATTTATTAAGAAAAACTGAATTTGAACATATTGATATAACAAATTTTCTTTTATAATATTATAACGAACATGCGTAGAACTATAATGGCCTCTTGAAATAGGACACGATTTAGTGATAGAATGTGTTAAAAAAGGAGGCAGAAATGGACTCTAAGAGACACGAATCAGGATTCAAGGCGCGGGTGGCTTTAGCAGCAATAAGAGGAGAGAAGACATTGGCGGAATTATCGCAGGAATACGGAGTGCACCCGAATCAAATAAGCCGGTGGAAGAAGGAGGCGGAAGAGAACATGGTAAAAGTGTTCGAGCGTGATAAAGCGGAGAGTGCCTTGTTAAAGGAGAAGGAACAGCAGTTGGAGGAGACGCTAAAAAAGCTTGGTGAGG
>JBFXGO010000062.1:0-7347 GCA_050239825.1 bacterium
CCAAAATATTTACAGCCTGCGCAAATTAAGGCATTGTAATCTCTTTTCACTGTAGAAGCATTAAGGGGTTCCCCCCTCTTCCACCTCATTTTTATCTCTTCAATAATTCTCGTCTTCGACCATTTTTCGGTTTTTCTTATTTTGTCATAATCAATTCCGGAGTATTCAACCGCCTTCTGCCACGAACCAAAGAGTCTCTCCGCCCTGCCCATAAATGCCCTGTCTGAGTACATAATGGTTCTCGCCGCCAACCGTTTCTTGTCAATATTATATAATTTCAGTATTCGCTTTTTTATTATATCTTTTCTTTTTTCTCTCTTTAAGTCATTTTTTTTCTTAAAATTTATCATATCCATGTATTTATAATAACTCATTTTTTCTTCTATGTAAAGAACATTTAAACTACTTTCTTTTTTTATCCTGTGTATATACCATATACTCCCCTCATCAACCGTTATTTCAGTTGTTCTATATCTCCGAAAAACAGGGTTTTTATCTTAAACAGCCACATAATCAGCCTTCAATAATAAAAGATAATTAAGTTTCGAGTTACGGGTTACGGGTTGCGAGTTTAAATACAATACGGGGAGATGAGTAAATGACTTGTCTTTACAGTTCCGAATGAGAAGCCTGTCCACAGCGCTCGTCTTTTCAATGCTTCTCATGAGGACAATCAATTAAATAACTCATTGATACACGAAAGCATCAAGTCGGCGAGGACGCTCCGCGCAGACGCCCATCAAGTGGTTGTCCCCTTGCTACGCTATCCCATCTTGATTAAGCGGCGAAGCGGAGTGTGCGAGCCAACGCTACACCCGCGTGCAGCCCCCCAATCAGCCCTGAGCCTTGTGCCGTATGCCTTGAGCTTAATACGGGGAGTTGAGTAAGATTTTGTCTTTACAATAATCTTCACAAAGTTCTGGTGCAACCCGATACCTCTATCATGTGCGCTCGCGCACATTTCACCCGCGCCAATGCTTTGTGAAGATTCAGGCAATTAATTAACTTATTGAAAGTGTAAGCTACAAGTCGGCGAGGACGCTCCGCGCAGACGCCCATCAAGTGGTTGTCCCCTTGCTACGCTATCCCATCTTGATTAAGCGGCGAAGCGGAGTGTGTGAGCCGACGCTACACCCGCCAACAGCCCCGTAATCAGCCCTGAGCCTTGTGCCGTGTGCCTTGAGCTTAATGCGGGGAGTTGAGTAAGATTTTGTCTTTACAATAATCTTCACAAAGTTCTGGTGCAACCCGAGGCGTCTATCATGGACGCTCGCGTCCATTTCTCCCAAGCCAATGCTTTGTGAAGATTCATTCAATTAAATAACTTATTGAGAGTGAAAGCTACAAGTCGGCGAGGACGCTCCGCGCAGACGCCCATCAAGTGGTTCTCCCCTTGCTACGCTATCCCATCTTGATTAAGCGGCGAAGCGGAGTGTGCGAGCCGACGCTACGCTATTCATCAGCCCACCAAATCAGCCCTGAGCCTTGTGCCGTGAGCCTTGAGCTTAATACGGAGAGCCGAGTAAATAACTTGTCTTTACAGTTCCGAGGAAAAATTCCAGTGCAGTCATCACTCAATATACTGCTGATTAATATTTATTCTTTTCATTAATCTTCTAAAACTTCTGGTACAACCCGTTCTTTCTATCATGGACGCTCGCGTCCATTACACCCGCGCCAATGGTTTTAGAAGATTCAGGCAATTAATTAACTTATTGAAAGTGTAAGCTTCAAGTCGGCGAGGACGCTCCGCGAAGACGCCCATCAAGTGGTTCTCCCCTTGCTCCGCTTTCCCATCTTGATAAAGCGGCGAAGCGGAGTGTGCGAGCCAACGCTATGCCCGCCAACAGCCCCTCAATCAGCCCTGAGCCTTGTGCCGTGTGCCTTGAGCTTAATGCGGGGAGTTGAGTAAGATTTTGTCTTTACAATAATCTTCACAAAGTTCTGGTGCAACCCGATACCTCTATCATGTGCGTTCGCGCACATTTCACCCTCGCCAATGCTTTGTGAAGATTTAATCAATTAAATAACTTATTGATACTCGAAAGCTACAAGTCGGCGAGGACGCTCCGCGCAGACGCCCATCAAGTGGTTGTCCCCTTGCTACGCTATCCCATCTTGATAAAGCGGCGAAGCGAAATGTGCGAGCCGACGCTACGCCCGCGTGCAGCCCCGTAATCCTCTTCCTGCTATGCTATTCGTCAGCCAATTAAAAAAGGGAGGGTGTTGAACCCTCCCTTCAGTTTTTACTTTATTTCAGCAGTTCTTCTTCAACCTCTTCTTCGCCTCTTCAAATCCCATCTGCACCGCCTTTATATTCATTTCGAGGAAATTCTTCGGCACATTCTTCTCCACTGCTTTAAGCGCATGCTCTTCGGTAAAATATCCACCCACCACAGTTAAAATTCCAACCGAAATCATGTTTGAAAACATCTCGCTTCCTGCAAGGTCTTTTGACATCTGTGAAATAGGGAAAACAAGAAACCTCTTGTCCAGAGGGTCATACTTCTGAACATAAAATTCGTCAAGAACCAAAAATCCTGCCGGCTTCACCTCATCTTTGAAATGGTCATATGCCTCCTGTGAGAGGCAGAGAAGCAGGTCTGCCGATGAAATTTCAAGAGTGTATATATCTCCGTCATCAATTATGACATCGGCTTTGGATAGTTCGCCTCTTGCTGCGGCTCCGTATATTTGTGATTGCATTACATTGAGATTGGCGTAAATTCCGGCGGCTTCGGCTATAACTTTCGCCGCCAAAATTATTCCCTGTCCTCCGTTTCCGGCAAGACGAATTTCAGCTCTCATCATTTTTCACCCCTTTCGCTTTTCTTTATGACATTATCTTCATAGGCTTCACAATACTCCTGTCTTGTGTCATCCACAAAGACTCCAACCGGGAACTTACCCTTTCTATCCTCTTCAGTCATCTCATTCCATTTCTTTATTGAAACTGCCATGTTCGCCACATAGTCAAGCATCTGATACGGTTCCTTCATCTTGTTGCGCCTTCCGAACTGGGTCGGGCATGTAGCCATGATTTCAACGACTGAGAAACCCTTATGGCTTATGGCCTGTTCTATTATTTTATCCATCTGAGCTATATGGAATGCGTCTCCCCTCGCCACAAAAGTGGCTCCCGCGCCTGATGCGAGTTTTGCAATATCGAACGGGGGTTCGACATTTCCATAGGGTGCTGTCGACGCAATCGCATTCACTGGAGTGGTGGGAGAATACTGTCCGCCCGTCATTCCGTAAATATTGTTGTTGAAGACTATTGCGGTTATGTCGATATTCCTTCTGCATGCATGTATGAAGTGGTTTCCTCCGATTGCGAGGGCATCCCCGTCTCCCATAATGTCAATCACAGTGAGAGAAGGATTCGCAAATTTTATCCCTGTCGCAAATGTCAGAGAGCGCCCGTGCGTAGTGTGGAGAGTGTTCATATCGAGGTATCCCGGAGTTCTCCCCGAGCATCCTATTCCCGATATGACGCTTATTTTATTTTTATCCAGTTTGAGTTTGTCGATTCCTCTGAGTATAGCCGCAGTTATTATTCCGTGAGCGCATCCGGGACACCAGATGTGCGGAAGTTTGTTGGTCCTCAGATAATTAAATATATTTTCATTATACATTTGAAACCTCCCGTATCTTGCTGAGGATTTCGGAGGGATTTATTAGCTCCCCGTTCGCCTTTCCAAGAAATTTTACCTTGCACTTTGTCCCAGCGACAGCTCTTTCAACCTCGCCCAAAATCTGTCCGAGATTCATCTCAACGACAAGAATGGTCTTTGCTGTTTTGGCGACCCTTTTGACATTTTCATAGGCAAACGGCCACATCGTTATCGGACGATATAGGCCCGCCTTTATATTCTCGCGCCTCGCATCCTTTATTGCTCTCATCGCGCTTCTAGCTGTTGCTCCATACGACAGGACAACAACATCGGCGTCATCAACCATTCTTTCCTCAAACCAGTCAAAATCCTTTCTGTTTTTGAGAATCTTGTCCCTCAGTCTCTCCTGAAGTTTTTCCACAAGGTCAGGATTGGATGTCGGAAAACCCGTATGGTCATGAGTCAAACCTGTTATATGGAATCTGTATCCTTCCCCGTAGGGAGCAAGAGGAGGAACCATGCCATGCTTTGTGTCGAAGGGATTGTAATTTTCCGGATCAACGGTCGGCTTGAGTCTGTTCACTATTCTGTATTCGCTCTTATCTTTTATCTCAACCTTCTCCCGCATGTGGGCGATTATCTCATCAGTCAGAAGTATCACGGGAACTCTGAACTGTTCGGAAAGATTAAATGCCTCTATTGTAAGCTTAAATGTCTCCTGAACAGAGCATGGTGCCAGCGCTATTATCTCATGGTCTCCATGTGTTCCCCATCTCGCCTGCATCACATCCGCCTGAGCAGGGTAAGTAGGCATTCCTGTTGAAGGGCCGCCTCGCATGACATTGACTATCACTATGGGAATCTCTCCCATCACTGCATATCCTATATGCTCCTGCTTTAAAGAGAATCCGGGACCGCTTGTTGCGGTCATTGTTTTCACTCCTGTCAGTGCGGCACCGATTGCAGAACCTATTCCGGCAATTTCATCCTCCATCTGAATGAATTTTCCCTTAACCAATGGAAGAGCCCTTGCCATTCCCTCTGCAATTTCTGACGACGGAGTTATCGGATACCCGCCGTAGAATTTGCATCCGGCTATGATTGCCGCTTTTACCACAGCATCATTTCCCGACATCAACTCTATCTTTGCCATTATCGCTCCTATTAAATATAGATTTTCCTTTTCCGTCTATTGCAACCAAGACCGGAAAGTCGTTTACTTCCAATCTGTAAACAGCCTCTGATTTGAGTTCTTTGTAGAGAACCGGCTCCATGCTCAGTATTCTGCTTCCGTAAAGGGACCCGAGTCCTCCGAATGCTGAAAAATATATTTTACCAAATTTTCTGTGTATATCAATATCCCTCTCTCCCTTTCCTATTGTGGCAAAGATATTGTTTTTAAAGAGCATGGGCAAAAACGAATCCATTCTCTTCGCCGTTGTCGGTCCGCATGAAAACATGCCTTTTTTATTTTTCTCTGTGGGACCTGCATGAAAAATTATCGCATTTTTTAAAACATCAGGGAATTTTTTTTCGAGAAAGATTCTTTTAAGAGCGGCATCTCTTGCAGTGAATATCATGCCTGAAAGCATTATTATCTCTCCACAGTCAAGATTTATCATCTCTTTATAATCGGTTGTTTTCACAGTCCTCATAAGAGCATCTCTCTCACCCTTTCCTGAAAGCAGTTGAACATAACCGCAACCGGAAGAGCGGCTATATGCCTCTTTTTTATAATCACTCTGCAATCCGCGATGGTCTCTCCGAAACCAAGCCCCTGTATTCCTATATTTAGTTTATTCGCTCTCTTCATTGTTTTATGGGCAATTTTTTTTTCATACAACTCATTATTGTGATTGAAAAATCCTGTCAGAGCCATCTTAGAGAGTGCGGCTGACTCTTCAGCAGACTCACCAACGCCTATAGAGAGTATGTAAGGGGGACATCCCCTGTCCTGAGCCGAATTAACCGCCCTAACGGCAAAATCAACAATGTCATCATCTGTTGAAGCCGGCGACAGCATCTCTATTTTTGTCAGATTCTCGCTCCCTCCGCCCTTTGCCATAAGAACAATTCTTGATTTTTTTGTATCTGATTGGAGAATGTGCAAAACAGGTTCGTTGGAATATTTTCCATCTCTTCCCACAACAGAGAATCTCAGCCCCTGCTTTTTTGTAACTTCATTCAGCTTTTTAGATATCTCTCTCTTAAGGTTTCCGGTAATAGATGTTCCTGCGCCAAGTTCAAGAAATATCGTCAAAACACCCGTATCCTGACAGAGGGGCGTCCTGTTTTTAAGAGAGAGAAGCTGATTCTCCTCAATGAGGCGTAGAACCTGCTTCTGCAGATTATTTTTCGGTTTAGAACTGTACAGGGAATCAAGAATTTTTCTGCTTGCCAGCAGATTCATTTTAAAATACTCATCAGAGACGAGTTTTGCGAGGGATACTGCTTTTATTTCAGCCAATTGCTACTTTTCGGCATGCGCCTCTTCCGCTTTGCATTCAAAGACCTGAATTGCAAAATCGGGGCATCTTAGTTCGCACATATGGCATCCTATGCAGTCTGTCGGCCTTGCCGCTACGACCTTTCTGTCCTCTCCTATTTCAAGCACATTCTTGGGGCAATAGTGAACGCACAAAGAACAACTTTTGCACAGGTTCTTAAAAATCTTGTGACTATAGCTTTTTTTCATCAAAACTCCATTTTTTAGTAGTTCAAGAATAATAATATATTAAATTTTAATGTCAAGTGGAAAATCCTTTTAGGTCCTTTTAGGGACGGTGGTTGAAATAGTTGAAGTGACAAAAATCACAATTGGATATATTATTAACAGGCACTTTGTATGATTAATGGACCAATTATAATTTGACAATAAAAAATCTAAAAGTGAGCACGGGAAAGACAGCAGCATCGCTTAAAATCAGCATTAATAGTGATGATTCGAATGATCGGACTTAAATATTGCAACTATTTCAACCACCGTCCCTAAAATGCCTATTTTTTGTTGATGAATTTTTTGAAAAACTCTTTGAAGAATAAACCTGTGCCGGGAATGCCAAGGGAGAAGTATGGGCCCCTTCTTCCAGTTCCCACTCTTGCCCCCGGCACTATGCACAGGGCTTCTTGTGGACTTTACAAATTTACAATCCCCGTCGCTACGGTTTTATCAGTGTAAAGATTAATTTTATAGCGACTTATCGTAATTTTCGAGGAATTGTTACCCTCCGTAGCTATCCTCTTGATTTTTTACAAATTAATGACATATAGATTGCATCTTTTATCTGTTAACAATATAAAACTATAAAAAGAAAAACCTTGCGTCGCTTAAAAGTATTGACAAAACCTATCGTCCCCACATTTCATATCCTTTTGATATTCGCCTTAATAATTCACGTTGAGCATTAATCAAAGCCTCTATTTCCTTTAAAGTTTCTTTATTTAATATCCGTATATTTATTTTCTTCCCTTCTCTCTCTATTATTTCTTCTATCCTAGTGTGGTGTCTCTAACAGTTCTTGACATTTGAGATTTTTTTAAGGATAGACTCGACAGAGGCTGTCCAGATAAAGACTTTTGGGTTTTGATTATGGTTATCGATATACTTGTTAATTGTATTTATAAGCTCTTTGAGGTTTTTGAATGAGCCTCGGCGTATCCTTTTACAGGTGATTTCAGAGAACCATCTCTCAACGAGATTGAGCCATGAGCTTGATGTCGGAGTGAAATGAAG
>JBFXGO010000026.1:0-33264 GCA_050239825.1 bacterium
GATTATGACATACTTCACTGAATTGACTCTCTTTTACAACGGTTTTTTAACAATTGATGTGTAAAATGAATGAAAATAATCAGGAGGATATATGAAAAAGTTTCTTCTCTTGATGCTGATAATTGCATTAACTGTCACCGTTTTCCCAGCTGATATAAATCTCAATGGATGGCAGTTGAAGCAGTTTAATTCAACACAGACATACACCTTCGGAGACATTACTGTTCCCGGAGGCAGTTATGTGATAGTGTGCAGAGGAAGAAAGAAGGCAGATTTTGAAGCATACTACGGAGTTACTCTCGGAAGCAATGTAATATTTCTTGATTCTGTTGCGGTTATGCCTCAAATAAACGGAGCTGAAACTTACTCGCTCTATGATAGCACTGCCGCAAAGATAGATACTACATATATTTCACTGACGACAGGCGGAATATATTACAGGGATTCTACAAATACAAATACTTTCACGAGAATTGTTTTTGCCACAACTTCAGCGACTCCGGGATCTCTAGGTTCCACTGTCGCAAACAAGGGCAAGGGCATGATAATCACCGAAGTTGTCGATGCAGCTGTTTATCAATGCGAATATGTGGAGCTTTACAATGATACGGGAACCGGCGGAGCTCCTACCAACACGCCCCCTTCAATAAACTCACTATCCCATACACCTTCAACGGTTACACCGGCGACCTCTGTCACTGCCACAGCCAATATCACAGACGGTTCGGCGGTTTTGGCGGACACTCTCTTCTATCAGATTGACGGAGGAGCATGGACAAAGATGACCCACACATCATTTTCCGGAAGCGACTATTCTTACTCAATGGGTCTCTTTTCTGCAGACAATGTCGTTAATTATTATGTAAAAGCTGTGGATGATTCTTCAGCATCAACGCTTTCAGACACAAACTCCTTCACCGTAATAACTCCGGTTACTGTGGTGATTAATGAATTCTGCTCCAACGGAGATGCCGCGACCGATGATGACGGAGAATGGATAGAGCTTTATAATTACGGCACATCTTCTGTTGACATATCCGGATTCGTGTTATCGGACAATCCTGCGGCAAACGGAGGAACTGAGGGTTCATTTATAATACCTCCAAGCACTATTCTGCCCGCAAAATCATTCTATCTCTGCGTCAACAATATAACCGCATTCTCAGCAATGTATCCGTCGACTCCGGATATTGAATACGGAGCAATTGATGCAGGAATGGTTTTGGCAAATACGGGAGATGATATTTATCTCTTCAATGCCGATTCAATGACTATTGACATTGTTTACTACGGTTCGGTCGGCACAAATCCTGTAACCGCCCCCGCTGAAAGCTTATCCGCAGTGCGTTCGCCTGACGGACAGGATACTGATGTGTGTTCTGCCGACTTCGCAGTCGGCGCTTCAATAATGCCGACTCCCGGCTGGGGAAGCAGCGGTACATCAATTACAAATATAACTCGTTCTCCGTTCCTTCCGTATGCTGAACAACCCGATACAATAAGAGCAAAGGTCATTGACTCCGACGGTTTGAAGCTGGTGAGGCTTATTACAAGCGCCTATGATTCTACCGATATAGACACATACAATATGAATGCATACTCCGGTGACTCTCTCTATCAGTATGTTCTTCCCGGCAGAGGAAATGACTGCAGATTTGAGTACTATGTTGAAGCTTTAGACAGCAATGACGATATCGCAAAATCATCATCCGGAAAATTCTTCTGGGGCTACACTTCAATTCCCCGTTATAAGGAGAATACGGCGGACGGATATGCAAAATGGATAGGATATAATGTAAGAGCTACTGGAATAGTCACGGTGGGCACAGGAGCATTCAATTCAACCCAAAATATAATAAATTTCCAGCAGAATTATATTCTCGGCGCAGTGTGGAAGAATGACTCAATAAAGACCGATGGAAGCGAAACGGTCATTACGGGAGATTCCGTGGAAGTGCAGGGCACAATAATCTTCTCCGTGGGTCAGACAAGAATAGGAAATCCATATTCTGCTCTTACAAAATTCACATCCGGACACGCGATAGACACGATACTTCTCAATGCCGATCACCTTATGGACACAATTGGAGATACTTATGAAGGACTCCTTGTTCAGATAAATGCAAGAGCCAGAAAGTCTGCCACATGGCCTATGGCTGATTCAAGCGCCCTTGTAGTGATGTACGATACGGTTCTTCCTACAAAGGGTTCAAACTCAGACACATTCCTTATATGGATAGACCCGGATACAGACATTGACGGAAGCGTAGAACCCACTTGGCCTAAAAAGATAATCGGTGTAGTCACTCAATATGACATTTCTTCCCCATACTGGTCAATGTATGAAATTTATCCGAGAGCTTTCGCCGACATTTCGACCGACCTGGCAATTCAGGATTTTTATCTTACAGCGGGAATTGAGAACGGTTTTGTTTCATTGAAATGGAGCATTGTAGGAATGGATGACATATCATCATTCAGGATAGAGAGAAAGTATGAAGGAGAAGAGTATTTCAAAATACTTGCTACGGTAAATTCTACTACTTTTTCCTATAAGGATAATTCATACGACACAAAGAGGAATGCAGAATACAAGGTCGTATGCATTACTTCAAATGGAAGAGCCCTTGAATACAGTTCAATAAAAGTCACAGGTTCGATGTTCATAAGGGAATTTTCAATGTCAGCAGATCAAAACACGATTAAGGAATCGGGTTGGATCACACTCTCTTCGCCTTCCGAGAAATCGACCGACATAAAGCTGTACAATCTCGACGGAAGAGCAGTCAAAACACTCTATAAAGGGCATCTGTCCTATGGTAAAACAAATCTTTTGATAAAGACAGATGAATTGCCGTCAGGCATTTATATAGTCAAAGATGCATCGGGTGCTTTTAAGAATGTATTGAGATTAAATATAATCAAGTGATTTGTTTTTAATTAAAAAAAGGGCTCCTTTCGGAGCCCTTTTTTTATACTATGATTTTCACACAATATCATTAACAAATTCGTCTTTATCAAAACACAGAATGTCGTCGAGTCCCTCCCCTGTTCCAATATAGGATATGGGGAGACCCAGCTCGTCTGATACTGTGATTACGGATCCGCCCTTCGATGTTCCATCCATCTTGGAAAGGAATATTGCATTGACAGAAGCCGCGCCCTTGAATTCTTTTGCCTGATTAAGGGCATTCTTTCCGGTGTTTGCATCCATCACAAGAAGAGAAAAAATGTTGAGAGAAGAGTATTTTGATTTAAGCACATTCACAATTTTATTAATCTCCTTCATCAGCCCTTCATTGTTATGCATCCTTCCCGCTGTGTCTATTATCATTATGTCGCATTCGTCATCGATTCCCTGCCTAACTGTTTCAAAGGCAACTGCGGCCGGGTCCTTTGATTCTTTCGAAATATATATCATTGAATTTGTTCTCTGCGCCCAAATGCGGAGCTGTTCGTCCGCCGCCGCCCTGAATGTGTCGCATGCGCCGAGCATTACTTTCTTTCCCTGCTTCTGATACATACCGGCGAGTTTTCCTATAGTGGTTGTCTTTCCCGATCCGTTTATTCCGCTGACAAGAATCACAAGGGGTTTCAAGCCGTCATCAGGATAAACAGGAGTAGGCAGCAGATTCTTTATTATCTCTCTTAGAATGTCGAGGAGATTCTCCCTTCCTATCACGACGCCGTCCTTTGCTTTTCTTTTAAGCTCTTTTATTATCTTCTGGGATGTCTCTATTCCTATATCTGCAAGAATCAACTGCTCCTCGATAAAATCATAATCCTCCTGTTTTCCGCCCTTGAAAGCGCTCTCCAAAAGAGAGGAGAGTGGAAGTTTCGCCTTTTTAAACAGGCTCTTTATCTGATTTAACAGCATTCTCTAAAAACTTTTGTGATATTGTCTGAAGGTTAAGGGAGAATACGCTCGTCACGCCGGATTCCTCCATAGTGACTCCGAACAGATAATCACAGAATTCCATTGTGCGCTTGTTGTGGGTTATGAGCACAAACTGGGTTTTGTCCCTGAATTTCTTAAGGAGATTTATGAAGTTTTCAACATTGGCGTCATCCAGAGGAGCGTCAATTTCATCCATAATGCACACCGGTGTTGGTTTTATCATATACATGGAGAAGAGTAGAAGTATTATCATCATTGCCCTCTCCCCTTCCGACAGCTGAACCAAGCGTCCTATCTTCTTATCGCCCGGTTCAAATGTTATCTGTATGTCGCTGTCAAGCGGGTCATTTTCATCAACAAGATTTATATCCGCATTGCCATTTTTGTATATTTCAAAGAAGAGTTCCTTGAATGTCGTTTTAATTGTGTCAAAATACTGCACGAATATAGTTTTCGCTTTTGCATCAATGGTTTTTATTGTCTTCTCAAGATTCTCCTTTGACTGGACAATATCATCCTTCTGACGCACCATCTGCTCAAGCCTCTCTGCGACTTCTGTGTACTCCTGAAATGCCAGCTGGTTGATCGGACCCATAGTAGCCAGCTTGTCGGTCATGTATTTCAGCTCCTCCTCGGCATTTTCTGAATACTTTGATACAATTTCATTGTCAATATCTATCGTCTCATCTATATTCTTTTTATTAAAATCCTTTTCAGCAATGTGTTTTTCTCTCTGCAGAAGCAGTTCTTCCCTGTCGGTCTTGACTGTCTCGGCTATTGAGCGATTTTCATCCTCCTTCTCCTCCATTGTTCTCGCCGCATTGTCAAGTTCATCCATCTTGTTTTCAAGTTTTTTCATCTCTTCGTCAATAGAAAGAAGAACCGATTGAAGCTTTCCTTTCTCCTCCTCCTTCGTATCTATTGATTTCTGCATAGTGAGAATCTGCGAAGAAGATTCATCAACGAACCTTTCAAGGGTCTCTATATCTGTCTCAAAAGATTCAATAACTTCTTTAAGGTCGCTTATCTCTTTTTCAAGAATTCGCTTTTCTCCTGACAAACTCTCAAATATCGACTCTATTTCCCCTTTTCTGCTGGTGAAGATAATGTATTTTTCCTTGAGAGTGTTCAATCCGGATTCTTCATTTGACAGCGCTTTGGAGGCGGCTTCTATTTTTGTTTCTGACTCCGAGATTCTTTCCAGAAGCTCCTGCTCCTCCCTGATAAGTCCGTCCATCTCCTTCTGCAGTATAGAAAAGTTCTCTTTGAGTCTCTGAGAGTATGAATTTTTCGCCTCTATATTCTTCTTTATCGCCCTTAGAGTTTCAAGCAGAAAAACCCGTTTGTTCTCCAATTCATTTATATTGCGTTTCTTTGCGTTTATTTCATTATTCAGATTTCCTATCTCATTTCTTGATTTTTCCAGTTCATCTGAATTTTTGACAGAATCTTTTTCAAGCTCTTCTATCCTCTTCTGCGCTTTATCCAAAGCGTCCCTGAAATTGATTATCTTGATTTCACCTGATTTGACGATAAGTTTCTCCGGAGTCACGAGTATTCCGTTTTTCCTTACATGATAGAAACCGTCAATTCCGGTTAAATCGGAGTTTTCATCCTGTGACACAATGAATCTCGATAGGAATCTTTTCACATAATCCGGCGCTTCGACAAAGTTATCCAAAGTGTCATCTCTCTTCGATGATTCAAGCGATGAATCCGACAGGATGACAGTGAGAAGCGGAAGGTTTAGTTTTTCTATGCTGGAAATATCATCGTTGCACAAAACTATCGCATTCAATATATGGGAGAGTGCTGTTTTAAGCGCATCTTCATATCCGTCCTTTGCCCTTACAAGATTGCGCATTTGTTCGATCCCGCTCTTCGAAAGCGCTTTTTCGATCTCCTCTATGGATGATTTGCTCTCATTTATTCTGTTTATAATCTGTTCTCTTCTGCTCTTTTCCGCGGAGAGTTCCTTTGCTATCTCTTCTTTCTTTGCAAAGAGTTCTCTCTGCTTGCCTTTCTTTTCCGAAAGCAGATCTTCCAGTTTAATTGTCTCCCCTCTGAGTGTTTCAGCGGCGGCATTTGTTTCATCCCCGGCTTTTGTTTTTTCATCCGCCTCTTGCGATAGTTTTAAGATGTTCTCATTTTCTCTGTCAATCTCGGCATTCTTTTCATCCATCCTCTTAAGCTGGTTTTCCTTCTTTATGTTTATGGCATTTATTTTTGATCTCATCAGAAGTATTTCATTCTCAATTTTTCTCTTTTCCGACATCTTTTTGTCATAGGCATTCTGTGCCTCTCTGTACTCTCTCTCTATGTCTTTATTGAGTTCTTCATTCCTCTCTTTTTCAACTTCGGTGACCCGTCTCTGCAATGTCTGCAACCTCTCTTCATTGTTCTTCATCCTCTCTTTTTTTGCCGGATGCTCAAGAATCTGCTTCTCTTTGAATTCCTTTTTGCTCTTCATCTGCTCTTCTAATGATTTTATCCTTTCCGCGAGAACCAGAATCTCTGAATTTATCTTATAGAGGTCCTCTGATCCCTTCTCTTTCTTTTCATTCAATGCAGAGTGCTCTTCCTCTATGCTTTTTCTCTGCCCCCTTGTATTCATTATCTTCTCTTTTGTCTCTTCAAGCTCCATCCCTATCTCTTCTATCTTATCTCTCTTTACCTTTATGGAAGCATCAAGGGATTCTATCAGCGCAGATATCTCTCTGTCCTTCTTTCTGTAAACATGCTGTCCGAGATGCTTGACTGTTTCAGTCATCTCATTGTATCTTTTTGCCCTTCCTGCCTGCTTCTTGAGCTCCTTCTCCTGTTTTTCTATTTCCTGTATAAGGTCGTTTATCCTGTAAAGATTCTCCTGAGCCGCTATCAGTTTTCTCAGAGTCTCTCTCTTTGAATGTCTGTAAAGAGAAATTCCCGCCGATTCCTCAAAAAGATTTCTTAAAGCATCGGGTTTGTTTTGAACAATATCCTCTATGAGAGACCTTTTAAAAAGCGAGTATGTGCGCGCCCCGAGTCCTGTATCTGCAAGCAGATTCTGAATGTCCTTCAATCTGACCGTCTCTTTGTTTATCAGATACTGGGATTCACCCGACCTATAGACCTTTCTCTCTATCTCAAGTTCGGAAAAATCAAGCGGCAGTTCTCCTTCATTGTTGAATTTCAATGATGAGGAGGCTAAATTGGCAGCGGATTTTTTCTGAGTTCCGCTAAATATCAGATCCTCCATGAGAGTTGCTCTGAGCTCTTTAGCGGATTGTTCGCCTAAAACCCACCTTATGGCATCTACTATATTTGATTTTCCGCTCCCGTTGGGTCCTACGAATCCGGTTATTCCCCTGTTCAGTTTAAGAGTCATCGGCTCAGGGAATGACTTGAATCCGTAAATTCTGATTTCGTTTAAGTACAATTAACCTCCGCTATAAAAATAGATTAAATTTATACCAAAATACTTTGTCTGTGTCAATAACCTAACAAAGCAGCCGTTCAAGTTCTCTTCTTATTATCCGTGATGTCTCAGCCCTCTCATAATGAATCTGGCATTCTGCTCCTTTGCATCCGTTCTCTTTTTGTTTGACCGATTCAAAGGCTCTTTTTATGTCAGAGTATTTGTGGGATGATGAGATTACAGATGCGCTGAGAGGCCTTCCCTTCTGTCTGTCTCCAATAAGCAATGACGGGATCCTCAGATAAGGACATTCGATTACCAATGAGGAGGAGTTTCCCATCACGCAGTAGGAATTCTTCATCAGAGAATTATACCTGACAAATCCCAGATGACCCGCCAAGACTACTTTCTTATTTTCATTGGAAATATGTTTAAGCTGTTTTAAAATATAGTCGCCTCCGTAATCGGCATTAGGCGCAGTGCAGACAACATGCATTTCTGTTTCAAGAAGAAATTTTTTTATGCCTTCAAACTGGTCATTTACATTGAAAGAGGTAATGGTCTCCGGATGGTATGTGAAAAGAATGAAATTATCCTTTTCAAGAGGAATGTTAAGTTCTTTTCCTATCTCTTCAAGAGGCATCTCCTTTGTATTCTCTATGTGCTCAAGAATAGGGTCTCCTGCGTTAATGATGTTTTTGTCTGAATGAAGAAACTCCGACAGACTCTTCTTGAAATACTCACCGGAAACAAAATGCACATAGGAGACAAGGGAAAGCATTCTTCTCACATAATCATCAACCGCTCCCTGTGTTGTCTCTCCTCCGGAAATGTGAATGATCTTTTTACCCATTATAAGAGAGAGATTTATCACCGCAAGAAGCTCTATTCTGTCTCCAAGCACCATGATATAATCCGCCTTGACCATTTTTATCAGGGTTCTCAGTTTCTTTTCAAATGAGACCACAGAAGCGAAAAGCTTCGCTTCGCTTGACCAGTCAATTACAGTCCGTATTTTATAATCAGGCTTTATTCCTGTCTCGTAAAGCTCATCGAGAGACATTCCTCTCTGCCTGTCAAAATGCCCCCCCGTGGCTACAAATATCATGTTTATCTGCTTCGATTTTTTCAGTTCTTTCAATGTGAGAAAGAGATGCGAGTAATCGGCTCTATTGGTCGAAAGTACAAGTATGTTTGTCTTCATAGCGCGCAGAGCAGAAATGATTTAAGGTATTCCGCCTCTTTAAAATGAAAGAGAACCGGATGGTCTGGAGGCATAAATGTCTTTTTCATTATTTTAACATCCCTCTTTGTCTCTTTGATTGACTGTTCTATGATGTTGGCAAACATTTCGGCCGTAACAACCGATGTGCAGGAAGATGTCAGTATCAGGGCTCCCGATTTCGCTTTTTTCAGAACAGCTCCATTTATGAATTTGTATGCCTTCTCAGCCTGCCTTGCTTCGGACAAATGCTTGGCAAATGCCGGAGGGTCTATAATAATAATGTCAAAATCTTCAATATTTTCATTTGCGACATAATCGAACATACTTGCCTTCACACTAAGATTCTTGTCGGAACTTATATTATTCAATTTTACATTCATGTCAAGAAGATTTAAAACTTTTGATGAGATGTCAACCGAAACTGTGGAGGAGGCTCCTCCAATAAGCGAGTATAATGTAAATCCGCCTGTATAAGAGCAGAGATTCAATACTCTCTTCTCTGAGGATATTTTGCTTACAATCTCCCTATTCTCCCTCTGGTCTAGATAAAATCCGGTTTTATGTCCGTTCATTATATCCACATAGAAGAGAATCCCATTCTCCTTCATTATTACATTTTCCTCCGAGAGAGACCCATAGAGCAGATTTCCTTCAGATAATCTTTCAAATTTTTCCAATCTGTAAGCATCATTGTCAGTCCTGTCGATAATCGATGCCGGAGAGAATGAAGAAACAAGAGCTTCGACAATCAAGTTTCTGTTTCTCATCGCGCCCGCAGAGTTGGTTTGTATAACAAGGTTGCCATCATAATCATCGACAATCAATCCGGGAATGAAATCTCCTTCTGAGAAACAGAGTCTGTACATGTTCGTCTCTTTGCTTAAAAAAAACTTCTTAAGCAGGCGCATTTTATTGAATCTCTCTACAAAAAAATCCTTATCCGTCTTCACTTCCGCGCGGGATATCATCCTCACACAGATCGAATTTTTGGGCGAAACGAACCCTGTTCCGAGGAATGATCCTTCACAGTAAACATAAACTGTCTCTCCTGACTCATATTGGTCAAGAGGAGAAATTATTTTGCCGGAAAATATCCACGGATGGCCGGCCTTAACTGCATTCCTTGCGCTTTTAGCTATCTCAATTTTTTTATACATAAACCTTCTTGTTTTATTTTTATTTAATTGTATAATTATATGGTAAAATGAAAAAAAATAAAGGTTTAATTTCGTTTCTTTTGTTTGCTCTTTTTCTTCCTCTCTTGGGAGATTTTTTTGCCGATGTTTTTTACCTTCCCATCAGTGTCGAAGAGAGAAGAATTTTTAAGAGCGAATACATATCACCAGCGGGTGAATTCGGAATCTGGAGAAAACCCTACAAAAAGATAAGGGGGCATTACCATACTGGAATCGACTTGAAGAATCCCGGAAGAATGAGCGGGGCTCTTGAACCGGTATTTTCATGCGCAAACGGCATTGTTTTGTCCGCCAGTTCAAGCAAATCTTCATCTTATGTAATCATAGAACACAATCTAAGGTCGGGTGACAAAGTTTACTCTGTTTACACTCATATTTCGGATATTATGGTTTCTCCCGGAGACAGCGTAAATCATCTCTCCGTCATAGGGTCATTCATAGATTATCAGAAGCTTGACAAATGGGGGGAATACCTGAACCATATTCATTTTGAGATGCTTAAAACAAGGCCAAAGACAGCAGGTTTTGCAAACAACAGAGAGATTTTCTCATCATATTCAATCGACATAACGAAAAAATCAGATATAGAAAAGTTTTTTTATGACCCTAAGATATTCTTCATTCGGAAATAATAAATCTTGACTTATTTGCATTTTATATATAATATAAATGTTTAACGGTAAAAATATGAAGGGGATAATACTATCAGGATTCAGGCCCACTGGAAGGGCGCACATAGGAAATCTTATTGGCGCTCTTGAAAATTGGGTAAGATTGCAGGATGAATACACCTGCTATTTTATGATTGCCGACTGGCACCATCTCACCACAGGGTATGATTCCACGGAAGATATACAGACAAACATAATTGAGATGGCCGCTGACTGGCTTGCCGCCGGACTTGACCCTGATAAATCGACAATATTCATTCAATCCGGGATAAAGGAACATGCTGAGCTTCACCTTTTATTTTCAATGATAACGCCTATTTCTTGGCTTGAAAGGAATCCTACATTAAAAGAGCAGGTGAGGGATCTCAACATCAGCGACAACATGAATTACGGACTTCTCGGCTACCCTGTTCTTCAGGCCGCAGATATTCTCTGCTACAAGGCGACAGCAGTGCCTGTCGGAGAGGATCAACTCCCGCATGTGGAGCTGGCGCGAGAGATAGCCCGCAGGTTCAATTCACTCTATGGAGAGGTCTTTCCGGAGCCCAAATCTCTTTTGACGCAATTTCCGAGAGTTCCCGGAATAGACGGAATGAAGATGTCAAAATCTTTGAATAATGCAATTTATATAGCTGATTCTGAAGAAGAAATTGTAAAGAAGGTAAAGACATGTATTACGGATACAGCCAAGGTTTACAAGAACGACCCGGGCCACCCTAATGTCTGCAATGTCTTTCAGTATCACAGAATATTCAACAACAACGAGGCAAACGACATAAAACAGGAATGCGAGGCGGGCGCTTTGGGGTGCGTTGACTGCAAGAAGAAGGCCGCCTCAAAAATAAACGAGTATGTTCGGCCGATAAGAGAAAAGAGGAATGACCTGATGAAGAGACCTGATTACATATACGATGTTCTGAGTAAGGGTGGTGAAAAGGCAAAAGAGAGAGCCGAAGCAACCCTCAACGAAACACGCAAATCAATGAATTTAATAAAATAAACAGGAGGTTCTATGATAAAACTTCACTATAACTTCAAGGACTTGTTCAGGAGCACCCGTCTTGGTTTGTCAATCAAGAAGATGTTCGTGATGCTCTGCTCACTCCTTGCGGGAGTCTTTGCCTATGCTGTGTTTACTTACATTGCATACATGGTGAATGGCTCTTCGTTCTCTCTCATTTGGTCAACATACAAATTCATCCCGGTGCCTGTCTTCGGCTATACTGCATTGACATGGTACTCATGGATAATATGGGGAATAGGAGCGGTTCTTTTCTTCATAGCATTCATATTCGGGCAGACAGCAGTCGCCAAAATTACATTTGAACAGCTGAAGGGAAATGAGTTTTATGAAATGAAGGAGTCTGTTAAGTACGCCTTTAAATACTGGAAATCTGCATTTCTTGCGCCAGTCACTCTTGTAATACTCATCTGCCTGATGTTTCTCGGCGCATTTTTATTCGGCCTCATAGGGCGCATACCTTACTTCGGCCCCTTATTCATACTGCTTCTTGTAGTGCCGATAATTTTCGGGGCCCTCTTCACAGTCTATCTTATGATTGTGTTGTTTGTATCTTTGTTCATCTCTCCTGTGGTTACAGGCACATCCAAATCGGATACTTTTGATACACTCTTTGAAATATTCTCTCTTGTGTGGGACCATCCATGGCGTCTCGTGATATGGGGCGGCCTTATCGGGGGTCTCAGCTCGATAGGATTCATTGTCTTTTCAGCCATTGTCAAATACACTCTTGAAATAACAAGGTGGGCGCTCTCTGTATGGAACAACGGCACATGGCTTTCAATATGGTCAAACGGCTTCTATTTTCTGCCGCCGGTTCCCGCATACACAATAAGCGAAAAAATAGTCGGATATGTTGCGCCTTTTATGCTTTCAATGCATAATTTCACGCAGGGCAACTGGGCTGTGACTTTGACATCGTTTATTATGGGAATTATTTTCTACATAATCGGATTCACAGTCATCTCATATTTCATTACATCATGGACAGCCGGGCTTACAATACTCTACATCAACCTTGTTAAAATGAAGGATGATGTCAACCTTCTTGAAGAAAAAGAAGAAGAGTTTGATGAAATAGAAGAGACGAGTGAAACTTCTGAAGAAAAAAAAGAAGAAGAGAAAAAATAGTTCAAACAGAGGAGGGGGCATAAAGCCCCCTCCTTGAAATGAGGTGTGTATGGGAATTTTGCTTGCCGCTATCATTCTGGGAGGGTTGGCCTTTGGAGGATGGGCTTTCTACATGAACAAGCTCAATGAAACATTCTCTGTACCCGAATCATTCAAAATAAACACCAAACCGACAATGCCGGCAGGAATGACGACTTCATTCTTTGTAAAGAAAAGCAAGGAATTCTCTGACAAAAAGTATGAAAAACTCGGAGATTTCACTATTGACGGTTTCCCTTATCCGAACTATCAGCAGGGTTTTTTCGATGCTCAAAACAATGTTTATATAGTCACAACTCAGTATATCCCCAATCCCCTGCAGAAATTTATGGGGCTTACTGAGACGCCCTTTATCTCAATCTACTCTGTTTTCAACAACGGCTCCGACATGGAGACCACAACAAGAACAGTTAATGATAAGGAGAGCAAACCTGATTACAGAAAGGTGTTCAATATGAGCGACATACCAATTGAACTTATGGTAAACAAACACCGCGAACATCTTGATAAGGTCGAGATATCGGGAATCAAAGAGGTAAAGCTAAGCAAAGAGGATTTCTTCAAGCATATTGAGAGGGGCCTCAGAATCGATATGGGTCATAAATCGACGCACGGAAACCTCGTCAAAATGGACGTTGAAGAGATAGTAAAGAAACTCGGCTTGAAGCTTGTTCTGGTACACGACGAAGAAAACAAAGAAGGATAATGGCTCTCTTGTCAAGACACAAGATTTTGATAAATTGTGTTTACTGTTAAGCTGTTTGAACATTCGTAATACCTCCATAAACTTCAGATGGAGTTTTGTATTTTATGATTGAGACCCTCTTTTATATTTTTTAATATCAACCTCACTTATTGCCTCCAGTGCCACCCGCGCCTTGAATCCTGATTCGTGTCTCTTAGAGTCCATTTCTGCCTCCTTTTTTAACACATTCTATCATTAAATCGTGTCCTATTTCAAGAGGCCATTATAATGCGGGAGGGTACCCCCTGTATATTGAAAAACCATCATTCATAGTGTATTATTTACACTATATGAGGACACTATCGCTGAAAAACTCGGTAATAGAACTTCAATCATATTGACTTGCATGCGGTAAGTGTTATGATTTTAGTATTAGGAGGTGAAAATGAAACGAGAGAGAATAACTTTATATTTCTTATCACTTATAATAATGCTTTCATTTACACTCTTTTCAAATTGTGCTGTGTATTATTTTTCAGCGAAGACTCTTGAACCTAAGAAATTCGAAATAGGTGTTGGCACAGATGCCGGATTTCAGAAGAACTATTTAAATAGTGCAGGTGCTGACTCAACTATAGAAGATTTATGGTATCCTCCGCTTCATTTCTACGGAAAAATCGGTCTGCCTCAAGATTACAATCTCTCTTTTAGTATGAGAACTATTCTTATATTAACAGGATTATCTGCCGGAGTATCAAAACGAATAGTGCAGACTCAAGATAAATGCAAAGAACTTGCTATAGAGGCAGGAGTGTTCGTTTTACCGGATTTTGGAAGTCAATCAGTAACTGTTGTGGATGATTCAATAATTGAATACGGAGGACTATTCAATTACTTGGGTTTTTATGAATGGGGTGTATATTCATCATTAAATCTTTATCAATCGATGAAATTTGGAGGATATTCACTTAAATTAATTCTGGAATACCAATACATTGAACCAACAGTTGCTTCTGATTTTATGGTGAGCCCTATTTATGACAGATTAACTATGATTTTTTTATCGACCTTTGAATTAAAAACATGGAAGAATATCCATATAATGCCTTATGCCTCTGTTCTGGCTGGGATTGATGTGTATCAAATCAATGATTTCTATTTAGGAGGGCAGGCAGGCCTTACAATATTTTTCAGATCCAATTAATAAATTTTGATTTCTCAACTGATTCCATATTTTATTTTTTACAGATTATGTTATAATGTTTAAAAGGAGTATTGATGACAAAGAAAGAGATTTTCGATACAGTTCTTTCAGAAATAAGAGAAAGAATTATAGATGAGAGTGAAATGAATTCAGCTCTTCAGTTTATATGCGACACTCTTAGAGAGAGAGTTGACCATTATGACTGGGTTGGATTCTATCTTGTCGAGGGAGAGAATGAACTTGTTCTCGGTCCCTATGCCGGAGAGCCGACAGTCCACACGAGAATAAAATTCGGAAGCGGAATATGCGGACAGGCGGCGCAGACAAAAAGAATCTTCGTCGTTCAGGATGTCTCAAAGGAGTTGAATTATCTCTCCTGCTCGCCGACAGTCAAATCGGAGATTGTTCTTCCGATAATGAAATCCGGAACAATTGTGGGGGAGCTTGACATTGATTCTCACAAAATAGGACCGTTTACGGATGATGATAAGGAATTTCTCGTGCGAGTCTGCTCCATGGTGGGAAAATACTTTTAATAAACGACAATCGAGTCAAGTAGAAGAAATACCGAATCCTTCATGATTCCCACAATTCCTTCTTCATGAGTGGCTATGAATTTGTTTGAGAATGAAGTATCCCCCTCAAAAGTCGAAAGATTAATTGATGTCGTTATAAAATAGGCATTTTCGAAGATTCTTTCTTTATATTTCAAATCGGCAAGAGAGTCCACAATACAAACAAAACTGTATGAGTAAAGGTTTCCCTCATAATCTTTGTGCTCTTTCATTCCTTCAATCAGAATCTGGCTTAAGAATGGAATTACGACAATTGTTTTGTCATAATCAATTCTCTCATATACATACTGTTCGGTATAAAGAAACCGCCTTAATGTAAAATCAAAGTAAACCTCTTTAAAGAACTGATTATCAATGAGAGTATCATTTTTGGTCTGCAGAACTGTCTCATCGGCATTGGATGAATAGAATCTGGCGGAATATTCAGGAAGGGAGAATCCCGTCACATCCCCTCCTATTCTGTCAACTACTTCAAAGTCGGCCGCACAGCCGCTAAAAAGCAAAGCCGACAGAAATGCCAATACCAGCATAGCTTTTGCCATCAATAAACCTCTCTGATAGATATTTAGTATAAAGTGATATATAACTCTTTTCCGCCGCCATGTATGAAATATCAAGTTTAAGCGCATAGAATTCATTCAATCCGGTCTCCTGGGCTTCATCATACTTTCTTTCTATTATGGATAGGCCGACTGACGGACTCATTGACATTGAAAGCTTTCCATTCTGAAAAAACGAATATGAGATGCCTGCCGGTATATGCATTATGTTTACATGATAGAGGTCCGCCGTTGTTCTGTACGATAAAATATCTGCCCCGCTGAATATTTTCAGCTTGGGTATTATATCCCTTGAATATATTATTCCAAAAGAGTTTCCCGTTTTAAGTTCGCTTGACCAGTCGCCAAGAGGTATCCCCGTCTCCATCATAACTTCAATTGCGTCAGAAGAGGCATTCATAGAGAGAACCGCCAGCAATGAAATTAAAATGATTTTGAAAAATAAAGAATGGGCGAAACAGGATTCGAACCTGTGATCTCCTGCGTGTAAGGCAGGCGCTTTCACCAGCTGAGCTATTCGCCCGAGGATGTGTATTATATTAAACTTTTCGCATTTAGTCAACAGTTCACCTCGCATCCGTATAACCCTCTTTTGCCTTTTCGAGGGTTTTGTCTATTATTGCCTCTATTCTGTATGTTCCCATAGTCGGAGCGCGCATGAATCCGTCCCAGGCCGCCTGCGCATATCTTCCGCTGTCAAGAACATAGTAGAGCCAATCCTCAGTGTAAATAGGATTGTCCTGAGTAAAACCTGATGCAATATGCCGTATCCAATTGTCATTAAAGTGTTCATGAGCGCCTACTGGCGGAGCAATAATAATCGGAAGGCCGAGAGCTGTGTAAAATGTCAGCTCTGACGGCTTTGTCCAGAGTATGTCCGTATTGTGCAGTTCTTCATTGAACATCCTGAAATACTCGGTCTTTGTCTTTGCGTAAATAATTTTCAGACAGCCTCCGCAATCCTTGTCAAGCCCCATCTCATTTATCTTCTTCTCAAAAAAGTCTTTTACGCTCTCTCTTATTCCTGCGACAAGATTGACTTTTACTTCGCCTTCAAGGATTCTTTTTTTGAGAGACTTTACCACATCCACTCCAATATCGGACTGGGCGCCTGCTCCGCCCACCATGAAGCATATTGTGAGAGGCCTATCAACACTGTCAGGGATGCTCCCAAGATTCTCTTCGAGAACGCTTCTGTACACTTTGAGAAACTTGCCCTTAGGGTCAAGTTTTCTAATTCTTCCCGCAAGATCCCTCTTTAAAATCTTCTGGTCAAGTCCTCCTATATTCTCCTTAGGAAGCGGGAATCCCGTTATATATATTCTTTCAGGCGGAACTCCGTATTTTAAGAGTCTCATCGTGGCATGCCTGCTTGGGGATAAAAAAGTTATGTTGGATTTTGTCGGGTTGTCGCTCACCCACACGCGGTTTATGTCCGTATCCGTTATCACAGAGTATATATTCTTGAATCCATTGTAATCAGCCGCAAGGGAGGGCATAAAATGCGTAGTGATAATCGGCAGATCCTCTTTCGATACATGGTCGAGGATGCCTTTGCACAATCCCGATTTTATAAAGTTTTTCGCTGAAGTGACATTTCCATTCGGTCTCTCATCTACATTGAAAGGATAAAACGGAGCTATATCCTGAAGTTTGTCGTACATTCCGAATATGGCATTGCCTATAAAAGGAATGGATTTCATCCTTGACACTGTTTCATAACCCGATTGAGTGAGTCTCCAAAGAATTCTTTCCTTGTCGGAGACTGTATAATCTGAATTCGCTGTCAAAACTCCTTCATCCGAAAGTCCGTTCAACGGATATGCGGCTCTCTGGTGTCCGTAACCCATATCAACCGACAGAACCCAGGCTTTTGACATATTACCTCTTTAAAATCTTTTCATTAGGTTTTATCATATTTGTCTCCTCTCTGATAACCTTCTCTATGTAGTTTTCATTGTTCTTCAAAAGGTCAATCCTTCTCTGCTGTAAAACCATCTTGACTTTGATTTCCTCTATGCTCCTTTCAAGCTTGTTTTTCTGAATAATCCTTAAACCAAGAAAGAAGAGCCCCTCTCTCGGCTGAAATATCAGAAGACCAAAGGCTATCACAACAACAGCCAGAATGATCTTGTTTTTGGTTATTCGCCCGCCTTTAAGCTTTTTTTTCATGCAAGATTATAGAAGTTTTTCATGCCTCCGTAAGAATTCTCCGGACTCTCCTCTTCGATTCTTATAAGCTGATTGTACTTTGCTATGCGCTCGCTTCTCGACATGGATCCTGTCTTTATGAATCCTGTATTGAGTGCCACTGCAAGGTCTGCTATCGTGTAATCCTCCGTTTCTCCGCTTCTGTGTGAAATCACGGCAGTCCATTTTGCCCTCTGCGCCATATTCACGGCATCCACAGTCTCAGTAAGAGTGCCGATCTGGTTCAATTTTATGAGGATTGAATTGGCAACATTCTCTTTTATCCCCCTCGCAAGAATTTTGGAATTTGTGACGAAAATATCATCGCCGACAATCTGTATCTTTTTCCCAAGTTCGTCATTCAGTCTTTTCCATCCGTCCCAGTCATTCTCTCCAAGACCGTCTTCTATGGATATTATCGGGTATGATGAGACCCATTTTTTGTATATTTCAATAAGTTTTGCGGAATCAATGTAATTTCCTTCAAACATATACTTTCCATCTTTATAGAGAGAACTAGCGGCTACATCAAGAGCGATGAACATATCTTCTCCCGGCTTGTACCCCGCCTTCTCTATAGCTTCAACCATCGCTGAAAGTGCCTCTTCATTGTTTTTGAGGTCAGGCGCAAATCCGCCCTCATCGCCAACCCCTGTTGAGAGTTTCCTGTCTTTAAATATTTTCTTTAAAGAGTGGAAAACCTCTGCATTCATTCTTATCGCCTCTGCAAACGACGGAGCATTCACAGGCACAAGCATATACTCCTGCACATCGAGGTTATTGTCCGCGTGCGACCCTCCGTTAACCACATTTGACATGGGAATCGGAAGAAGATGGCTGTTAACTCCGCCTATGTATCTGTATAGAGGAAGCCCGATTTCATTGGCAGATGCTTTGGCGACCGCAACTGAAACTCCAAGAAGCGCATTTGCCCCGAGTTTTGATTTATTCTCGGTTCCATCCATTGCTATTAGTTCGTTGTCGATTGACATCTGCTCTGTTGACTCCATTCCGCACATTTCAGGAGCAATTATATTGTTCACATTTGATACAGCTGTTAAAACTCCCTTACCCGAATATCTTTTTTTGTCATTATCCCTCAACTCAAGCGCCTCTCTCTCTCCGGTTGATGCTCCTGACGGAACAGCGAATCTTCCGAATGCTCCGCTCTCAAGCTCGACATCAACTTCTATCGTCGGGTTTCCCCTTGAATCAAGAATCTCCCTCGCAATAATGCTTTCTATCAATGACATTATGTCCTCCTATTTTAACATTTCTTTCAAAAGTTTATTGATAACCGCCGGACTGACGCTTCCTTTTGCTTTTTTCATGCAGAAGCCCACAATGACTCCGAAGAGCTTTGCCTCTCCGTTTTTATACCTCTCAACCTCTTTCGGATTTTCGGCAATAATCTCAGCAATTATTTTTTTCGCCTCTTCATCGTCATTCGTCTGCCTGAGATTCAGCTCATCTATAATTTTAGCGCACTTTCCTCCGCCCTTGGACATCCTGTCAAGTATTATCTGGGCTGAATTGAGGTTGACGCTCTCCCTCTCTATTTCAATAAAAAGCTCGTTCAGGTCATCCGCGGTGAATTTCAATCCCTCAGTATTTATATTGTTCTCATTTAATAGAGCCGGAATCTCCCTTATGAAGAAGTTTATCACTCTCTTCTTCTGATTTATGTTTTTCATTGATTTTTCAAAAAAATCAGCAAGTGATTTTTCCGAAACAAGAGTTTCACTCTCTTCTCTACTAACATTATATTCTTTCATGAATCTCTCTCTCTTGCTTTCGGGAAGCTCTCCTATGGTCTCTTTCATTTCAGACACGAATTTCTCTTCAAGCACAAGGTCTGGAAGGTCGGGCTCGATGAAGTATCTGTACTCGGAGGCGGATTCTTTTTTCCTCATCGGTACAGCCTCCTGCCTCTTCTCATTGTACAGCATCGTTTCAGAGGTGACCTCGCCTCCGCCTATTACTATCCTCGACTGTCTCTCAATTTCATAATTAATGCCCTTCTCAATCGCTTTAAGAGAGTTAAGATTTTTTATCTCCGTCTTGGTTCCCAGATTGTCTTCTCTGTTCTTCCTTACAGAAATATTCGGCTCTCCTCTAAGTTCGCCCCTCTCCATATTGGCATCTGAGACTCCGGTATATCTTAGAATCTCCCTTATTCTCTCCATATACTCCACAGCTTCGTCTGCAGATTCAAAATCAGGCTCCGTGACTATTTCTATGAGGGGAACTCCCGCTCTGTTGAAATCAATAAGAGTGTCCTCGTCCTGATCATGAATCATTTTACCCGTGTCTTCTTCAATATGAAGCCTTCTTATCCTTATCCTTCTGTTGTTTGAAAGCAGAATGTGCCCTCTCTCGGCAATTGGCTTTTTAAACTGCGTTATCTGATATCCCTTCGGAAGGTCAGGATAGAAGTAATTCTTTCTTGCAAATCCGCTTTTTAAATTAATCTCGCAATTCAAAGCGAGTCCCGCTCTTACCGCCTGTTTTATGACTTCAAAGTTAATTGACGGCATCACTCCGGGAAAACCCATGCACACAGGACAGATGTTGGTATTGGGTCTCTCCGTGAATTCAACTGCGCACCTGCAGAATATTTTGCTTTTGCTCTTAACCTGCGCATGAACTTCCAGCCCTATCGTTGGAATTAGATTATTCATTGTCACTCCATATTTTCTCTGCTTCCACGGCAAATTCAAGCAGATTGTCGTCATCGTGCCTTCTGCCTATGAGTTGAATGCCACATGGAAGATCATTTACATACCCTCCGTTGATGCTTATAGCAGGAACATTAGCAAGATTTGCAAATGCGGTGAGAGAGTCGGACAAATGCATCTGAAGCGGACTTTTGGTCTTCTCGTTGAATCTGAAGGGAAGGGTAAGGGATGTCGGTAGAACAATTGCATCAACATCCTCAAAGAGTCTGTCTATCCTATTCGCAATGTAATCTCTGAGCTTAAAAGACAATTCATAGTATTCCCCCTCTTTGTGCGTCAGAAAGTAGGTTCCTATAAGAACTCTCCTCTTTACTTCATTGCCGAATCCCTCGCCTCTGACCGCCGAATAGATTGCGCGCAGATTCTTCCCCTCTCTCGGCTGAAGCCCATATTTTATTCCGTCAAATCTCGCGAGATTGGATGATGTCTCGCACATTGTCTGTATCTGGTATGTTGAAATTGAAATATCTATGAAATCCATTTTGACTTCAACAGTTTCAAATGTCTCTTTCAGCATTCCCAGTCTATCTTCATATATTTTTTTCACAGAGCTGTCAATGTGGGGTATGTTTTTGATATATCCGACTTTTTTATATTTTTTTCTCTCCATGGTTTTATCTTCTATAGTCGAATCTCTGCCGTCTTCCCCCCTTATAGTTTCAAAAGTTATTTTCGAATCATTTACATTTTCGGAGACAATGCCCATTGTATCGAGAGATGACGAAAATGCCGTAAGCCCGTATCTGGATACAGCTCCGTAGGTGGGCTTGAATCCCACGCTCCCGCAGAAAGAGGCAGGTTGTCTTATCGAACCGCCCGTGTCAGACCCTATTGAAATGCATGCATGCTCTGAAGAGACAGAGGCGGCGCATCCGCCGCTTGAACCTCCGGGAACATACTCCTTGTTTTTCGGATTTTTGACGGGTCCGAAGTATGATGTTTCATTGGAGGATCCCATTGCGAATTCATCCATATTTGTCTTGCCCACTATTATTCCGCCCTTCTTCATTATTCTCTCAACCGCTGTGGCGCTGTAAGGGGATATGAAGTCGGAGAGGATTCTCGATGCGCATGTCATCCTTATGTTTTCCACTGCAATATTATCCTTTACCGAGAAGAATACTCCGTCGATTTCAGAGAGAGGCTTCTTCTCTTCGTACCTCTTCTTTGATTTATATGCCTCTTCATAGGCGATATTTTTGGTGAGAGTTATATAATCGTTGAGGTCATCCTTCTCTATCCTGCTGTAGATGCTGTCAAGGAGAGTGACCGGCGTCTCCTCTGAAGATTTATATTTCTTTGTTATTTCCGACGATTTCACTTATCCTCCTTTATCAGCTTCGGCACGAGTATATAGCCGTCCTTCTGCCTTTTGGCATTCATCATCATCGTCTCCCTGTCAAAAGCCCTTTCAGGAGAGTCATTTTGAAGCAGGTTTAGATTCTTCTTAAAATACTCGCCCTCCTTCACTTCATTCAGATTCACGGTATCCAGCGTCTTTTCAATGCTGTGAACAATCTCCTCAAGCTCGTTTAGGAATCTCTCGGCTTGTTCGTCTGTGAGATTTATAAAGGCCGTCTTCGCCAGCATGATTATTTTTTCTTTTTCCATATTATATCCTTTTCATGTTTGCATACTGAAGAAATATTTTCTTTGTTTCTCCGTTGAGAAATGCCACTGTGGCTATTGTATCCTCTCCCGAACCTTTCATGCTCTTTATTACTCCGTTTCCGTAGAACGGATGGTTCACTCTGTCTCCGACATCAAAGAGATGTTCTCTCTTCACCTCGCTGCGCGCGGGCGTTGCATCTGCTTCATGCCTCCTCTGCAGAGGCCTGTAATACTCCGAATTCATTGCATCTGCAAGAATCTTCTCCTCTCTGACATCTTTCACGCCCTCTGCATCAATCTCTCTTATGAACCGCGACATTATTGAGGCGGAACCCATGCCATACCTCTTTCTTGATGCGGCGGAAGTTATGCAGAGAGATTTTTTGGCGCGCGTCATAGCCACATACATCAATCTCCTCTCCTCCTCTATTCCGTTTGCCGTCTCAAAGGAATTAAAATGCGGAAAGACACCCTCCTCAAGACCGGCTATAAAGACAGTTGAAAATTCAAGCCCTTTTGCATTATGGACTGTCATTATGAGCACAGAGTCGCTATCATCATCCGCATCATCTATGTCCATATAGAGAGATATCATGTCAAGATAATCGGCTACTGATATCTCTTCGTTCTTTTCTGAAAATTCGCGCACCGAATTCACAAGTTCCTGGATGTTTTCCAGTTTTGATATCTTTTCAATCTCGTCGAGATTGGAGAATATCGATTGATAATCAGTAAGCTGCATGAGGCGCTCAACCGCCTCTGCCGCGCTCTCCTTTGACTTCTGAAGCTCCTCAATGAGATTTTTGAATTTCAAAAGTCCGTTCACCGCTTGTTTTGACAGTCTCTCTTTGTACTCGCCGCACCTCATCGCCGCTTCGGTCATTGAAATATTTTTTTCCTCGGCAAAAGTTTTTATCTCTTCAATTGCTTTATCCCCGAGCCCTCTTCTTGGAACATTTATCACTCTGTTGAATGAAACCGAGTCCGCAGGATTTACAAGAAGAGATAGGTATGCAAGAACATCCTTTATCTCCTTGCGCTCAAAGAATTTTATGGATCCGACCACAGTGTAGTTTATGTTTCTCTTCCTGAACTGCTCTTCAAAAGGCCTCGATTGGGCATTTGTTCTGTACAGCACTGCGAATTCATTGAGAGAGATGTTTTCTTCGCGCCTCTTTTTGTCTATTTCATTTGCTATGAAAGATGCCTCGCCTTTCTCGTCATCTGTTAAAACAACTCTCACATTCTCTCCGCCCTTCTTCTCGCACCAGAGGTTCTTTTCTTTTCTGTTTTCATTGTGGGATATAACCTTATTGGCGGCTGTGAGTATTATCTCTGTCGAACGGTAGTTCTGCTCAAGCTTTACAATATGGGTCTTCTTGAAATCATCGTCGAATTTGAGTATGTTGCCCACCTCTGCGCCTCTGAAACCGTATATCGACTGGTCATCGTCCCCCACGACTGTTATATGATTGCTACCCGAGTATAGAAGCTTGAGCATAACATACTGCACATAGTTGGTATCCTGATATTCGTCGACAAGAATGTATTTGAATATTGTCTGAAGCTTCTCCCTGAAAAGAGGGTCGCTTTTGAGTATTGAGACTGTTTCAAGCAGAAGGTCGTCGAAATCAAACGCATTGTTTCTTTCAAGAAGCTCCTGATACTTCCTGTACACAAAGGCAATATTGGATTCCGTGACGCTTGTCACCTTAGAGGAAAAATCATGCGGGCTTATCATTGCATTCTTCATCTTGCTTATTGCTTTGCAGACCGATTTTGCATCAATCAGTTTTTCAAGCTCATTCTCCTCTATTATCTTTTTCACAAGATGTTTTGCATCATCGGAATCATATATGGAAAAATCCTGACTCTTTGATGTTTCCCGTCTGTGCTGTTTTATCATTCTGACGCACATGGAATGGAAGGTGCCCACCCACATACCCCTGATTGGGATGGATGTGAGATTTTCCACTCTCTCCTTCATCTCATTTGCGGCTTTATTGGTGAATGTGACTGCAAAGATATTGTATGGAGAGATTCCGAGTTCCTTTATTATGTATGCGATTTTATGAGTTAAAACCCTTGTCTTGCCTGAGCCTGCCCCTGCAAGCACGAGAAGCGGCGAATCAAAATAGAGAACCGCCTCATTCTGTTTGTCATTTAGATTTGAGAGTATCTGAATCTGAGAATTCATAGTTTGTAATAATTGTTAAACCATGAATTGAATTTTCTGACTCCTTCGGCGAACTCTGTCTTGGGCTTGTAGGAGAATGCCTTTTCAGCCCTGCTTATGTCGGCATAGGTCTTTACCATATCGCCCTTCTTTCTCTCCGCTGTCTCAAATGAGAAGTTCGGTAAATACTTTTTGATTTCTCTGACTGTGTCTTCGGTATCTATCGGATTGGAGGAGCCTATATTGAATATGTTGATTCCATTTGTATCAAGGAGATATTGAAAACCTTTTTTTATCCCCTGCACCCCGTCATCTATGAAAGTATAGTCCCTTGAAGTGTTCCTGTATATCACAGAGATTCTCTTGTTTATATGATTTAGGTAAAGCTTATGAAGAAGCAAATCGGGTCTCTGCCTCGGTCCGTAGAGAGTGAAAAGTCTCAGAACAAGTATGTCGAGACCCATCTGTTTTGCATAGAAAGCCGCCATAACCTCATCCTGCGCCTTTGTCATGCCATAAGGCGAAATCGGATTCATTGAGTATGACTCCTTAAAGGGCATTTTTTTGTTCTCTCCATAGACAGAGGATGAAGAGAGAAAGAGCACCTTCTTTATCTTCTGCTCCACAGCGAGCGAGAGTATATTCAAAGTGCCGTCAACATTGACTGAAAAATACTCCTTCTGGTGCTCGAATGACTGTTGCACTCCCGCCATTGCGGCGCAGTGGATAATTGCGTCCGGCTTGACCTCTAAAAGAATTTTCTTCATAAGGTAATAGTCCCTTATATCGCAGTTGAAAACATTCTGCACTCTGTCTTTCTTCAGTATGGAGGAGTTCATATCAAGGTTGGTGAGTTTTTGTTTTATGTCGTAAAAAGGAATGAAGTTATCGGCTATATAAACATCATACTCTTTCTTCATTGAGTCGTAAACGGAGCTTCCTATAAAACCGGCGCCGCCTGTTATAAATACTTTTAACTTCATATCTTTTTATCTTATCAAATTATATAATTAAGTCAACATGGACAAAGAAGTGTCTTCCTGAACTCCTCTATTCTTTTCTCTACTGTGAAGGAACTGTCAAATGAATTATTCGTTAGGGAGGGTTCTAAACCCTCCTTTTATGTTTCGCACAGGTTATCTCTTCAGTGAAGCATTTATTAGCATCTTACTCATAACAAGCGATATTGAACTATTGATACCCTTTGAGTAAATAACTTGCCTTTACAGTTCCGAGGAAAAATTCCAGTACAGTTAACACTCAATATACTGCTGATTAATATTTTGTCTTTACAATAATCTTCACAAAGTTCTGGTGCAACCCGTTCCTTTCTATCATGGACGCTCGCGTCCATTACACCCTCGCCAATGTGGGGACATTCCTTCGGTGTGTCCCCACTGCAACAGGCAATTAAATAACTTATTGATACACGAAAGCTTCAAGTCGGCGAGGACGCTCCGCGCAGACGCCCATCAAGTGGTTGACCCCTCGCTACGCTATCCCATCTTGATAAAGCGGCGAAGCGGAGTGTGTGAGCCGACGCTACGCTATTCATCAGCCCCCAAACCAGCCTTGAGCCGTGTGCCGTGTGCCTTGAGCTTAATACGGGGAGTTGATTAATATTTATTCTTTTCAATAATCTTCACAAAGTTCTGGTGCAACCCGATACCTCTATCATGTGCGCTCGCACACATTACACCCGCGCCAATGCTTTGTGAAGATTTTGGGGACATTCCTTCGGTGTGTCCCCATAACAGGTTAATAATCAATAAACTGATAGACCCTTCACGATAGTCATAACTAAAGCATAGTTCAGGGTGACACTGCTGAATAATATTTTGTCTTTTCAATTCCGAATGAGAAGCCTGTCCACAGCGCTCGTCTTTTCAATGCTTCTCATGAGGACAATCAATTAAATAACTTATTGAGAGTGAAAGCTACAAGTCGGCGAGGACGCTCCGCGCAGACGCCCATCAAGTGGTTGACCCCTCGCTCCGCTTTCCCATCTTGATAAAGCGGCGAAGCGGAGTGTGTGAGCCGACGCTATGCCCGCGTTCAGCCCCCAAGTCAGCCCTGAGCCGTGTGCCATGTGCCTTGAGCTTAATACGGGAAGATGAGTAAATGATTTGCCTTTACAACTCCGAATGAGAAGCCTGTCCACAGCGCTCGTCTTTTCAATGCTTCTCATGAGGACAATCAATTAAATAACTTATTGAGAGTGAAAGCTTCAAGTCGGCGAGGACGCTCCGCGCAGACGCCCATCAAGTGGGCAACCCCTTGCTCCGCTATCCCATCTTGATAAAGCGGCGAAGCGGAGTGTGCGAGCCGACGCTACACCCGCGTTCAGCCCCCCAAGTCAGCCCTGAGCCGTGTGCCATGTGCCTTGAGCTTAATACGGGGAGCTGATTAATATTTATTCTTTTCAATAATCTTCACAAAGTTCTGGTGCAACCCGATACCTCTATCATGTGCGCTCGCACACATTACACCCGCGCCAATGCTTTGGAAGATTCAGGCAATTAATTAACTTATTGATAATCGTAAGCTTCAAGTCGGCGAGGACGCTCCGCGCAGACGCCCATCAAGTGGTTGACCCCTCGCTACGCTATCCCATCTTGATAAAGCGGCGAAGCGGAGTGTGCGAGCCGACGCTATGCCCGCGTTCAGCCCCCTATATTTCTTGATTAGCGACCAGTGATATTGGACTAGTGATAGCTTTTGATTAAGATTTTGTCTTTACAGTAATCTTCACAAAGTTCTGGTGCAACCCGATACCTCTATCATGTGCGTTCGCGTCCATTACACCCTCGCCAATGTGGGGACATTCCTTCGGTGTGTCCCCACTGCAACAAGCAATTAATTAACTTATTGATAATCGTAAGCTACAAGTCAGCGAGGATGCTCCGCGCAGACGCCCATCAAGTGGGCGACCCCTTGCTCCGCTTTCCCATCTTGATAAAGCGGCGAAGCGGAGTGTGTGAGCCGACGCTACACCCGCGTGCAGCCCCCAAATATTTCTTGATTATTAATTCATAATCTTGATGTTTAAAAATGCAGCTTTTTGAAACCACCGTCCCTTAGAATTCTAAATCAAATCCTCTCTTCAAGCATTTTATAAACTTCGCTCTTTTCCCTCTTTCCGATTATCAGGACAGTAATGCTTTTGTCGCCGTTTACTCTGTAAGCAAGCCGATAACCCCATTTCTTTAGTTTTATTTTAAAAATATTCTTCATTCCTCTCAAACGGTCTTTCTCAACAACAGGTCCTTTGAGTCTCTCTTCAAGCTTCTTTTTGAACTGCAGCTTAACTGAATTGTCTAGTTCCTTCCACTCCCTCAATGCCTTTTCGTCGAATCTGAGCTTATATTTCATTTATATCAACTTCAACTTCCCTGTTCTTCTCTTTCAATCTCGCCTTAACTTCCCCGACGAACATCAGCTCATCGTATGCCTCAAGAAGTTTCTCATACTCGGAAGGAGGAACAATATACGCAACCGGATTATTGTGATTCAAAACAGCTACAGCATTGTTGCCGGATTTATTTATTACGGATGATGGGTTCCTCTTCAAATCACTCACCGAAACGGCATATTTTGCATGAATCTCTTTCATTTTGTCTCCTTATTTGTCTCTTTATTTATCTCTTAATATAGCACAATCTATTCACTCTGTCAATCTCCCTCTTTGGATTATTGTCGGTAACTGCGAGCACTCCGCGCCAATCTCTTTACTTCTATCGCTCTTTTTCTTCTCTTTGGATAATGGATCGGTGACCAGTGACCAGTGATGTTTTTTCCCGCAACCCGTAACTCTCTTTTGTCTTTTGTCTTTTGTCTTTTTCTCGCCCATGGCACACGGTTCATGGCGTCTTCTCAACTCTCAACTATCAACTATAAACTATTAACTTTCTTTTCTTGCCCCCGGCTCTCGGCCCACGGCACCCGGCGTCTTGTTGACTCTCAACTCTCAACCATCAACTATTAACTATTAACTTTTTTACCAGCGTACTAGCTTACTATTTTACTCTTTGATTTCTCGCCCACAGCACCCGGCGTCTTCTCTGTCTCGCTTAAAAGTATTGCCAAAACCTATCGTCCCCGCCATTTTTATCGATCCTACATTATGTGTGATTTTTCATGTCAAACTTTTTTCAAAAATATCTAAATACCTTCTATAAACATACACCTTGTTATATTTAACTTTATCATCCTTTATTTCTAAAATTCCGGCTGAAACAAATCGGTCTATAAGTTTTTGCGTGCCCGCTCGAGTATTAAATCCAGCCCAACTTTTAACAATCGCGACAGTGACAATCGGCTGCACAAAAAGTTTTGGCAATATAAGCATTGCGCTTTCAGATGATGTTTTGTTCATTTTGCTGATTTTAGCAATATCCTGCTCCCGCAGTTGGGTTATTTTTTTGGCTGTTTCAATAGCCGATTCAGCAGTTTCGATTATTCCATCAAGAAAAAACTCAATCCATTTTTCCTCTCTTCCTTCCCTATAATCTGTTAACCGCTGATAATAAACTTTTTTATACTTTTTAAAATAAGAAGAAAGGTATAAAACCAATTTTTCCAACAAGCCCTCTTTCCAAAGATAAAAAGCGATAAGCATACGACCTGTTCTTCCATTGCCATCCAAAAACGGATGAATGGTTTCAAATTGCGCATGAATAATAGCAGTTTTGACTAATGGCGGAATCGCATCTTCTGAGTGAAGAAATTTCTCAAAATCTCCAAGCGCAGTCATCATAGCATCCACCGGAGGAGGAACGAACTCGGCATCACTCGGACTTTTTCCATTAATCCAATTCTGGCTCCTGCGGAAGTTTCCGGGATCTGAAAAATGACTGGCTCTTGCGCCTTTCATCAGTTTTTGGTGTATTTCGCGAATAAAGCGAAGAGACAAAGGAAATTCTTTCAATCTATCTAATCCATAATCAAGCGCCTTTATATAATGCAAGATATCATCAACATCTGATGACTTTTTGTTTTCAATTTTCACCACTGCTTCTATTGCATCAGTCATACTTGCTTTTGTTCCTTCTATTTGACTGGAGGCAGTAGCGTCTTTGCGAACATACATATAAATAAAGAAATTCACATCAGGAAGTAATTGCGTGATTCCGTCCAGTTTACCCAATAACCTTGACGCTTGAGCATCTTTTTTAACAATTGGCGAAGCAAGCGTATAAAGTCCTTTGTCAGGAAAAGGATCAGGAATAAAGGCATTAAATCCATTCGGTTGTTTTATATTTTTACCGATCATATTAAACAATATATAAGCGCATAATCAATGTTTACAGTTTACACCAAACAGCATACATTGTCAATGCCAATGTTCACTATTTTATAGAAACTTTCCTGAAACGGTGTCCGTATCATTTACGCTCTCTGTCAGTATTTCCTCTGTCTTTAAATCTGTCCCTTTTTGTTATTATATCCCAGTATAATCTAAAATAAATATGAAGAATGCATTTTTACAGGCATTGTCCCTTAGAGAAGCTTTCTGCTCTTGACTTTTATAGAGCGTTGTATTACAATGTCTTACAGGAGGCAATGATGAACAAAACAATTACAGTGCGTCTCGATGATGAGACATCTAAAAGACTGAAGGAAATACAGAGTACCGATAAAAAAACTCTCAGCGAGATAGTGCGTGACTCCATAGAGAGCTATCTCATGATACAAAAGTTCAGAATTCTGAGGAAGAAGACTCTCCCCTATGCTGAAAAAGCAGGGCTTCTTACTGACGAAGACATCTTTGAAGCATCAAGATGAAAATAGTCCTTGACAGCAATGTCATAGTCTCCGCATTTGCTTCAAGAGGTTTGTGCTCATCCCTCTTTGAAGTTCTTATAGCAAAAGAGCAGGTAATCACCAGTGAGCATATTCTTTCCGAAGTATCAAGAGTATTGAGAAGCAAAATAAAACTGCCTGAGAAGAATACCCGGGAGATAATTGATTTTCTTGGGGAAACAACCGAAGTTACAGCTTACGGGAAAATGATTCAATGTGTAAGCAGGGATAAGGACGACGATGAAATGATTGCGCTCGCAGTTGCAAGCAAATCAAAATTGATTATAACCGGAGACAAAGACCTTCTGGTTCTTAAAAAGCACAAAAACATTCGTATTCTTTCGCCAAAGCAATACTGGCTTCTCTTCCTCTCCTGACATCTTTCTTCTCCATTTTACTCTTTTGTTTGCCATTCTGAACGCATCTTATCACTGTTCTTGTGTGAAGAATCTATCAACCCAGTTGTCGCGAGCGAAGCGCGACAATTTCTATGTCTCTCTTTGAACTTTTTCTCTTCTGATAATTTGTTGTGACTTCATTTCAACGGCTGTCCCCAAAATTCCAATTTTTCCACCCTCGCCGCCAATTCTTTTTTAGAATCCGATTTTCTTTTGCTTCTCTTCAGGTTCTTTAATCAATTGCCTTATTACCGAAAATACAGCTTTGAACTGATTGTCATATTTTTTTTCCATATTCTCTATTTTCCTCAGTAAATCAGTATGTGATGATAATAGCAACCTAATTTTCACAAATGTTCTCATTATTTGTATATTCACACTAATAGCTCTTTTGCTTCTCAATACACTTGAAAGCATTGCCACTCCTTGTTCGGTAAACGCATAGACTCTTGGTGCGTGTTTGATTTTCGAACTTGTCACAATTTGTGATAAGTTCATAATCTCTTCTCTTGTTAATGAAAACATAAAATCATCGGGAAACCTCTCTATATTTCTCTTCACCGCTTGATTTAACACTCCTGTTTTTACTTTGTATAGTTCAGCCAAATCTCTATCAATCATAACCCTCTGATGTCTTATTAAATATATTTTATTTTCAATCAGACTTGAACCGATTTCTGCCCTCTTCGCCTCCTGATTTTCTTTCCATCAATTCAAAATTGTCAAGAGGTCTTGCACCGTACCCCCTAGTCAATCAGAAAATATTTTTTTTATCTCCTCAACACTTACAACAATATGTTTGATAAAAAGAACTGCCACAGTCAGACCTGATGCAACAAAAACACTTAAAACTGCATATAACAGAGGAGTCATGTCTGAATGTTCACTGTTGCCAAGTTCTCCTCCGATAAGCCCAAGTGTAAATACAGTTGTTCCTATGAGCGTCACAAAAGCTCCTATTTTCAGAGTTTCGCCTACTAAAAAATTAGTTGCTACAATGCATACTTTAAGAATCCTTCCTAATGTCTTATCTTTAATTGGCATATCTTTATTTTGTTCAGCTTCAGTTTTTAAACTCCTTTCGTTATCTATGCCTTCACCGAATACTTTCAGAGGATTGATTGATGCAACAATAATAACCATGAATAAAACTATCAGTATTTTAGTATCCAATATAGTATTCCCATAAACTTTGAATTAATTCTTCAAAAAGCATTGAAATCAAATCAAAAGAATAAAATAGTGCTATAGCAACTGGAGCCGGTACAGCAATTAACAATATGGTTTCAACCAGCTGAAAGTCGGTATTATTTATAAACGACATCGCAGCTATAACAGGAATACTCAGTATCGGAACAGCGAGCAAACACCCTAGACAGAGCAATCCCGTGTCTGCAATTTTTAAATACGGAGGATAGTATCTTCTATTAAGGCGCTTAAGATAATATTTCCAAAGACCTTCTCCTTTTCCAAATACCGCACTCAACTTTTTATTTCTTTCTTCAATGTATATTTTGTTCTGATATTGGTCCATCCTGAAAAATCCTTCAATTGTATATTCATTATCATCTTCAAAAACAAAATCATCAACAGAATCTGTCTTTTGCCTGTCTATGAACAGACTATCATAGTCAGTCAGAGCTCTCCTCAAAGTTTTTATTCTGCTTCCTTTAAAAACAAACGTTTCTTTTATCAGGCTGTCGTCGTTTGTTTCAAAAATGTACTTTATATCCTTATGTGCGCCATGTATATTTGCCGTCATTATCAACAAGGCAGTAAAAAAAATGAAGAAATTCTTCATATGTATGATATTGGTTCTAAAAAATTTATGGTTCTTCGTCTAATCAATTACTCCTCCGACTTTAAATCTATACCTTTTTATAATTATATCCCGACACAATTTAAAATCAATAGTGTAATTGAATTGTCAAGAGGTCTTGCACCGTACCCCCCCCCGTTCTGTGTGAACCTTCCTGTCCCTCAAATGTGCACTTGTTTTTTATCAACACCTTGTCTATTTCCCTCCACCCGAGAGATTTCAGCTTCATATTCAGGAAAATGTGGGTATTGGAATATTATTCCTTTCAATTATATTCATTGATTTTTTTGTCGATTTTCTCACTGGCGGTTCAATGGTGAGTTTCGCCGGATTAATCTTCCATCCCTGTTTTAGCAAATCCTGTTCCAATGTTCCGTGCTTTATTGTCTCACTGAAATATATTTTTATTGCTTCTTTAAAATTCCTTTTTGCCGATTGTAAAGTATCTCCGCAAGTAGAAATATCAAGAGCATTTGTATGAGCTATGAACATTTCATCCTCTTTAAAAATTATAACAGGTATAGTTCCAACAATTTTTATTTTAACCATTTTTGCCTCCTAGTAAAAATATACATCTTAATTCGTGAATTGTCAACATAAACGACCTGTTTTGCCGCTCTTAGTCAGAATGGTGATTTTTGCAACCACCGACCCTAAAAATTGTCGTCCTGACGTTTTTTCTCATAACCCGCAACTCGTAACTTTCTTTTTTTGGACTCGTGATATTTTTTTTGCTTGAATTTACAAATTTACATGCACCGTCCCCGCCCACTTAATCGCGGCCAATTCGGCCAATTAACAGCCAATTATTTCAAAGTATAAAATGCACCTCTGCCTTTGGTGGCTGGCGGGTTAAAAAATCCTTTTTCAACCAGTTCTCCTTTTATATCCTTCTTTTATATTCTCTGACTCCATGCATTCTTTCTTG
>JBFXGO010000027.1:0-32826 GCA_050239825.1 bacterium
GAACATTTATCAAGCTGAACTCAGTAAATATTTCAATTGAAGATTTAGAATTGAGATTGAATGAAATGGAAAAAAAGTATGATAAACAATTTAAAATAGTGTTTCAAGCATTTAGGAAAATACTTGAGACAGATAAAGAGGCAGAGAAAAAGCAAATAGGATTTAAGAGAACTTGAAGGAGTAATTATGAAAAATATATTCAATCTTAACAAGCCCACAAGCACACCAGCTAACAAGCGTACTAAATTTACTGTCATTCTGAAGTCCGCAGTAGTTACCTCTATCCTGAAGAATCTATCAATAAAAAAAGTCAAAAAGTCAAGCACCGACGTTCTCCATTCCTCGTCATTGCGAGCGAAGCGCGGCAATCTCTATGCTTCTGTCCATTCTCTGCATTTAGCACAAGGCTCACGGCGCAAAGCACACGGCGTCTTCTTTCCCCAACTATCAACTATCAACCATAAACTATTAACTCTTTCTTTAGCACATGGCACAAAGCGCACGGCACAGGGCGTCCTTCTGTTCTCCTTGCTGTTCGGCTTTGTAATGTTGAATGCGCAGATGGTAGGAGAGCTTGGCAGATGGGAATACGGACCGACAGAGGCGATAGCAGTAAAGGGAAACACAGCATATATAAGCAGTGGAAGCTACTTATGGGTAATGGATATAAGCAATATACTGAGTCCACTTAACAAGAGCTGAGAGAAGTAGTATACTGTTCATTAAGAGAAGCGAGTTTTTCTTAATGAAGCAGGTAAAAAGACAGGAGGCAAGAATGTTACACAGAGAGTGGACGGAGGAACAGAAGTTCAAGATAGTATTGGAGGGATTAAGGGGCGAGACGGCGGTGATAAAGCTATGCGAGAAGTACGAGATAAGCCAGACGCAGTATTATAAATGGCGGGATATGTTTATGGAACACGGGAAGGAGATGTTCACAAGGGCGAAGAGACAGAGCAAAGAGGAACGGATGGAACGGGAGATAGTGAAGTTAAAGAAAATAATAGGTGATTTAACGGTTGAATTAAAAAAAAACGAATACGAGTAAAACGAGCGAGGTCACAACGAGTGAAAGAACGAGATGCATATTATTTAGTTGAGATAAAATTATTGAAGGAGGAATACCCGAGCTGGGGGTATAGAAGGGTGTGGGCGTACCTTAATTATCGAGAGGGGATCAAACTAGGCCGGAACGCAGTCAGACGGATAATGAGGGAGAACGGGCTTACGGTAAAGAAGAATGATCGTTTAAGGGCGCTAAGGACACAGAGAGCGAAGCCGAGAGCTGAGCGAGCTAATGAATATTGGGGAATAGACATGACGAAAGTGAAGATAGTAGGCTTTGGTTGGCTATATGTGCATATCGTAATAGACTGGTGGACGAAGCAGATAAAGGGATACGAGGTGTCAGTTACATCAAAGAGAGCGGACTGGGAGAAGGCAATGGAAAAGGCTGTGAACAGGGAGTATCCTGAGGGGATAAGGAATAGCGAACAGAAGCCGCGACTGGTATCTGACAACGGCTGTCAGCCGACATCATTGAAGTTTATGGAACATATGGCTGTATTGGGGATAGAACAGATATTTACATCTTGGAATAACCCTAAGGGAAATGCCGAGACGGAGCGGTTTATGAGGACTATGAAGGAACATCTATTCTGGACGAGAGAGTATGACAATGTGTTTGAGTTTGAAGAAGCGTTTGATAAGTTTATCAGGTTTTATAATGAAGAGTATCCGCACAGTAAGTTAAAGTATCAGAGTCCGAATTACTTCTATAGAACTTACTGTGAAAAACAGGATGCTCGTTTTTATCAGCCGGCTCTAACTAATTAAGGACTTGACAAAGTGGATGCAGTACAGATATAAGAATGTGAAGATAGATAAAGGAATTAACAATAATTTGTTTAAAGTCGAGGGCTGATATGAGGTCTCAATATCTCTATATAAATTATCGCTATGTAATTGTAGTTGTTATCATTTTATACTTTTCAATATCTTTGACTGCATCAGAGGGTGGTTATGTGATGACGGGAATGGGCAGAGGGACAGAGGGACTGGTAAACGGAGGCTTGGCAAGAGTATATTGGATGGGAATAAGCGAGATGAAGAGCAATGTGGGATTATTGAATGAGATGTGCGGAACGGAGGCGGGGATAGGAATAAACATGAACAAGTTTGTAGGCGGAAACAGCTATATAGCGTATGGAAAGGGTATTAAAAGAGACGAAGGGAGATATGGTATAGGAATAATGGTAAATAGACTGGATGTTTTGGGAAGGGCATTTACAGTAATGGATGATACTACGAACGGAATGGGGTACAGCGGATTTGTGGAGAGGGGCGACAATAAGTTTTCAATAACGGAGTTGAATATAGGGATATCCGGGGATTATGGTAAACTGGATTATGGAGTGTTGTTGAAAGGCGATTATGGGAAAGGGGAGAGCACTGACTATTGGAGCTATGGCGGAGATTTGGGGATAAGGTATCTTATAAGCGAGAATATTGGAGAAGACATAGACAGTATGGGCATATCATTGACAGGAAAGGATATTCTTGGCCACAAGATAGAGTGGGGAGATGGGATAAAAGAGAAGAGCAATACCATATTGGATGTTGGAATCGGCTGTAAGGTTAATATAGAGAAAGAACTGCTAAAGGGGTTTAGTACAGGATTGCGGATAGAACTTGGCGGAAAGGGAGAGATAGGAGCGGGAAACGATATAAGAGCGAAGGCAGGGTTAACATTGGAGATGAAGAATGAGATGGGACTTGGACTGAAATTACTTACAGGATATGACGGACACAACTTGAGAGGTGGTATCAGAATTGATGCTGGATCGGTAACTATTGGATACATGACTGGATATATGCTTGGGTCATTGGAGAGTTTAATGAACACAAATACAAGTGTAGAATTGACAAAGAAGTTTTAGGAGGAGCGAATGAAGAAGAATATTTTATTAACCATAATTTTGGTATTATTGATTCTGACAAACAGTTGTACGATAATAGGTCCCTTTTATTTTGAGAGGTATTTGGGTCATAACAGTATCTGCTGGGAGGATAATGATCATATATTGATTTATGCGAGTATAGGGGAATACTACTACACATCAGAACCCATAGGTGGTATGCATAAGAATTATGATTGGGGCGGCGGAGAGATATGGAGGATAACCGCAAGCACCGGAGCAAAGGAGTTGTTGTTTAGGAGTAAGGATGGCTATTCTATTGATAATGCAAGAATTTACATAGCAAATGAACATGTGTATATAAGCGGAGCTAGTACAGCTAAGATTAGGGAAGACTTTAGCGGGTGGGACAAAGTAGGAGATTTTATATATCCAATAGTATCCCCGGATGAGAGATATATTATTGGAGTAGAGACAAGCGATTTAAAGACAATTAAGCAATACGATGAATCGGATAGTACAGAAAATGTGTTATATGTCAACGATGAATTAGTAACTTGGCTTGACTACGACTATGCTCATAACTATTTATTAATAAACAGTAATAAGTTTGTGGACTTGAATACAGGGGAGGAGACATTGGTAGTGGAATATGGAGATAGAATTGAGCAATATATAGTGACAGGTGATGCGATTAATGGAGAAATAATGGACAATTATATAGCAATGGATATGGCTTTAAGAGATACAATAACAGATGTTAGATATGTAGGCAAACTAAAGGTGAACATAGAGGATAATACAATAAAAGAATTAAATGAAAAGGCATATGGTTTTATAAGTCCCGACGGAATAAAGTATGCATCTGGCTATCCACATTCAGTATTAATAACAGATACGCTTGGTGAATGGATAAATAATATAGAATTTGAAGGAGATGAATTATAAAATCTGGAGGAGAGATGAAAAAGATAATAGCATCAATTTTTATCATTTTTGGAATAACTGCACTAACTGCTGAACCATACCGACCATACCCTGTGGTCATGATTCACGGTTATAACACAGACAACTATAATGCTTCAAACTTTGGAATAACTATATTGAGTGACTCAATAAAGGCAAATATCGCAAATCCCACCACACCCTCACCAGTACCAGCAAAAATCAATAATATTGAGGATGATTATTATATATCCCGCAATGAAGGGAAGAGGAAGACGCATCTTGCGCCGGGAGTAATGCAATATCAAACATAAAACAAAATGATTGTAGGGGAGGGTTCCAAACCCTCCTTTTATGTTTTTATCAATTATCATTCTTGACAACATAAGAAATTGAATATAAAATCAGATAAACAATTTGGAGGTAAAGGGAATGAAAAATATATTCAATCTTAACCAGCTCACAAGCACACCAGCCCACAAGCGTACTAAATTTACTGTCATTCTGAAGCACACAGCAATTATCTCTATCCTGAAGAATCTATCAATAAAAAAAGTCAAAAAGTCAAGCACCGACGTTCTCCATTCCTCGTCATTGCGAGCGAAGCGCGACAATCTCTTTACTTCTATTCGTTCTTTGCATTTAGCGCACGGCGCACGGCGCAAGGCTCACGGCTTCTCCGTTCCCCAACTATCAACTATCAACTCTAAACTATTAACTCTCTTCGCTCACGGCTCACGGCGCACGGCACAGGGCGTCCTTCTGTTCTCCTTGCTGTTTGGATTTGTTCTGTTGAATGCCCAGATGGTGGGGGAGCTTGGCAGATGGGAATACGGACCGACAGAGGCGATAGCAGTAAAGGGAAACACGGCATATATAAGCAGTGGAAGCTACTTATGGGTAATGGATATAAGCAATGAAAGCAACCCGAGATTAATAAGTGAGATGAAACTTGAGAACTATATACATTACATAAGAAGGATAGGAAATTACCTGTATGTGAGCAAGAATGATACATTGCTGAACATATATGATATACATACAGATACAATACCGGCATTGGTGAATCAAATAGAAGGAACAAATTCAGAATATCCTTGGTATGATGTTTATGTAGATGGAGATACCGTGTATATAAGTGGTTATGACAACAAACAATATTTTATAAATGATACTGTTAATCTGCAATATATCAGAAGAATTGGTTTCGATTATCAAGTAGCTGTTGAAGAAACAGTTTTAGTAGCAACAGATGACAATATAGTTGTATATGATTTAAAGCAGACAGGCAATATAAATTCAGCAACAGATTTGTATTTGACATCAGAGAAGACGCGCGGATTAGATTTAAGAATCCCATTTATCTACTTCGGCTACGGGAGCCAGGGGATAGGAATAATGGATATAAGCAATTTGTATGATATAAAACTAAAGAAGACAGTAGTGACAGACGGCAATACATACGATGTGGAAGTAATAGAGGATACAATACTGATAGCGGCAAAGGGATTAAATGGAATAGGGATATACGATGTGGAGGATGATACAGTAATAACAGAGATAGGAGTCTGCGAGACAAACGGCTATACATACGAATTGGAGATAATAGGAGATAGATTGTATGCAGGAGCGAGAAGCGGAGGACTGATAATAGTGGATATATCGGATAAGAGCAACCCTGTGGTGGTTGGCGAGTATAGAGGGTATGGAGAATGCAGGAGGATGGCAATAGAGGGAGACAGGATGTATGTAGCGAGTGGAGACGGCGGAGTAATGATAATGGATATAACGGACAGGGAGAATCCTGAAGTAATAAGCCAGTGCTGGACAAGGGATATAGGGGAAGATGTGGTAAAAGGCGGAGATTATCTTTATGTAGCGGATGGAGACAGCGGGTTAACAGTGGTAGATATAAGTGATGAATATAATCCGAATGTAGTGGCGGGCATCCCGACAGGATGTTATGGCAGCTTTGCAGGTATATATGATAATGTGTGCATGATAGGAGGCAAATGGAGAGATACATCAGCTGATACAATAATAGATGGAATAGGACTTATAGATATAACAATACCAACGAGCCCCATAAAGGCCAGTGAACTAATGGATGGCCATTGGCTGCAGTATTTTAAAGAAGTAGACTCTTTGGTGCATTGCGTAGGGATAGCAGGGCCATATACCAGATATGAGATATGGAATGTGAAAAATCCGTATGCACCGTTATTAGTGGACAGTTTAATGAAGAATTCAGGAAGTTATACGGGAATAGCGGCTACAGAGTCCATAGCGGTTATGAATTACTTGGACTCCTTGAGGTTTTATGATGTGTCAACCCCAAACAATATAACATATGTAAAAAAGATAGAGAATCCGTCATTCAGTTATGCATTGGGGATATTTAATAATTACTTAATAAGCACATCACCGTCATATAGACTGATGATATATGATTTACATTCATTTCCGACAGTGGATACAATATCAATAGATACTATGCGCTACAATGGATTTGATATTAATACACAAGATGAATATTTATTTTTAACCCACAACCAATACGGTTTAAGCATATACGGGTTTGATATGGTGCCGCCGAGCAGAATAACACTGATAGAGCCGCAGGACGGAGACACAGCATATAATAACAGTATGGAAGTAACATGGCATAAATCAACGGACACAGGAGTGGGAATAGACAGATATGAGGTGTATGTGAACGGAATAGAAGAAGGAGAGACAACAGATACGAGCATAACAGTAAATACAACATCAACAGGGACAAGGAATGTGTGGGTAAAGGTGTATGACAGAGTAGACAACAGCATTTACTCAGATACGAATGCAGTGTATTTGCTTACAGGGATAGAAGGAAAGGGAGATAAGAGGAAAGAGACAGGAGAACTAACAATAAAGGCGACACTGAATAGGATAAGCGTATATAATGGAACAACAGAGAAACAAGAGATAGAGGTGTTGGATGTAATGGGCAGAGTAGTAGAGAAGCGGGAGCTAAAGCAGAAAGAGAAGTACGAACTGAGCCCAAAGAGCGGGATATACTTTATCAGAAGCGGGAAGAATAAGACGAGCAAGATAGCAGTAATCAAATAAAGAAGAAAAAATAGTACGCTGGTAAGCTGGTGGGCTAGTACACTGGTAAAACAAAGAGGCCATGAGCCGTGAGCCGTGGGCTGTGAGCAACAAAAAGAGGCCATGAGCCATGAGCCGTGAGCCTTGCGCCTTGTGCAGAAGACAGGAAAAGATAAAGGCGAAGACGCCACCGCGCGAAGACGCACCGTGAGCCGCGAGCCGTGGGCAACAAAAAGAGGCCATGAGCCGTGAGCCTTGCGCTGTGGGCTTCGGAGCAGGAGAAGACAAATACAAGATGAGACCGTGAGCCGTGTGCCTGGAGCTTGAAGAAAAAATACAAGAAGCCAAAACTTTGAGCGATATGCAATGAGCAAGACAAAAAGACGGCGGGCAAAAGAGAAAATTATAAATAAAAATAAAGGATACGAAAAGAGAACAGAAAGAAAAGAAATAAAAACTAAGGAAAAGAATGAGAGATGTAAAAAAGTATGAAGTGTTCATCAGAAGTCACGAACTAGTAAAAAGAATATATGTCATAACGAAGAATTATCCAAAGGATGAGATATATGGTTTAACAAGCCAAATGCGGAGAGCTGTAGTGTCTATAACAGCAAATATGATGGAAGGATCAGTGAAGGGACATAAGGAATTTGTACATTATTTGTTCATATCTTTAGGTTCACTAAAAGAAACTGAATATTATATATATTTAAGCAAGGATTTAAAACTAATCAATGAAAGTGAATATAGTGATTTGAGTGATGAAATAACTGTTATCAGGTCAATGCTTATAAAACTGATAAAAACTGTCGAGGAGGATACAAAATGAGTCTTAAATTATTTTCAGCGCAAGGCGCACGGCTCACGGCACAAGGTTCCTATATTGGAATACTATTAACTTTAGTTATCTCTCTTCTTTTTACTCTTGGGGTGTGCGGGGCGGGGACGGAGAACATACTTACTGATTTGGGATATAGCGCTGGAGAGACGGGTATGGGAGAGACGGGGTATTTTAGCAATGAGAGAGCTACGATAATAAAGACGAATGTGTCTGCATTGAGCATGATAGATAAAGTAAACATGGAGTGGACGCACACTGAATTGAATAATTCGCAATGGAATGATTATGTTGCGGTAGCAGTTCCGACAGAGGGTATAGGAATGAAACTGGGAATAGGGATGACATGGAACAGACTTTGGGTTGACGGGATACCATTGACTGAGGAGGGTGATACAATTGACGGTACGAATTTTACTGAAATAATAAACAGCGGAACAGCCAATTATACTATGAATGAATATGGAATAGGCATAAGCGCCAACAAGGGAATAGTAAGCGCAGGAGCGCTTATAAAATACAGTCACGGGAGCATAACGGATTATACAATGAATGGAATAGGAGTGGATGCCGGAGTGACAATAGCAAAGGATATAAATGCCGGAATACTCCAAACAGCAGGAATAATGATAGGAGCAAAGGATATAGGAGGAACAAGACTGTACTGGAATACAGGAACAGAGGAGAAGACGGATATGAAAGTGGAGATAGGCGCAGGAGTGGGACTGATAAAGACAGAGAATGACAATAGTATGCTAAATTTAGAAGGAGCAGTAAGCAGAAGATTTATGGGAAGCAGTGAGATGGAGATAAAAGGCGGAGCTGAACTTTATATACTTCCAATAGTGCCTATAAGAGTGGGATACAAAGGAGATGCCATAACAGCCGGAATAGGAATAGAGACAGAAAAGATTAGAGTTGATTACAGCATTTCCGACAAAGCGGATATAGAACCGGTGCATAAAATCAGTTTGGGATTAAGCTTTTAGCGAAGACGCACCGATAAAGAGGCCGTGGGCCGTGGGCCGTGAACAAGATAAAGAGGCCGTGAGCCATGTGCCGTGCGCCTTGAGCTTCGGAGCAGGAGAAGACAAATACAAGATGAGACCGTGAGCGAAACAAAAGAGTTAATAGTTAATGGTTTATAGTTGAAGAAAGAAAAAAATACGCTGGTGGGCTGGGAAAAGAAGCCATGAGCCGTGTGCCGTGTGCCAGGAGCAAGAAAAGAGACAGAAAAAAAGAATCCGGGGGCAAGAAAAGTTGAAAGTTAATAGTTGAAATGCAGGAGCAAGAACAAAGAATAAGACGAATGATAAAACAAAGAGCCGGAGAAAGGACAAAAATAGAAGACAATATGATATGAATAAGAAAAAACAGATACAAATAATTGCAATAGCTTTTTTGATGATTCTTTTTCAGGGGTGTTTAGGTGAAAATTACGGAATAAGATTGAAAGATATAAGAACTGAGCACCTTGAAACAATAGAGACAGCATCGGGATTTGACGATTTGATGGTTGAAGGCGGAATAATCATATTGGGAGAGAAAAACACAGGAGAATTGAGGATATATACAAAGAGCAGTGTAGAGACGAAAAAGATTGATCCATATACACAAATAGTTTTAAGAAACGGAGAAATATATTACAAATCCGTATATAATTGGAATTATTATAGAGAGAGTATTACAGATGAAAACAGAGTAAAGATTTCTGAAATTCTCGGAAGTGAAATGATAATTCCATTGGGAAAGAGAGATTATATTTTATATAATCCGAATACGGGTGAGATAAAGGAGAATATCGGAGGAATAGAACGAATTTATATGATTGAAGGAGAATCGGGAGGATTTAATAAGGTAAAAATATCCCGAAATGTTATCTTGAAATATAATGGAAATAGAGTTGAGGCAATAAATTTTATGGGATATACGGAGAGCATTTTCAATGTGGGAGAGGTAAAGGATTTTGAAATGACCGAAGCAGGATTGCTATATCTTAGAGAGAACGGATTGTATATAAAAGACAATAGAGGAGATGAAAAGAAAATAACAGAGACCGCTGGAGATAGACTGGCATATACGAATGGAAGAGTTTTAGTTTATGATTTATCCGAAGGCAGACTGATATCAATAAATATTTATTGGTAATAATAGCGATACTCTTGGCAGGGAGACTCTTTCCTGACGAGACAAAAGAGATTCCGGTAGAGGAGCCGAAGAGCGAGTATATTGAGATAGACGGAGAGCAGAGCTTCAGTTATGTGAGCAGAGAGATAGTAAGCGGTAGTGTGTCTGATTATTATCCTTATAAGAACAGAGAATACAATCTTGATCTTACAATAAGAGGAAAACTTGCAGATGATGTGACAATTGAGGGCTATGTAAAAAATGACAGCAGAATTGAAACCAGTGATTATATAAATATAAAAGCATACGGCAGAGATTGGGAATGTGAAGCGGGAAACTCGGAAAACATAGGATATGACGACACATATAAAAACAGCAAGATAATAACAATGAAGGGCCGATATAGTGTGGAAAAGTGGGATGCAAATGCAGGAGTGGGAATGCCGCAGGGAGAATATTACAGAGAATATTTTAAAGGCGACAATACGCAGGGTCCGTATCAATTAGCAAATATACCCGTGATACAAATGACCGAAAAGATAACACTGATGGATAATACCGGAGAGAGAGAACTTTTAAACGGAAAAGATTATACGATTGATTACAGGTTGGGAAAGATAAAGATGAATGAGATACTGCGCGATGATCAGAGGATAGAAGTGGAGTATTATAAAGAGAGTGTTTTGGGAATGAGCAGAGTTGATTACACAATAAACGGCAATTTGAAGACGAAGTATGTTTATGGAGGAATCGGTGCAGGTGGAGTCTATACAAGAGCGGACACACTGACTGACAGTTTAACAGAGGATTATTATGTTTTAAGCGGAAAACTGGGAGCAAAGATAGACGACAGAAACTACGCTGAGACAGTGTGCATGACAAACATACAAGACAAAGATGACGGATACAATTTCACAGGAAACGGAATAATGGCGCGTGCCGGAATACGAGCGGGAGTGTTAAAAGCGAGTGGAGACATGTACAAGAAGATAGGCGATTTTAAAAGAATAGGTGAAGTGGAAAATATAGAAAATACGGTTATAAATACACTGGTAGAGGTGAATTTGACCGAGTTGAGCAGTATATCCGCAGAGTATAACAGAAAATATGATGATACCTCAAATGACAGGAGTATAAAGGCAGGAGCAAATGTCAACCTCAACAGATTCGGCGCCATAGATTATATGCACACGGATAATTACAGTATTATGAATACCGGAGACAATACGAAATATAAAGGCAATGGCATAAGATACGAGAATGAGTTTAAGAAGAATGAGTTTTATCTGCAGGGAGATATAGGAAAGAGAGAGACATTGAGCGATACGGTTTATGGAGAGTATCAGACAGAGAAAATTGAATTTAATGACAAATATGGAGTAAATGATAGGATAAATATAAGCGGCGGAGCGAACGGAGAGTGCAGGGAATATGCTGATGGGGATAAATACAATTACGGAGTGAATGCGGCAATGCAGATTAAGACAGGGGAGAGCTTTAATGCGAACTTGACAGGCAATTATTTATACACGGAGGATGCAAGCATATATACTGTCTCCGGAAATACAGGTTGGAAATTCAAGAACTATATAAAAATGAATTCAAAAATTAACACTGAGGTAAACAGAAGGTATTTAACCGATGATACAATATCGGAAAGGGAGATAAAATACAATATAAGCAATGTAATAAACTCCACACCGTTTCAGAATGTAAATCTGGGTCTGAACAGTAATATTATACTTTCTGAAGGGTTGGAGAGCGGATTCATGTATCAAAGGAATTATGTTAACGGAGGTTTTGCTTCAATAGGGACAAAGGCGGGACAGATAACTCTGGAGGCAGGCAATGGCAAGTATGTGAATTATTCAAATACGATTGAAAATAATCTGTTGTCGGATAATGTGAGATATTATATAAACACTACATTGATTCCCAAGAAGATAGGCGACTATACTGTGCGTTTGACTGAAAAATATGCGTATAACAACGGACTGACGATGAGCTATATTCCGATATCATATACTGATGAAGTGGACACTGTTTCAAATGAAGTAAATCAAAGAGATTTGGAATTAGGTTTAAATGCAGGAAGGGTATTCAATGTGGGAAGAGTCAATGCAGGATATGATTATATTTACAATATAAAAACGATACCCGATTCAATACCTGTTGATGCTTACTCGCACAAGGGGTATATGGATTTAAGAAGAAGTATTTTTAGCGGCCTTGACATAACAGGCAGATTTACTCTGGAGAAGAGAATAGGAATAGATCCCGACATAGAGAGAACGGAAGACAAGATGAATGTTCTGATAGTGACTCCGGAAGCGGGAATATATTATTCACTCAGCGGCTACGGAAACGCAGGGGCCGTCTATTCGACATCATATTATTCAGGCACTTCCAGCCAAAACAGGCAGAAGATAGGGTTAAATGTTAATTTGGCAAGAGGATATTTCGAGGTTTCTGCAAGCTGTAATTATCAGATAAGCAGGTATTACAAAATACTTGAATATGAATTCGGGCTTAAAGTGAAACTGTGAGCGAAACAAAAACAAAGAGTAAGCTGGTAAGCTGGTAAGCTGGTGGGCTGGTAAACTAGTAAGAGAAAGAAACAAAGAAGTCGTGGGCGAAAGAAAATATATGTAGAGACAAGGCATGCCTTGTCTCTACGGAGACGGATGAAGGAATCAGAGGCGGATAAAGATAAAAGCACTTGACAAGATAAGGGTTATAAATATAATTATAAGTTAAATTAAAATAGGAGAAATTGTTATGAAAAAGTTTCCGTTTCTTGAAATAGGCATTGTAGTTGCGGCGGGAATACTGCTTTACATACTCATATATCCGGGTTATGTAAAATCAAAATCCTTGAACCAGAAGTATGATGTCATCTCAAACATATACGCGGTAAAGACTGCCTATGAAATGTATTCAACGCTTGACAATAACGGAGTTCTTCCAGATAATGTAAACGGAAAAATGGTAGAGTATTTGAATACATTCGGAGTGAAGAATCCTTACACCAATGCGCCCTATACTCTTGAAGATTTGAAGGTTTACTCTCTTGAAAATCCCATAGAGGTTGCCGACAATACTCTTTCGGGCAAGCATGGCCTGCAGAGAGGTAATCCCGGCACATTCGGAATAGGAATATACATCCCCGACTATACAACATACAAACAGCTTGCCGAGAAGAAAGACAAGACAAAAGAAGAGAAGAAGGCATTTGACAAGATGGTTCTTGAAGTCAGGAAGTACACGGTTCTCGGTTTCGGTTCTGATTCCATACCGATTTCAATGAAGGATATGTCGGAAGAGAAGGACGAGGTCTATTACCTCATAGGCGAAAAGACCGCATTGGAATAGGATTTATTTTAGTAGTTCTCTATATTGATTCTGAATACTTTGCTGTCAATCTTCTGTTTTAAGAACCTTGATGCAATTTTACTGAAATTTCTGGGGATGTCGGATAAATAAAATCTGATGTCCCCTTTTTTATTTCCAGCATTCAGCATATTTTGATCTTCAAGCATGCTTTTAACAGTGCGCGCCGTCTGTCTTGCAGAATTTACAATCTGCACTTCATCGCCTGCTATCTTTTGAATCTTTTTTTCAAATAGCGGATAGTGTGTGCAGCCGAGTATCAGAGCGTCAATATCCTTTGATAAAAGCTTTGACAGATAATCCTTCAGGATTATCTCGGTTGCCTGGCTTTCTATAAGACCCTCTTCAGCAAGAGGAACGAGAAGGGGAGTCGCTAAGGAGAAAACCTTGTGCTGTCTGTTGAATTTCTTTATTATTCTGCCGTAAGCTCCGGATTCTATAGTCGCCGCTGTCCCTATGACCCCTATCCGTTTTTTCCTTGTTATCTGCGATGCATACATCGCATTCGGAAGAAGCACATCAACGAAAGGAACATCAAAGCTCTCTCTGAGAAGGTTCATGGCATTTGAAGATACTGTGTTGCATGCAACAACAATCATTTTAACATCCATTGATTTGAGGAATGCCGAATCCTGCAGAGCGAACCTTTTTATTGTCTCCGGCGATTTGCTGCCGTATGGAACCCTTGCAGTGTCTCCGAAATATATTATGTTTTCATTAGGCAGATGCCTTACAACCTCTTTTAAGACTGTGAGGCCTCCGACTCCGGAATCAAAAATCCCTATAGGTTTATTTTGAATTTTTTTGTTCATGTTCTTTTATGTATCTCACGAGTCCGTTATATATGAGCTGAGCCATCTCCTGCCTGTAATCCTTGCTTTTGAGTTTCTTCTCCTCTTCCTTGTTTGAAATGAATGCAGTTTCTACAAGCACTGCGGGCATGTAATTCCCTTTCAGGACATAGAATCCCGCCTGTTTGAGTCCTCTATTTTCTGCTTTGTATTTCTTTTCATACTCTGTCTGAATGAATTCCGCAAGACGGCTTGATGCGGTCAAAAACTCATTCTGCGCAAGGTCCCAAAGTATGAAATCCAAACCCTTTCTCTCCTCCTCCGGCAAATCAAAAGTCAGAGAAGAATTTTCTCTTGCTTCCACAGCCCTTTCCCAATCGGTTTTTGCGTTTGACAGAAAGTATGTTTCAAAACCTTTGGAACTCTTGTTTTTTGATGCATTGCAGTGAATCGAGATAAACAGGCTGTTTGGGTACTTGTTGGCAAGCTGAGTGCGCTGTGCAAGAGAGACGAACTCATCCTTATCTCTTGTGAGGACAACATCAAGGTTTTTGCATCCAGCGTTAATAAGCTTCTTCAGCCTCAAAGCCATGTCAAGGTTCATTGTCTTCTCCTGAAGGCCTGATGGTCCTATAGCGCCGGGATCTTTTCCGCCATGCCCTGCATCTATGATTATGGTTTTGAGAGTTGAAATATTATGCAGTGTGTCTGTCTTGGCTCTCTTGACGAATGACAGGATTATAGAGTCTGCAAGAGAATTTGACTTAGAGAATTGAAATTCCGGAGCGTATGTTATAATGACTGTTGCTTCGCTCTTTTCGTTTGACGGTTCAAGAACCCTGATGAGTTTTTTTGAATTTTTAATTCTGAATTTATTCTCGTCAACGAATGTATTTTTAAGGAAGAGGATTATATCCCGTTCTCCTGTTTCAATAGTGAAATTAGGTTTTCCGTTCAATACTATTTTTATTTCATTCTCTTTTTCATCTATTGATTTAACTTTTAAAACCGACTTTACAATAAGTTTATTCTGCTCATACAGAGTGTTTTCAGGGAGTATCTTTTCAAAAACCGTCTTAACCGATGAAAGAGGGAAGAGGATAAGCTCTTTGCTGTAAACCGGAGCATGCGCCATCTTAAAGATGCTTCCGGCATTTTTGTAGAAGGGGCTGTTTATAAGAAGTATAACATAGCTTTTCTCGGTCTCTATTCTATACTCTTCCTGCGTCTTTTTAAAATTGGTAAGCAGAGAGAGTGACGAAGCGAGTATGTTGAGGTCTACATACTTGATGCTGTCTATTGAGTAAACATAAAGAGAATCAATCTTCTCATTATTTTCGACAAGGAAGTACTCATCGGAAAACAATGAAGAAAATAATAGAAATAAAATCAAACTAAGTGCGAATTTTATTTTCACGCTCCGTATCCCTTTCAAAATCTCTCCTTTTTATTGTCTCTCTCTTGTCGAACATCTTCTTGCCTTTGCAGAGAGCAAGTTTCAACTTGACAATATTCCTTTCATTCAAGTATATCTCAATAGGAATTAAAGTCAAACCTTTTTCTTCAATTTTCTTCAGCAGTCGCTTTATCTGATTTCTGTGCATCAGAAGTTTTCTTTCCCTGTTGGTTATAATCTTTGTGTGCGTTCCGAAAGGATTTGCGTCAATGTTCATGTTGATTATATATGCTTCAAAGCTTTCTCTGTCGATTCTTGCGTAGGATTCTTTAAGAGAGACAGCACCCTTTCTGATTGATTTGACTTCGTCTCCCAAAAGCACGATGCCTGATTCAATATCCTCCTCTATTTCATAGTCAAAGTATGCTTTCTTATTTTTTTGTATGATTTTCATTTTATCCTGACTATTTTTATCTGTTCTGAAGAGTTTTTAAATCTGAGAAAATAAATCCCGACAGGAAGTTCTTTTAAATCAATTCTTCCTTCTGTTGTGTTCGATACAAAGGCGCGGCCTGAAATATCAGTAATCATGTATTCTCCGAAACCATTATCATCTGTTGTAATGTAATCGGATGATGAGAAGAGAGTTTTGCCTTTCCATCTGTTTTTTATATCAACATCGAAGTGCGCAAGCTCGGTCTGTGAAGAACCGAAGCCCATTATCTTGTAAGTCACAACACCCGAATAATCAGAAGGAAAAGTGTCGGTGAATACAATTGATAGAGTTGAACGGAGGGTTTTGACAGCGGTAAAGGATGTTTCATCCTTCATCTTTCTGAAAATTCTAATTGAAGAATAGCTGAAGTGGTTGGGAATATTCAAAGAGATGACAATCCTATTCTCATTTAAAACATACAGCGCATCAACCGCTGTTGTCATGGTATAGTCGAGAGAGTCGATTGAAAGCCAGTATGTCGTATTCAAAATGATAGCCCTGTCTATACCCTCATTCCATCCGTCATAAAGCTTATCGCCTATTGCTCCAGTGCTGTCATCACAGGGAGAGGAATCCCCGGTGCCCGCAACCCTGCCGTTGTGTGAGCCGTAGAATGCCACTGAGAGCATGCTGTAGCTTGAATTGTAGATAGCCACCTCAAGAGCCGCCGCAGATTGCTGAATCATAGTTCCCGCATGAAAATTGTATGAACCGCCGATGACCGAACCGAACGGACCGTTTACAATGGTATCATTTGAGGAGTTGTAGGATGTTGTAGAGACAGAGAGATTATTGTTGCCCTCTCCGACCTGATAAAAATGCATGCCGAAATTATCGGACCCCAAAGCCTCCCACACTTGAGGCGAATCCCAGCCGTCTCCGTCCCTGTCTGATGAGTCATGGTCTGCAACCATAAAAAGGCCGCCTCCGTTTGCCACATAATTGAAGATAGCGGTTGACTCTGCCGAGGTGAATGGGTTCTGAGGTTCGCACACAATATAAACATCATAATTTTTCAGATCCATAGGGCGGGTTGTGCCGTAAGTTATCGGAGAATCGGGAGGAAGAGTGAAAACATCAAAGGTTATAGTGTCGCTTGCCGTGTTGGAATTGTAAATACGGGCGGTGTCCAGTTCAAAGCCCCACGAGGATATCCCTCCATACCAGTCATCTTCATAAGCAGGATTTGCAGGAAGAGGAACAGGCCAGTTTGTGTCTATTATCCAGTCCGCATTTCCCGCAGTCTGATTTTTTGTGTAATCGAAAAGAATTTTCTTCACCTTTGTCTGAGAGACTGCCGAGACAATGTATGAATTAGTGTCGGATACTGCTGTTAGTCCCTCGTCATCCTTTGCAGAGGCATAATACTGAACAGTCGAGTATGAAATCTGTCCGGGTATGGAATAGTATCTTGTATTTCCGGCTATCGAGTCTCTGAATACCCTCTGCCATGAACCTGAATTGACTCTGTAAAAGAGAGAATCATCAGCAACAGATACATTGTCGGTGATGTTGCATGATGCTGTAACCTTCTGAAGATTCAAAGGAATTGCGGGAGTGTGCGTTAGTGATGTGATAAGCGGAGGTGTATTAACAGCTCCTCCTCCGTCATTGAATATTTCAATGAATTCATAAAGGTAATTTCCCGTGCCTGCTGTGTCTGCAATCTCGCTGATGACCAAACCTGCTCCAAAGCCGCAGTCAGCGAAATAACCCGGGTTAGCCTGCGAAGAAGAGTAGTAAGTGAATGTCATAACATTGGACGAATCCCTCTGAATGCTTTTGGGAGTTGTCAACTGCGGAAGAGTAGTCGAATCTAAGAATGCGTCCGATGCATCATGAAGCGAGAATATCTCAGCTTCGTTCATCTGAGGAATAACCGGAATCACAGAATCAAGAAATATCACATTTGAACCGAGGGTTACACCCCAAAATGCCTCAAAATCAGCCTGCGTTTTGTTTCCTCTGCATATAACAAGAAAATACCCTTCCGGAAGAACCGTGTCGGGCATTGTGTATGTGACGGATGAATTGTATTGGCGGAGTTTGTATCCTGCAAGGCTGACATCTGCCGGGTAGAGTATTCTCCATGATATTAAAAGAACAGCCAAAAACTTAATTATTTTCATTATTACTCCTTATATAACCTTTTATTTTACCAAATTAAAGAAATAAAATCAAGCTATACATTTTACAATCAAGGGAAACTCTAACAGTATTGACTCTTTTTTATCATTGATTTTTTGACAAAAATATATTATATTAAAAAGATATGTAAATAAGGAGTTATATGGAAAGAACCGATGTCTATTTGTATTTAAGATTCACAGCAGACAAAAAAGAGAATCAGAGGATGGAACGTGAGGTAAATGCCTTTCTCTCGAAATTCAACAAGTATGTTGTGATAAAAAAATTCACAGACAACCCGGACTCTGAAGATACGGGACTCATTGAACTGATGAATCTTCTCAGAATTGAGATGCGAGTAAAGAGGATAATAGCATATTCCCGGTCAAATGTTTCAAAAGACGAAATCTTTGTCATGTGGATAGAGAAGGAATTTTTCAAATATGACACTACTCTGAGGTTTATAACAGATGAATATTTTCAATCAAACGAGCTTGAAGTTTTCAGAGAAAGGGTTATAGGAGCATTCGCGCGTTATGAGAAGGACAAACTTCCCAACAAACTGGCCGCTCACAGAGAGTACAAGTCATTCCGCTCCGGAGTGAAGGCAAGCGGAAACTGCCCTCTCGGATACAGATACTCAGGCAAGACCTCAAAGGACAAGACTATAATTGTCATAAAAAATGAAGCAGAGCTTGTAAAACAGCTTTATGAAAAATACATTTCCCTGAAATCTCTCGGTCTCTTAAAAGAGTATTGCGACAATAACAACATTGTGTCAAGGAGAGGAAAAAAATTTTCCAGACAGGCTTTATACAATATCCTTGTAAATCAGTTTTACATCGGACTACTCTCATATAATCAATACAAGTACATTGGGATAAAGGGAAGTACAAGAAAACGCGCGATTTTGATTCAGGAGAGGCGCATTGTGGGCAAGCACGAAAGAATAATTCCAAAAGAGCTTTTTGAGCAGGTAAAGGCGCTTCTTGAGGAGAATAACAAGCATAAGAATGACTGAGGATGGATAAAATAATTGTTAGGGGAGCCCGCGTTCATAACCTAAAATCCGTGAACTGCGAGATACCAAAAAATAAATTTATTGTCGTATCCGGAGTAAGCGGGAGCGGAAAATCATCTTTTGCATTTGACACTCTCTACGCCGAGGGACAGAGAAGGTATGTAGAATCTCTCTCTTCATACGCGCGGCAGTTCCTCGGAGTGATTTCAAAACCCGAGGTTGATTTCATAGACGGACTCTCTCCTGCGATAGCTATAGAGCAGAGGTCAATATCAAAGAATCCCCGTTCGACCATAGGTACTGCAACTGAAATATATGATTATCTGAGAGTGCTGTACGCCAAGGCCGGAGATATAAAATGCCCAAACTGCGGAAGAGAAGTGAGAAAGATGTCTCTTGACGAGATAATCGCGGATGTGCTTCTTTTAAAAGGCGAACAGGCGACGATACTCTCTCCCGTAGTCAGGAGTAAAAAGGGCGAATTCAGGGATCTGATAAAGAAATTTGCAAAAAAGGGATTTACAAGGATTGTTATAGACGGTAAACATACAAAGACATCTGATGAAATTCAGATAGATAAGAACAAATCCCACTCCATAGAACTGGTCATTGACAGATTGACTGTGAATGATAATGCAAAGAGGAGGCTTACTCAATCTATAGAACTTGCGCTTAAGGAGGCGGAGGGTCTCGTTTATGTTCAGACTTCAGGCGGAGAAAAAAGACTGTATAACGAGAGGCTTGCCTGTCCCGACTGTTCAATATCATTTGATGATATTACTCCCCGTTCATTCTCCTTCAATTCTCCCTATGGAGCATGTCCCGATTGCCACGGACTTGGAACGATTATGGATGTTGACGAAGAGAGCGTCATAGCAAATGAGTCCCTTTCAATTCTTGAGGGCGCTATTTCTCCGTGGGGAGATCCGTCAAGAAGGCAAGACCTGGTAAAACTCTCCAAGAGAATGAAGTTTGACCTCAACACTCCTTATGCAAAACTGACACCTGAGGTTAGGGAGGTTGTTCTCAGGGGAGTCACTGAAGCTGATGAGGCGCGCTGGGGAATAGATTTCAATTTCGAGAGCGTGCTTGATTATCTTAAAAGAATGTACATTTCTACTGAATCAGAATGGGTGCACTCGGAGGTTTCAAAATACACGGTTTTTGCAAAGTGCCGTTCATGCGGAGGTTCAAGACTGAAAAAAGAATCTCTCTCGGTATATGTCGGCGGCAAAAACATCAATGATACTGTTTCAATGGACATATCAACAGCCTACAATTGGTTTTCAAAAGAGATAAGGATTTCGAAGGAGAGAGAAAAGTATGCCAATGAACTCATATCGGACATTCTTAAGAAGCTCTCATTTCTCAAGGATGTGGGGGTCGAGTATCTCACCCTTGACAGGTCTATGGAATCTCTCTCCGGCGGCGAAGCGCAGAGGGTCAGACTTGCGACGCAGATAGGTTCAGGACTCACAGATGTTCTCTATGTGCTTGATGAACCGTCAATCGGCCTTCATCAAAGAGATGTCGGGAGGCTCATAGGAACTTTGAAAAAATTGAGGGATAAAGGAAACAGCATTATAGTTGTCGAACATGACAGGCATTTTATGGATGAAGCGGATTACATCATTGATTTCGGACTGTACGCCGGAGAACAGGGCGGAGAGATTATCTATGCCGGAGATTCCGAACATCTTCTTAAAAGCGAAAGGTCTCTCACTGCGAAGTACCTCTCCGGAAAGGAAAAGATATTCATAGAAAAGGAAAAGAGAAAAAGGGAACCGGGCTATGAAGTTACTGTGAGAAATGCCACGGAGCATAACTTGAAGGGGATAGATGTATCAATACCTCTTGGTTTGTTTGTCTGCATAACAGGAGTGAGCGGCAGTGGGAAATCAACCCTTGTAAATGATATTCTTTACAGCGGCCTGAAGAAGCATTTTAGGTTAACACGCAAACAGCCGGGTTCCCATCAATCAATAGACAATATGCATCTGATAGACAAAGTAATTGATATTGACCAGACTCCGATTGGAAGAACGCCCCGTTCGAATCCCGCCACCTATACAGGTCTCTTCACTCCGATACGGGAGCTATTTACGGAGCTCCAAGAGGCAAAGATAAGAGGGTACAAAGCAGGCAGATTTTCATTCAATGTGAAGGGGGGAAGGTGTGAGGCATGCGAGGGAGACGGTTACAAGAGAATAGAGATGTACTTTCTTCCGGATGTCTTTGTCACATGCGATGTGTGCCGCGGAAAACGATTCAATGAGGAGACTCTTCAGGTCAAATTCAAAAACAAAAACATTGCAGAGGTGCTTGATATGTCGGTCGATGAGGCGTTGAAGCATTTTGAGGGTCTGCCGAAGATTGAAAATAAACTCAAGCTCTTGTCCGAAGTGGGACTCGGGTACATAAAACTCGGACAGCCTGCAACATCCCTATCGGGCGGTGAAGCGCAGAGAATTAAGCTGGCGAGAGAACTTTCGAAACAGGATACGGGAAGGACTCTTTACATTCTTGACGAACCGACCACAGGGCTTCATTTTCATGACACAAAACTGCTTTTAAAGGTTCTTGACAGGCTTGTAAAAAAGGGTAATACTTTAGTGGTAATAGAACATAATCTTGATGTTATTCGGTTTGCTGACTGGATCATCGATATGGGTCCCGAGGGCGGCGAGAAAGGCGGCGAAATAATTGTGCAGGGCACTCTTGAACAGGTCATCTCGTGCAGAGATTCTCACACGGGAAGATATTTGAAAAAAGAAACGATATAAGGAGGTTAAATGACTTCTGCTTTACTTTGGCTGATTGTGGCGGTAATATTCTTCATAATAGAAATTCTGACTCCTATATTTTTCTTCAGTCTCTTCTCCATCGCGGCTTTCATTGTATCTATTTTTGCATTTTTCTTTCCCAAGATGTTTTACATTCAGGGAATAATCTTCGCCGTACTGGCGTTCGTGCTTATTCTCTTTGTGAGAAAAATATTTCTGAAATATTTTGTGAAAGACGATAAAAATGGAGCAAAGTCAAATGCAGACTCAATGGTGGGAAGAAAATGCAGGGTGGTTGAGAGCATCGACAATTCAAAAGATGTTGGGGTTGTTGAAATTGACGGAGTAAGGTGGAGGTCTATTTCCGAAGAGAATGAAATAATTGATGCGGGTCTGTTCGTCGAAATAGTCAGCGTCAACAGCGCCAAGCTCAGAGTGAGGAAATCCAATGTTTAAAAGATTCCTGATTATCTCTGCATCATTGATACTCTTCTCATGCTCTCTTTTTGATCCGTCTGTTCTCAGCATAAGCGAAATTCTTGCAACGGATTCCTTCTATGCAGACTCAATAATCCTGCAGGACGCGGGCGCCTATTCAATTTATCTTTCATCCGATTATCCGCTGGACATCTTCTTCTTTGACTCAAAGAGCGGCTTTGATGCCTTTAAGGATTCAGGTATGCTATACTCCGAATACATTTACTATCCGCTCTCTTTTGCCAATGAAACCTATGTGGATGACCTCTTCAATACATTTGAAGAGGGAAAGACTCTTTACTTTGTGATTGACAATACAAGCAAAATAACACAAAGCAGCGGCAATGCTTACTATACAATCGAAATAAAAAAACTATAAAGGAGCAGTTGTGTCAGAAGTAGTACTTAAAAATGTAGGAAAGATTTATCCCAATAAAGTCGAAGCGGTCAAGGATGTCTCTCTCACAATAGAGGATAAGGAGTTTGTAGTCTTCGTGGGACCCTCAGGATGCGGAAAATCAACGCTTCTTCGTTGCATCGCCGGTTTGGAGGAGGTTACATCCGGAGAGATAATAATTGAAAGGCAGGTGGTGAATGATGTCCACCCCAAAGACCGCGACATAGCGATGGTATTTCAGAATTATGCTCTCTATCCCCACATGAATGTATATGACAATATCTCATTCGGCTTAAAAACCAGAGGTTATTCCAAAGAGGAGATAAAAGAGAGGGTGACGGACGCAGTGCGGATACTCGGCATTGAAGAGTATCTTAAAAGCAAGCCGCGCGAACTTTCCGGAGGACAGAGACAGAGAGTAGCGATAGGAAGAGCCATAGTGAGGCACCCGAAGGTTTTTCTTTTTGATGAGCCATTATCAAATCTTGATGCAAAGATGAGGGTCTCAATGCGCTCCGAGATATCAAAGCTTCATAAGGCTCTCGGCGTTACAATGATTTATGTAACGCATGACCAAACAGAAGCAATGACAATGGGTGACAGAATAGTTGTGATAGATAAAGGGGAGATACGGCAGGTGGCTGACCCGAGAACTCTCTACTTCAAGCCGGACAATTTGTTCACTGCATCATTCATCGGGTCGCCCCAGATGAATCTTTTCAATGGAAAGACGGAAAAGAATATTTTCATTGGGAAAACCTTCACACTCTCATTCAACAAGAGCGTCCCGGACAGCAAATCAGCCGTAGTTGGAATCAGGCCTGAAGACATAACCCTTACAAATGGTCCTCTTGAATTGCAGGGCACCGTGGAGCTTGCTGAATCTCTGGGTGATGTGACATTCCTGCATATGAAAGTTGAAGACCAGCTGATAATTATAAAAACCACGGTTGAGAAGAGATTCTCAATCGGAGAGACGATATCATTCTTTCCAATTATTGAAAAAATACACTTGTTCAATGCGGAGGATGGAAAACGGATAGGATTTTAGCTATTGCACTCGCATCTCTTCTTCTGCTGGATCTAAAGGTTTTCATGCATTCATTGGTTTCGGAGCCGGTCTTTCTTATTCCGCTTTTGTCGTTCATATTCAAAATACCTATCACAAATGATGTCATAATAATCATTACAGTATTTCAAATTCTCTCTGCAGTCTCTCTTCAGATGGGTAAATTTGTGCCGCCCGAGTTCGCTGTCGGCGGAGTTTTGTCTTTCATTCTTTACTCTTTTGATTCAATATCTCTCTCTTACTCTCTGATTTTTGGCATTTTTGCATCTCTTCTCATGATACTTTTGTTTGAATTGAAGATCAGATTGAACAAGAGACTCGGGAGGGTTGTCGGATATTTCCATGCGGTGATAATATCCCTGCTGGTCTCTTTCTTTCTGTACTTTACTGTCATCTTTCTCTTTTCGTCGGCGGCATCTCTTCTTTCAAATAATCTTCAATACACAAGCAGCATTGCGGTTTTCTCGCTTCTCGCGCTTCCATTTTTCTACGCTATAAGACTGAAGAGCAGAAATGAACCTGCCTATTTCATACTTGGGATAGCAGTCGGGGGGATGATAACATGGGCAAACATGTTTATTTTCTGAAATCACTCTTTCTGCAGACCATTTTCTCAAAGGATGACATGCAGAGATACGGGTTCAGAAATTTGACTTCAGGAGAATTCGACGACCATATTAACACGAATCCCTTTTTTGCCGGAGTCATTGCCGGAATCATCAAAGATAATCCCCAAAAAAACCGCATTGTGAAATTCATTGCCCCGATAAGCGCAATGCTTGGCGATGATCTCTTCTGGAACCTTCTAAAACCCGTGACACTCTATGCCAGTCTCATTATATTTTTAATTTTCAGAAATTGGACATTGGCGATACCGATAATTCTGTATAATCTTGTCACATTTATGTTAAGATTTAAAGGTTTTGAATACGGTCAGAAAAAGAGGAATAGCATCAAAAACCTTTACTCTGAATGGTACTTTAAAAAAACGCAGAAACCTCTGCATAAAGCCAAGGTGTTTTTATTCGGAGTTGTCTCTGTTTTCATAGCATTAATGCTCATTAACTACTTGCAAAAACATATTTTATATGCTATAATTTTAAGTTTGATATTGACTATGACCCTACTGTTGAAGAGCAGGGCATTTTTGATTATAGGCATGCTTCTTTTAATCTTGAATTTAGCGAGAGTATAATGCTTGAAAAAGAAATAGTAGTAAAAAACAAGCTTGGAATTCATGCCCGTCCGGCGGCTTTGTTAGTAAAGAATGCAGGTCAGTTTGAATCTAAAATAGAGATAAAGAGGGATGACCTGATAGTTGACGGCAAGTCAATAATGGGAGTTATGATGCTTGCCGCTGAGCAGGGAGCCACTCTTATCTTCTCTATAGACGGAACCGATGAAGAGAGAGCGATGAAAGCTATTTCTAAGCTGTTTGAAGAGAACTTTTATGAAGAATAAAAACATAATACTCAGAGGTTATCCGGTAGCTCCAGGCCTGATAATGGCTAAAATCAAGATATTGAAAAATCAGGCGGAGATAGTGGATGATTATGAAGTCTCTGATGTAAACGGCGAAGTAAAGAGATTCATGAATGCAGTCGAGTCTGCAAAACTGGACCTTATCTCTGCAAGAGACAGAATGAAAGAATCGATTGGAGACCAGTATGAGGACATACTGGAAGCCCAGATACTTGCCCTTGAAGACAAATCCGTTATAAAGAAGACAGTTGAGAGCATAATCAGTTCAAAAAGAAATGCTGATTATGTGTACAAGAATATTGTGACTCAGATAATTTCAAGCATGTCAAAGATAGACGATCCATACCTCAAGGACAGAATTTATGATATAAATGATATACTCAACAGGGTGCTCAGAAAGCTGAAGAAGAGAGGCGAAAGGAACTTGGATTCGTCCGACCAGACAATAATCGCCGCAGATACGATAACTCCATCCGACACAATAAATCTTGACAGAAAATTCATAGTCGGAATAATAACCGAGGGAGGAGGAGCAACAAGCCATTCCTCAATCATGGCAAGGGCAATGAACATACCTTCGGTAGTCAATCTGAAAGGTCTTCTTTCAATGATAAAAGAGAATGACACGGTAATTGTAAACGGAAATTCCGGCGTAGTTGTCATTGATCCCGACGAATCATCAGTGAAAACATACAGAAAGAGGCTTGAGGAGTACAAAGCATACGCCGAGGAGCTTCTTAGGGTCAAGAATGAAGAGTCAGTCACGATTGACGGACGCACAATAGATGTGTCTGCCAATGTTGAGCTGATAGAAGAGGTTGATGAAGTCAAAAAGTACGGAGGAAAAGGCATAGGGCTGTTAAGGACCGAGTTTTTGTTCCTTCTTGAAAACGGTTTTCCATCTTTTGAAAAACAGCTTGATTTTTATTCGAAAATTTCCGACAAGCTCTTTCCGGATTCAATAATAGTAAGGACAGTAGACATAGGCGGAGACAAACCCATATTTGTCGAGAGGCGCGAAGAGAATCCTTTTCTCGGATACAGAGGCATAAGGGTCTCTCTCGGAAATGAAGAGATAATGAAAAATCAGCTCCGTGCAGTGCTTAAAGCAAGCAAAAAAGGAAATATAAAAATAATGCTACCTATGGTATCTCAGGTTGAAGAGGTGATACGCACTAAAGCGGCTGTTGATGAGGTAAAGAGGGAGCTCTTTAACGCACAGGAGAGTTTCGACAAGGACATTGAGGTTGGAATAATGGTTGAGGTGCCCTCTACGGCTATTTTGGCGCATGAATTCGCCAAGTATGTAGATTTCTTCTCTCTCGGAACAAATGACCTCACGCAGTACACTCTCGCTGTCGACAGGAACAATGACAGGGTGAATGACATATATGATTCCCTTGACCCGGCGGTTCTGATGCTTATAAAAATGACTATTGATGCCGCCCATGAAAACAACATCTGGGCAGGATTGTGCGGAGAGATGGCGGCTGACCCGATAGCTGTTCCTCTTCTTGTGGGTCTTGGAATAGATGAGCTTTCAATGGCTCCGGTCTTCATTCCGGAAGTCAAAAAAATAATCAGAGAGGTTTCATTCGAAGAGTGCAAGGAGCTCGCAAAGACCGTTTTTTCAATGAGATCCGGAGCTACCGTGAGAAAGTACATGAAGGATGTTTTTGCTGAAAGGTTTCCGAATATGCATAAATACTTGCAGGGAGATTTCGATGAATAATGATGTTATGCTGAAGCTCATTGAGGATTTTCCGGTTTTAGTGAAAAAAGGATACTCTCTTAAATGCGGGTCTCTGAATCTCAACAGAAAATCCTTGAAAAACATAGTTTATGCCGGGATGGGCGGAAGCGCTCTTGCCGGTGATGTGATAAAGGAGCTTTTGTATCCATTCTCAGGCATTCCCATGGAAGTGGTTAGGAATTATAACCTGCCTGAGTATGTCGACAAAAATTCACTTGTCATCATTTCGTCATTTTCAGGCAACACAGAAGAGACCTTGTCCTGTTTTAAGTTCGCTTTAAAGAAAAACGCCAAGATACTCGCTGTTTCAAGCGGCGGAGATGTTGAAAAAATTGCTAAGAAGAACAACACTCCTTTCATAAAACTTCCAGTAAGCATTCCTCCGCGCACAGCATTCGGAATGACCCTCTTCGCATTGCTTCGCCGGATGGAGTTTTTGACCCCCCGAGGAGAGATTTCAAAGATGACGGCTGATGCGCTTTCAAGAATGGACGATTACTCTTTTGATTACGAAAATGCAAAACTGCTTTCGAAGATAATGCAGGACAGAATACCTTTGTTTTATGTCGACTCATCATTTTCCTCTGTCGGCAGAAGATGCGCGAATCAGGTGAGTGAGAACAGCAAGCAGTTTGCACATTTCAATCTCATTCCTGAAATGAATCACAATGAAATAGTGGGCCTGAAGATGCCGAAGCATCTGGAAAAGAATATTGCGATATTTTTTATTTCATTCAGACAGGATAATCCACGGAACAGAAAGAGAGCGATGATAACAAAAAAAATAGCGGATGAAAACAAATTTGAAACTATCAGTCTGGACTTTGAAGACAAAAACCCGCTTTACAATATAATAGATGCAGTGATTCTCTTTGACCTTGCTTCATACTACCTTGCTTTATACAATAAGACGGATGCGGTAGCAATTGAAAGAATAAATATTCTGAAAAGCAGGATAAAAAAATGAAAGCTGTCATCCCAGCCGCCGGCATAGGAAAGAGGCTTCAGCCATTGACATTTATTTATCCGAAACCATTGCTTTGGCTCGGAAAAAAAAGAATGATGGATTATATCATGGATTCGCTCATGGAGATTGATTTGAGCGAGATTATAATAATAGCAGGGTACAGAGGGGATATGCTTGAGGAATATCTGAGAAAAAACTATAAACAGAATTTTACATTTGTTTACCAAAAAGAACAGGCAGGTCTCGGAGATGCAGTGCTTCTGGGAATCGAAAATTCAAAAAGCAACGAATCGGAAGATATGCTGGTGCTTCTTTCCGACACCATAACTGACGCAGACATGAAAAAATTCACAAAAAAGAACAGAACGAGGATTGCAGTAAAGAAAGTAAAAGATCCCAAATCCTTCGGCATTGTGAACATTGAAGGTAAGCTGATAACCAATCTAACCGAAAAGCCGGACAAACCATTATCCGACATGGCGATTATCGGTCTTTACTATTTCTCAGACATCAAAAGAATAGAAGAGTCTCTGAATTATGTGAAAAACTCCCAAATGAGAACAAAAAATGAATTCCAGCTTACGGACGCAATGAAACATATGCTTGATTCGGGAGAAAAAATGGAGGCCTTCAAAGTGAAACAATGGATTGACTGCGGAAATTTTGAAATGTTTATTGATTCAAACAGGGAGCTTTTAAAAAGGGAAGAACTTAAAAATTACTGTGAGAAGGCTGACATAGCAGATTCCGCAATAGGAATGAATGTATCCCTCTTTGAAAATGTGCGCGTAAAAAATTCAAAATTGAAAAATACTGTGGTTTTTCCGGGAAGTGTGATTGAAAACTCAACGCTTTCAGACTCTGTTGTCGGGAAAGACTGCACGATAAGAAATTTCAAAGGTTCTTTAATATGTTCCGATAAAACTTTAATAAAAAAATAAAAAAGGAGAAAAAATGAAAAGATTCCTCACATCAGAATCGGTTTCAGAAGGCCATCCGGACAAACTCTGCGATATCATATCTGATTCCATACTGGATTCTATTCTTGAGAGCGACCCTAATTCAAGGGTAGCGGCAGAGACGATGGCCACCACCGGAATGATAATAATTACAGGCGAGATAACAACAAACTGCTATGTAGATGCGCAGAAACTGGTTAGGAATGTGATAAAAGAGGTGGGATACACTGACCCGGATTTCGGTCTTGATTATAAGACCTGCGCAGTCGTAACTTCTATTCAGGAGCAGTCGCCTGACATAGCTATGGGAGTAAACACAGGCGGAGCCGGAGACCAGGGAATGATGTTCGGCTATGCCACTGATGAGACGCCGGAATACATGCCTCTGACTATTTCATATGCGCACAAGCTCATGAAAAAAGTGAGCGACATTAGAAAATTCGGAGACCTGAAGTATTTGAGGCCTGACGGAAAATCTCAGGTTACAGTCGAATATGATGACGGCAAGGCTAAGAGAATCGATGCAATAGTTCTTTCTGTTCAGCATGATGAGCATATATCCATCAAACAAATAAAGGATGATATGGTAGAAAGGGTGATAAAACCTGTTATTGACCCTAAATACCTTGATAATGACACTAAAATATTCGTCAATCCCACCGGAAGATTCGTTGTAGGCGGACCCTTTGCAGATACAGGACTGACCGGAAGAAAGATTATAGTTGACACTTATGGAGGAATGGCGCGCCACGGAGGCGGCTGCTTCTCAGGAAAGGACCCTTCAAAAGTTGACCGTTCCGCCGCGTATATGTGCAGGTACATAGCAAAGAATCTCGTAGCCGCAGGAATAGCCAAAAAGGCGGAAATTCAGGTTGCTTACGCCATAGGCATCGCAGAACCAGTATCAATTTCTGTTGAGACATTCAACACATCAAAGTTTGACGAAGAGAAGATAGTGAGAGCCATAAGGGAGGTCTTTGACCTCACTCCCAACGGAATTATTGAACAACTTAAGCTGAGGCGTCCGGTTTACAAAAAGACAGCCGCATACGGTCATTTCGGAAGAGATGAGGAGGGCTTTACATGGGAGCTTCTCGATAAAATCGATGAGATGAAGAAAATTTTGAAATAATGGAGTTCATTTATGAAATATGATATAAAGGATATTAAACTCGCAGAAAACGGATTAAACAGGATTGAATGGGCTTATGCAGATATGCCTGTGTTGAAGACAATTCTTCAGGATTTTGAAAAATCAAAACCCCTGAAGGGAAGAAAACTGGGCGCCTGTCTTCATGTTACAGCAGAAACGGCCAACCTCATGAGGGTGTTGCAGGCAGGCGGAGCAGAAGTTTTTCTCTGCGCCTCAAATCCTCTTTCAACTCAGGACGATGTTGCCGCATCACTTGTAAAGCATTTCAAAATGCCTGTCTTCGCAATAAAGGGAGTAAATCAAAAAGGCTATTACAATCATATTAAATCGGTTCTTCAACTGAAACCGGTAATGACAATGGATGATGGGGCAGATCTGGTCTCAATGCTACACACAGAGTATAAGAACCATATCGGGAATGTCGTCGGAGGAACAGAGGAGACAACAACGGGAGTTATCAGGCTCAAGGCGATGGAAGCACACAAAGTATTGAAATATCCCATCATTGCAGTCAATGATTCCTACACAAAATTCATGTTTGACAACCGTTACGGAACAGGGCAGTCGACTCTTGACGGTATTCTCAGAGCGACGAACCGTCTTCTTGCGGGTTCCACTCTTACTGTTGCGGGTTACGGTTGGTGCGGAAGAGGTCTCGCAATGAAGGCGAGGGGAATGGGCGCGAATGTTATAGTCACCGAGGTTGACTCCATAAAGGCGCTTGAAGCATTGATGGATGGTTTCAGAGTGATGAAAATGGATGACGCCTGCGCCATATCCGATTTCATAGTTACTCTTACAGGAGACAAGAATGTTGTTGACGAAAAACACTACAAACTGATGAAGGACAAGTGCATAATCGCCAATTCAGGTCATTTTGATGTTGAGATAAATACAAAAGCTCTTAGCAGAGTCGCTGTAAAGGAGAAGGAGATTAGACCATTCCTGAGAGAATATACGATGAAAGACGCAAGAAAGATTTACCTGCTTGCCGATGGAAGGCTTATAAATCTTGCTTCTGCCGAGGGGCATCCGGCATGCGTTATGGATATGTCTTTTGCAAATCAGGCGCTTTCGGCAAAATACATCAGCGACAATTATAAAAAACTTGAACAACGGGTTTACAAATTGCCTGATGTGTTGGATTTGGATATTGCCAAAAGAAAACTCAAGGCAATGGGAATAACCATAGACAAACTCACAAAGGAACAGGAAGAGTATCTGAAATCATGGGAGCTCGGCACATGAGCGTTTCAGTTATAGTTCCCCTCTTCAACGAGGAGGGGAATGTGAGTAAACTCTATGACGAGCTCACAGCATCTCTTTCAATGCAGGAGCAGAAGTATGAGCTGATATTTGTCAATGATGGGTCAAAAGACAATACCGCTCAACTCATAAAAAACATTGCGGAAAATGATAAGAGAGTAAAGGTTTTAAATCTTGCAAGAAATTTCGGACAGTCCGCCGCTTTTCAGGCGGGTTTTGATAAATCTTCAAATAGTATAATTGTCACTATGGACGGCGACCTTCAAAATGACCCTGCCGATATCCCTCTTCTTCTTAAGCATCTTGAAAATTCCAAATTAGATGCGGTCGTCGGCTGGAGAAAAAACAGAATGGACCCTCTCTTCTCAAAGAAAATCCCCTCATTTTTCGCCAATAGAATGATTTCTCTTTTTCTGAATCTTAAAATACACGACACTGGATGCAGCCTCAAAGCATTCAGAAGGGAGATTCTTAAAGAAGTGCGTCTTTACGGAGAGATGCACAGGTTCATGCCCTATCTAATGAGCGCTAAGGGATATTCAGTCAGTGAGATACAGGTAAACCACAGAAAGAGGTTCAGCAATAAATCCAAATACGGGTTTGAAAGGACATTCAAGGTTTTTCTGGACATGATGACAGTGAAGTTCCTGAATGAATTTTCAACCAACCCGATATATGTAATGGGAGGTATATCCCTCTTATCATTCATGCTATCTCTGGCGGGTTTTATTCTTCTTGTGCTGATGAAGATCTTCATCGATATCGACATGACGGGAAACCCACTGCTTATTATATCCGTCTTCCTCTTCATGATAGCCCTTCAGATGCTGATGCTTGGCCTTATAAGCGAGATTCAGGTAAGAACATACTTTGAGACTGTCAAGAAAGACACATACAAGATACGAGATTCAATCAATGTTGATGGAGAATAAGGTCATTCTTGCCATCTGCACGACGGGATATTTCAATGACCGGGGCTGCCACATCAGGATTCTTCAGGTGACCCGCCGGTTTTCAAAACAAAACAGTCTCATAATTAAATGTTACTCAAGCGGGAGAGATATAAAAGAGCAGAGAATTGAGAGGATTAAAAAAATCTTTCCAAATGAGAGGGACTATATAGGATTTGACTTGAGAAAAATAATTCTTGATTTGATAATGTTTATCGATTCATTTAAACTTTTAAAAATTATAAAAGCAAATAAACAGTTGTGTTTCACTCATGAGGCGGGGATTATAGGGCTTCTTCTCAAAAAAACGACGGGGACAGGTTACTGGCTTGATTATCATGGGTCTCTTCATAAGTAAATGACAAAACAGCATCCGATATTCAGCCATTACCTACCTATCAGACTTTTTTCGTTTTTATAAAAAAAAATAGATA